>CAWVKD010000091.1:0-10301 GCA_963929765.1 Clostridia bacterium | reverse complement strand
GGTGGCGCTCCCATTTGGGAGCGCCACCTTGCTTTTATTATGCCATTTTAGCTGGTTGATAGTTTACCAAACGAGCAATTCGATGATTATAAAATTTCTTGTAATATCAGAGTTAATTTTATAACAAAACACTGCAAAAAAATCGTTATAACAGTAATGATTGCCATTTCGGTTTTGATCTTTCTTTTGCTTGGTGCCATCAATGTAGCGAATATCATCACGGTTTGATATAGTATTGATCGCACTTTGATGATGATTTCTGAAAATGAAGCTGGACTTAAGAATACGACTGATATACCCAATTTGGCTCCGCCGCCTCGTGAATTTGATATATCAAGAAATGAAAGGGATATTTTCCTTTTATCTTCCTATTTTGTGATTCGTTTTAACGAAAATGGAGATATCATTGATCTAGATGTAAGTAGAATTTCCTCGCTTAGTGAAGAGGAAGCAACAGAAATGGCCCAGGATGCACATGAGATACCGGACCGCACAGGAATACAGGGCAAATTTCGTTATGCTATTTTGGGCAGTCGGATGGCAGGTAGAACGACAGTTGTATTTTTAGACACTTCTGTCATGAGATCAAAACACCTCTTGCCATTATCCATGCCAATACCGAAGCTATGGATCTTTATCATGGCGAAAACAAGTGGAGTAAAAATATCAAAAAGCAAATAGTACGACTCAACGGCCTGATGAAAAATCTTCTTACCCTTGGCCGGATGGAAGAAAATCCAATTCAAATGCCCAAAATAGAGGTTCCATTCAGCGGCCTTTTGACGGAAAGTGTTCATGCATTTTCCGAACAGATGGAGTGAAGGTATTTCCACATTCAAATAGAAATCCACCCGGATGTTGTGTTCTGTGTCAGTCGAGAACATATGGAACAGCTAATTGAGGTATTGCTCTTGCAGCCGGAATAATTCCATTGGCCGTGTTTGGAATCGTGGCAATTGGCATTGTCTTATTGGTATTTGCCAATCGGAAATCTCATGCCAATCCATACATTGTGGTGCTTCGTTGTGAAAATCACGACGGAGAGATGGCTGCAATGGAAATTTTAAAGAAACACGTTTTGTGCGCTGCATAGTGAAAAGCAAAACCGCCCAAAGTGGAATGATCGAGCTGAATATAGAAATCCGTATGAAAGAGGATCATATAGATTTCGTCAATATCCTTTCTGAGATGGATGGTGCACAAAGTGCCGTGCTGGTTAACTACAATGGGGAATATATGGGATAAAGGAGGAGTTCAATATCCACGCGCAAACAAATACGTAAGATTTGCTGCGTTGTTCTTGCTCTGAATTTGACCTTTACAATGATTTTTGGGAACGGAGAAGTGAAAATGCGGAAAATGATGAGAGATCCATGCCACCAGAAAAAGAAATAGACGAAGTACTTGGGGAATGGGGCGGTAGAATGGCAGATGACGATGCCAAATTGATCTATTCAGATGATGAATATACTAGTTACTCCAATATCTTTGACAATGCCAAAACAGATATTGCAGATGCAGAAAGCGATCAGCGATCGTTTGATTGCCTCTCCAAAACAACTCAATCAAAATGCGGATATCGAGTCTGCTGTAAATGTAGATGGAGAGATCCGCTACTTTGTGGTGCATCATATTGTCGGCCATTTTGATAGTTATACAGGTTTCATGGTCCATAATTATTATCTCTATGAAGAGGATGGTCGGCTGTCTATGATCCCTTGAGATTACAATCTTGCCTTTGGCGGGTTTGGAAAATGTTCCGAGGGAACAAGTTATAAGGCGTTTGAAACAGGTGTTGCTTTGCCAGCTTTGTGCAGAGAACATTTAAGGTCAAATGGCTGGCAGTATCCCATCTACGTCGGATGGACAGTCTGACGATCCGACTACATTGATCGATGGCTCAGAGATCGATCTCACCCAAATGGGAAGTATAAACAGTGTTATGGGAAACAGAATGGATTCCTTTGCTGCACGAAAGACTGATATAGCGCAAAATAGTGATATGCCGGCGATGCCGCAGCAGGACAGCAGTCAAGATATCGGAAAGCCATATCAACTATTGGAAGGCAATAGGCGTCTGATCATGCCGGAGAGCAGAATGCAAAAATCGATGGATGGATTGTGTTAGGGGTATCCGGTTTCATATGATTCGTTAGTCCAATCGGTGCACTTATATATCAAAAGAAATGCTAACCTGCCAAAACGCCATCAGATCTCAAAAGGGAAAGTCATTTTATGGAGAAAGCGCTCTCCAAGTCAGAAAAAACTAGAAGAGCACTTTCTGATTTTTGGAGTTGTATTTACCACACGTTTATTTCCCGGATGCTGGTTCGGTTGATTTGTATTGCACTTTGAAAGATTTGTGATAGTATTGAGATGAGGAAAATATGCAATAGGGAGGGAAGCATGGATGAAAAGAAGATATTATATATGGGTTATTGTGTTTTCTTTTTTATGGATTTTCCTTTTAACTGGATGTCAGCGTCAAAACTCTTTGAAGGATATTTCTGACATTCTCGGTATCGATGTGAGTTCGGGACACCAAATATCACACTATGATACCCATGGGGGGGTTCATGGAGATGGAACAACATGCACTGTTTTAACATTTGCTGATCGTACGGTACGAAACGAAATAGAAAAGAACAATTCCTGGCAACCCCTTCCGTTGAGCACCAATCTTGCGACTGCTGTGTATGGTACTGCAACGGAAGAGAGGAGCATTGGGCCCTATATAAGTGATCATCAAGGTGATCCGTTGATTCCGGTGATTCAGAATGGGTATTATTCTTTTTGGGATCGCCATGAAGAGAGTACACACCATAAAGACGATTCTCAGTTTTTGGAACGGGCTTCCTATAACATAACAGTAGCAATCTACGACGTTGATACAGATACCCTCTATTATCTGGAACTTGATACATAATGTATATGGACCCCATATGCATCTTCAAAAGGGTGCTTTCTCTATCAAGAGAAAGCACCCTTTTTCATGATTTAAGAATAAAAGGAAAATATGGGAGTGATCGAGTGCATGAGCGTAGCAAAGATGATTTGTTTCTATTTGTCATTCTTTTTAGGTTGACATTTGTCTACCTATTTGCTAACCTAAGGGTAGACAAATGTATACCAAAAAAAGGAGGCTTATACGTGGATATTCATCTGTCTGATGGGGAATGGAAGCTGATGAATTGCCTTTGGGATCATACTTCGATGACCATTACCGAGCTAACTCGGGCTTTGGAAGGGGAAACGGGATGGAGCAAGCATACCATTATTAAAATGTTGGCCCGATTAGAGTCCAAAGGGATGGTAGACTATCAAGAAGGGGTGCGAGCGAAACATTATTTTGCCCGTGTTCTTCGGTCTGAGGCTGCTCGAAGTGCAACCACCCATTTTTTGGGTCGTGTTTATGGTGGCAGTTTTGGTGTTATGATGAATGCTATGGTCAGTAGCAAAGCGCTAACACCAGAAGATATTGATGAACTTTCGGCCATTTTAGAGAAGGCAAAGGAGGAGAAAGAGCCATGATAGAGATTGTGATCACTTCTTCGATTTTAATCATAGCTTTATTGGTGCTGCGTGTCCTTTTTCGAAACACCATACCGCGAAGACTTCAGTATGCTCTATGGGGACTTGTGTTAATCAAATTGCTGATTCCTGTGAGACTGCCTGCGTTGCCTATCTCTATATGGAATACAGGGTCGGAAACACAACAAGCGATCATCACATCAGTGGAACATTCGATGACCGGGACATGGATGGAAAGGAGAGGCACACCATCTTATATCGATCAGATATCCACCGAACAAGAAGCAACTCCAGGAGAAGGGAATGCCCATCCTGTCCTGTCAAAAGAGGAAGCTCTTCTTGCCAAAGGAGAAAGGCAATGGGGCCTTTTGGATGTACTGATTTGGGTATGGTGGACTGGCATGATTGGTATGGCAATGATATTGCTCTATTCTAATTTCCGTTTTTGGCGTATGTTGCGTCGACATCGAACGCCGTATCCTATCGATGGATGCAACTATCCAGTTTATCTTTGCAACTGTTTGGCGTCTCCTTGCTTGTTTGGACTGTTCCGACCAGCGATTTATGTTACTTCCGCTACGGTAACATCCCCTCGTTGGTTGCATCATGTATTGATTCATGAAGAGACGCATGCCAGACATTGGGATCCATTATGGTCTTTGCTCCGGTGTATCTGTCTAACGGTATATTGGTTCCATCCTCTGGTGTGGGTAGCAGCTGTTGTTTCCAAAAATGACTGTGAGACGGCCTGTGACGAAGGCACTTTGAAACGATTGGGAGAGAAAGATCGTCTTTCCTATGGACAGACGCTGCTTGCGCTGGTTCAAATGCGATCTGTCAATCCGATGATGGCGACCAATATGTTGACGACTGGCAAACGTCAAATGAAAGATCGGATTACTCGTATTGCCAAAAAGCCAAAGAGTATGGTGGCAGCTCTTTTGGCTGTAGCAATGCTGACTGCTTTTGTCAGTGCCTGCACCTTCACAAGTATACCATCTACTTCCCCAAATGAAACAAGGCCTTTGAACGGTCAGGAGTTGACCTATTTCAATGAAATCTTTTTCAATGGCGGACAGTATAATATACACAATCAATTCCTCACTTCTCTCTATGAAAAGCCAGAGGAAATAGATCTTTTCCAGCTTTTTTATAATGGCGATGGCAATACCGTGTTTGCCAAAATGGAAAATGGAATGGATCAGGTTTCTTTGGAGAAGTTGTTAGCAGAGGCGGAAGGGTTTAAAGGAGAGCCACCGTGTCCCGCCATTTCCTTAACAACAGCACAAATGGATGCTGTGCTTCTTGCCTGCACTGGTCTAACTTTGCAAGAAACAGAGCGAGTAGGTTTGTCGAACTTTTCCTATTTAGAATCGAATGATATCTATTTCCATTTTCATGGCGATACCAATTATGTGGGGACGGTTACCTTTACAGCTGGAGAACAAAAAGGTGATCAAATTTCCTTATATTATTATGATACATATTTCGGTGAAGGATGGAAATGTGTTACGTTACAAAACGATCAAAAAGGAAGTTATTATTTTTGTTCTAATTGTATCGTGAATGTGCCAAAAATTCCACCGGCCTTACCTGATTGGGATCCAGAATGTATCATTTCGTTGGATGGACTGACGCCTTACCAACCACCAGCCATTACAATAGAGCATCATAGTGGTGACCTTGCACAGCAATATGGAAACTACCAGTTGGGAGAATCTGTCATATGTATCTACCAGTCTACAGATGGCAATGTATATGCAGCGGTGGTGAATGACAGTGCATCAGGTAGCGGGACCTGGGAAGCAGACTGCTTCTTGCAATTACCCAACCAGGCAGATGCCTACCGCACTTTTTTCTTCCATGATCTGTTTGGATACCAAGGAATTGCCATTCCCTATTTCCACGAAACCTACCACTCTGATGTTTGTGATTATTATTCCATACAGCAAGATGGAACTTTGCTTCTAATAGCCCGCACTATAGGTTCCCAACCAGGACAGTATGATTTAGATGGGAATGGAATCTCAGAGTTAGTTACGGAGAGGTCGATTGTATTCCAAAAAGACGGCCAGTTATATGAGGCTGATCTCCCTCTTCTTTTAGAAGAACACTGGAAGGAACTAGAAGAGTGGAGCGGAGCAGAATGGGATGCTGGTGGGCGTTATCTGAAAATATCTGGTTTGATGGTGGTAGAAGGCTGGGGAGAAGCGAGGGCTGAATTTCTGCGTTATCTCTACTTTGATGGCCAGAATCTGAGCCTATATCGTGACGAACGAAAGATGGAAGATCATGTATTAGAAGGGATCACTGTTCCCGAGGATGTAAAGGAGAAAGTAAAAAAGCAAGTAGAGAGCTATTACATATCTGTCAAATCTGGCAGTGAAGGGGGTTTGGAAGATCAGAATTTTGACGATTGGAGAATTTCCTCCATTTCTATGATTCCGGTTTCTTATTTCTTAACGACTTTGGATGGGCCGGAGATTGAACTATATACATTTTCTTGTGAATTCCATACATCAACGCCAGAAGAAATCACATTAGCAGGAGGTACTTGGGTGGATGAGAATGGATGGTATGGAGGATTTTTCAGTGAGGAAAGTCCGTACTTGGTTTTTGCCATTCAAAATGGAGAACGTATTCTGTTAGAAAATTTGATTCCAACAGATACGGAAGTTGGTAGTCCTGCTTTTATCGATGGACTGAATCGCACATTGGAGCAAGCGGGACTCCTCTCAGGATCATGACAAAAAGCACTGCCTGCCACATTCTGCGGCAGGCAGTGCTTTTTTGGTTTAGCCATTTGATAACCTAAGCAATATTTAGGACAAAGTGATAAACTGACGAAAAGGAGAAGAAGCTTCACAGACGTTTCTTCTCCTTTTCGTGATTTATCTTTTCATTTATAAGGGGGTACAGTTTACTGAAAAATGTCAAGTCCTTTGTCCTACTCTTTTACTATGGATGGCAGCCGTAACGTAAACACGCTTCCATGTCCCAGCTGGGAGACAACATCCACTGAACCGTTATGTTCCAAGGCAATTGTGCGAACGATAAATAGCCCCAGACCCTCACCGTTGCTTCCATCTGAACGACGGGTAAAACCTCTTTTAAAAATATAGGGCAGATCTTGGGGATGAATACCAGCACCGGTGTCCTGTACAGAGATCACTGCATAATGTTCCTCCTGCTCCAGAGAAAGAGTAATGGTTCCATTTTCATGTGTAAAAGAAAGAGCATTGTAGCAGAGATTTTCCAAAGCTCTTTCCAGACGGTCTTTGTTTCCTCGTACGATCACATCTTGTTTTGGAAGTTTGAGATGGAATGTCAATCCAGACATTTCAATGTCCAATCGGTTATTGGAATGGAATTGCTGTAGGAGTGTGTTGAGGCAAATTTCCTCAGCATAAAACATTCCTCGTTCCCCTCTGGAGAAGTCTTGAAGCAGGTCAAACCGTTCACCTACAACTTCTGCACGTTCTGTCAAAGCATCCAGATACCCGGCGGTTTCTTGATCCAGTGCCACTCCGCCAAGGCGTACCAACTCTGCGTAAGAGCGCAAAGCAGCAAGGGGGTTTTTCAAGTCGTGGAGCAAGTGGGCCAGCAGCTCTCGGCGCTCTGAAAGGAGGATTTCCATTCCATGGGTTTTGCGATCCACCTCGTCCTGAAGATGAAGGGTCAGCTTTTTATTTTCTCGGGCGAGCATCACCCCTCGAAGGGCCATGAGAGCAGCGAAACCTACCACAAGAGCAAATCCGCCGTATTCCTCCAGCCAGGCACCGCAAATGGGTTCGAAATAGTTGACCGTTAGCACAGATGCAGCGATAGATAGGCCATAAAATCCTGCGGCGCATAGAAGATAACGTCCTAATGCTTGATCTTTTTGAAGAGCATGTCCGGCCAAAAAGAGCAAATAAAGGCCAGTCAGTAATTTCCAAATAAAAAGAAGAAAGCCATAAATATTGATGAAGAGTGGTGCGTATGGTAAAATGAACAATGGGAACAAAACAGCGATAATACACAGACTAGCAGCAGCAGGAACAGCCACATACCTGTGATACCAGAGATTCACAGTGCCCGCCAATTTTCCTGCAAGCATAATAGCACATAGCAATACCAAATTTCCGCAAAGATCCTCCAAAGCATAAAGAAGACGTATGTAAGAAATACCTAGAGCATGAAAAAAAGGGTAGGACATTCTTAAGGAAAAGAAAAGACAAAGAAGGCCCATCCATCGGGTTAACATATCCCGATTCAAAACCCAGAGGGCCAAGTTAAATAACGCAATGGCCAGAGGGACAAAACATAGTATGCCATAAACTGCCATTCGGATTGTCAGCATTTGGAAGATCGCTTTTGATGTTCCCACTGCCGGTGGATAATACAGGCCGGAGTAATAATGGGTATAATTGGCGCATTGAATGATGATTTCTGTATTTCCTGTGGCGGTAAACGAATAGATGCTGTCTACGACCTGTGGGGTATAAGGGGACAAGCTGCCTTGCTCGCCCACCAAAACACCATTGATATAGACTCGACCGGCACACAGCAATTCAGGCAGGTAAAGGGCCAAATCAATAGATGGATGATCGTTTTGCAACAGGATACGATAAGTAGCAGTTCCATATGGATGGTTTAAATGTGCAGAAAAGTTAGGATATTGACCGATGTAGGTATAGGTGGTTGGTGTGACCCCTTGGTTAAAATCTTCAGGGTTTAGCCATTGGCCCGGATAATATTCCCACCCATCTACCAGAAAAGCAATTTGATCGGGGTTGTTTTGGAGAACATTATATCCATATCCGCCAGGGAGTGAGGCGGTATATTTGTTGTCTAGACGAAATAGGGCACTGTAAATCAAAAATCCGATAAGCAATACGGCTAATAGAAGCAGTAAATTGCTGTGCCTGATTTTCTTATTCATGAAAAACACCTCATAGGGGGACAGAAAATGCATCTATTATATAGAAAAAGCTTTGTTTTTGGAATTTGCATATTGATATTGATGTTGGTATTACATAAAAGAGAGAACCTTTCTGCTGAAGCGGCAGAACTTCCATCACATGCCATTTCGATGGTATCCAAAGATACCATAGGACTAACGGAAACCTTGTCTAAATCCAATCTTTGGACATTCATTTCCCTTGTGGCTCCTACGATACCGTCATCGGACCAGGGAGATTCTTCCACAAAGTCTTACACGGTAACCTTGGATAGCTGCACCATCAAAGAAGGAGAGATCCGCAGTTATACAACCATATCCTCGGCGTTTGCAGGTGCTGCTGTACCGGAAGGTATGTATCCTGGAGATCTGACAATCGAAATAACAGGGCAGGTTGTGATAGAAGCCGGCGGCACTCTTCATATTGGAACACTTTCCATTGGAAGTACAGGAGAGGCCAGTCCAGTGATCCGGGGATCTTTGGGTGGATTGATTGTTGTAAAACCAGGCGGAAAACTGAAGTTGACAGATGTGGTTTTAGAGACATCAAGCCAGGAATTACTGATTGTGCAAGAGCCTGGTGGCGCAGTGATTTTGACCATGACAGATTTGGAAGATTCTCTCATCCAATGGGCGCCACCTACAGTGAATAATCTTTCGCATTCGCCAGAGGATCTTTGGCTGGAAGAGGGGCGTGTTTTGGTGGAAGAGCTTTTGCCAACCACGCTGAAAACTTATCTACAGTATCAAGGGATAGAGGAGGAAAAGGAAATTCCGCTTCGTTGGGATATGAGTGGATATGATGGCCGGACCACAGGAGAATGGACACTCAATGGGTATTTTTTAGATGAAAAAGGAGAAATATTGACTTCAGTCCGACCCTTAACCCTATCTGTACATTGGTATCGACCGGAACAAATTGTTATCACCAAAACGCATTGGAGTGGTGAAATGGCTTGCACAGCGGGTCTGACAGTACTTTCACTGCCAGAAGATGCTGAAGTTTGGGGGGAAATATCCACAGATGGAGGAAAGACGTGGAGTCGATGGTCTGAATTTGAAGTTTCTTCAAATGATCAAGGTGATATAACTTGTATTTTTTTCTTTCCAGATAATACCCCGCGCTATCTCCGAATCGTTGCTGCCCAGCCATGGCAGGAGAAATATTGGGCTTCAGATGGGGTTTTGATGCCAACAGAAGACAGTGATGACCAAAGCGGCAATCGCGGTGGAAGCACCTCGGTGAGTCCACCTGATCGCAAGCCAGAACAACCAGATAGCCAGCCGACCATCTCATTGCATCCAGAGGATGCATCCGATCAAACAGGGGGGTGGAAATGGCAAAAAGGTTCTCTATCGGGAGCACAAAAAGAAACGGAATCAGAGGCAGATCTGATACACGAAACAGAAAATGGCCAGAAGCAGGATTCTACCCCGGAGTCAGGGAACATGGCTCCTTCCGCATCACCCATTGTGTCAGGTCCGCTGGAAGAAATGACACAGGCAGAGATACCCTCAACCATTCCGTTTTTCCTTCAAATATTGTTTGTTGCCGCAGGGTTAGGGATTTGCGTTGTGATTGGTATAGCTGTTGCAGGTATTGGACCATTTCGCAAAAAGAAATAACATATTTTAAATATTTTACCGTCCTGGAAAACCCAGGGCGGTTTTTTTATTCTGCAGAGGGAGAAAATTGATATCCTTTTCGCCGTATGGTTTTTATGTAATGTTTGCCTTGGCAGAGTTGCTCTAACTTCTGTCGTACACGGGCGGTGCAGACTTGAATATTGTGAAGCCCATGGTTTATAGGTGATCTCCATACCTGATC
>CAWVKD010000090.1:0-4318 GCA_963929765.1 Clostridia bacterium | reverse complement strand
GGTGGCGCTCCCATTTGGGAGCGCCACCTTGTCTTGCTACAAAGCTACTATTTTGGAAAAAGCTCACATAAATGCCTTTGGAGTTATTGACTATTTTGAAGTGCGTTCAATACGTATTCACCTACATAGGATAATGTCTCTCAAATTTTAATTTGAAAAAGGAAAACAGGCAAGAAATCCAATAACTTCTTGCCTGTTTTTGTTTACGGGAAGGTAGCTGGAGCTCTGAGGACTCTCAAATGATCTTTTGCAGATATCCAACGATAAAGATGATAAGTACAATAGCGGGCAGAATATATGAAAAGTAGAATCGGAGGGATTTGGGGAATTTTAGACCTCGACCTGCATCGGCCTCCTGAATAAAGTTTTTCCAGCCCCAGCCGTAGCGACTGGTGCAAAACAGCAGATATACCAAAGAGCCCAGAGGTAGTAGGTTGTTGGTTACAATGAAATCTTCAATGGACTGAATATTTCCAATGCCGGGAATGGTAACATTGCTCCAAATATTGAAACCCAAGATGCAAGGTATGGAGATCAGCAGCACTACTATCAAGTTTACTAGAATAGCTTTCTTTCTGGTCCAGCCCCAAAGGTCCATGGCAAAGCAGAGAATATTTTCAAAAACTGCAATAATGGTAGAGAAAGCGGCAAAAGACATAAATACAAAGAACAAAGCTCCCCAAATTCGGCCCCCAACCATTTGATTAAAAATATTGGGCAGGGTAATGAAAATCAAAGAGGGACCCTCCCCGGCATTTACGCCGAAGGACGCGGCAGCTGGAAAGATGATCAATCCACTCATCAGTGCCACAAAAGTGTCCAGCAGCGTAATACTGAGAGCCTCTCCAGTAAGGGAACGCTCTTTCCCTATGTAAGAGCCGAAAATGGCCAGTGCACCAATTCCCAAGGAAAGGGTAAAAAAGGCTTGGCCCATGGCAGCGAAAACGGATTCACCTAACCCACCTTCTGCATCAAATAATTTGGAAAAATCTGGTGTCAGATAAAAAGCTAATCCTTCTCCTGCCCCCTCCAAGGTCAGGGAGCGGATTACCAAGATTACTATAATGCAGAGAAGAGCCAGCATCATAGCCTTATTGACCTTTTCTACTCCCTTTTTTAGTCCGCGAGAGCAAACGATAAAGCAAAGTAGTACGGTAAGCACCATCCAAAAGGTGAGATACCAAGGGTTTGCCAACATCTGGTTAAATACACCGGAAACTTGCTGTGGATTGAGTCCCACAAAGCGACCCCGGATCATTTTATAAAAATAGGCTAACATCCAGCCGCCAACAGTGGTATAAAAAGCCATTAACATATAGTTACCTAGCATAGCTCCATAGCTGTACCAGTGCCATTTACTTCCCTTGGGTTCCAGAGTGTGGAAGGAGCGAGCGGCAGATTGCTGGCTGGCCCGCCCCACAGAAAACTCCATTACCATAATGGGAAGTCCCAGGATACATAAAAACAGTAGGTATAGCAGCACAAAAGCGGCGCCCCCATATTTTCCTACAATATAAGGAAAGCGCCACACATTTCCCAGCCCGATGGCGCATCCGGCAGAGATCAGGATAAACCCCAGTCGAGAGCCGAATTTTTCTCGTTCTCCAGTCAATTGAAACACCCCTTATGCAAATTCCGACAGTATTCAACTGCCAACATTGTATCACAGGAAAGCTGCACTGCCAAGCGGCTTCTTTTTTAAAGTGCTGTTTGAGAAAATTGGTTGGCAACTTTGGCAGGAACAATCAAAACCAGAATAAAAAAGAACAAGAAGGTGGTTTTTTGCGATTTCCCTAGTGCGGATACTCCCAGTAAAGTCCATAAAAGGATGATACGGAGTGAAGGGAAAAATTCGGACTTTGCGAAGCAGATCTTTTGTTTACATCTGATATTGGCTATCCGGATAGTTTCCCAAGAGAAAGTGTTTTCGAGTTGTTTCTGTTATCTAACCTTTTTATCTGTCCATCCTATTCGGAATCTTTTGGGTTAACTGTATTAGAAGCTAGCAGCAGAGGCAATTTCCTGGTTTTGAATGAAGCAGTACCTGCATTAAGGGAATTAGGCGACAAACTGGGTGCTTATTTCATGCGGTGGGATGCAAGAAATTTTGGATATGACACACATGAGAAATACACACCGTCTGAACGAGATTATTATGAGGAGCATGGGCAAATCATCGTCGATTTGATGCGCGAAGATCGGAGCTTAAATGCAAAGACAGTTGCACGAAATAAATATAATTATAGATGGATTTACAGGAATCAATTGACGCCTTTGTTGGAATATTAGAAAGTAGATTGGAGGGCTTTGTGATAGAATAAAAGTAGATTTTCATAGGAACAAGGAAAAAGGATGAACCTAAGTGTTCTAAGCATCTACGTATCTGTTCTGCCAATTTACTTTTATGTTTCTTATTATATGGTAGAATATTAAAACGATGAAAACGAGAGGACGCTCTAGAAGTGTGTCCTCTTGTTTTTATTATTTTAAAACTTTATGATGAAGGCGATAAGAGGTACAAGGAATTTAAAAGGATTCTTCCCTTTTCAAACCTTCCAATTTATGTTAAACTATATAATAGTATTCTGCTGTTGATCAATGCCTAAAATTCAACAAATCATGATTGGAGGGAAATGGAATGAAAATAGCACGAAAACGCATTTGGTGCATCTTATTGTCCTTGGCTGTGCTCCTGTCTCTATTGCCTACTATAGCGCTGGCGGTGGAAGGAGAGGCCATTGCAGTAGATACAACAACATTACCTGCAGGAAATTATTATGTTCCTGAAGGTGGCCTTACCCTGAATTCTGGTATCACGATTAACGATGGGACTGTTGTTCTGGATCTCAATGGACAGACATTAACCGGTCCCACAAAAAAGACGATCTTTACTTTAAGCGGGTCTGCATCTCTTGTAATCAAGGATAGCGGCAGCGAAGGGAAGATTGCTGCTACAGGTGCTGTTGTTTATTTGAAAGACAGTAGCACATTTGAATTGGCGAGCGGTATGGTGGAACGCTCTGGAAACGGTAGTGTAATCATGTCATATGGTGACGGTTGCACAGTAAAGATCAATGGCGGTACAGTAAGTTTGGTGAATGCAGCGCCCGGATATAATGCAGTGTCTATTGGTTCGATGAATGGAACAACAGGCAGCAATCCCGGCCATTTCATTATGACAGATGGAACGATCCAATCCAGTGCCTTTGGTGTTGCAGTTACATATGGCAGCGTCAATGTTTCTGGAGGAAACATTGTGGCGAATGGTATTGCCTTAAAATATGATGGCGGGCCAAGTCAAGGATATGATTCTTCCATTACTGGCGGCGTGATTGAGACAAGTACCAATCATCTCTATGCTCTTCAGCTCTTGTATGGAACACTGAGCCTTGGCGGAGATGCTGAGATCAAAGGTGGCGATTACACGGTTGTGAACACAAGTGGTTCGCTGACTATCTCAGGTGATGTTACTATTACTCCAGCAGAAGATGCGACATACGGGGGTGCCCTTTTCAATCAAGCAGATCAGAACAACACACCTGACGATCCTGGTGAAGTTGTGATTCAATCTGGCGTGCTGAATGGACATGTGAGTACTTATTACCATTCTACCATGGAGATTCAGGGAGGAGAGATCCATGGTGGTGTAGATGCAGGCAATGACTCCGTCGTTATTATTAGCAGTGGTGCTGTTGACGGAAATCTCTGGGCTGGCGATAATGGAAAACTCACTGTGACAAATGGCACAATTGGCGGTACGATAAGTGCTGATGAAAATGGCCAGATTGCAATCAGTGGAGGAAGTTTTTCCAGTAAAGTTTTAGAGGAATATTGTATCGAAGGATTCACATCTGTAGACAATGGAGATGGAACTTATAGTGTCAAATTAATTGACATGGATGGTTCAGGTACTAAGACGGATCCGTATATCATTTCCAATGTGGAAGATTTGAAAATATTCCGAGATAAAGTTAACAGCGGTATCACTTTTGCTGGGCAGTATTTTATCCTTGATGGCAATATTGATTTAAATTATGAAGAGTGGGAACCCATCGGTATTTCTACCATGGAAAGCGGAACATTGCAGGATTGCTCCTTTAAAGGAACGTTTGATGGTCAAGATCACGTTATCCGCAATCTCACAATGACTTCTACCGACACAGACAAGCCTTCCTATTACAGCATGGATGCTACAAACAGTACAGCATACTATGCGTTCGGTTTTTTTGGCGGCGTGTCTGGTGGTACAGTAAAAAACATTCGTTTTGAAAATGTGAACATTAATAAACCGGGCGAGAATGTTGGCAATAATACTGTA
>CAWVKD010000089.1:0-5368 GCA_963929765.1 Clostridia bacterium | reverse complement strand
CATATTCAATTGGTCCGAGTGACTGGATTCGAACCAGCGGCCTCTTGAACCCCATTCAAGCGCGATACCAAACTTCGCCACACCCGGATCGGACAGCCATTAAATAGTACCATATTTTTCTCCCAAATGCAAGAACTATTTTTGAAAATTTCTCTTTTCTTTTTTTCGATGATTTGGTACCCCATTGGGGCTTGTCATCATATCTGCTTTCCGATATAATAATGCAAACCGTTGAGGCGGATACAGAACTCAAATTCAGAGCTATGTTACAATAACGAATCCGCCACTGACTTTATTTCAGGAGGAAACCATCGATCATGATTACAGTAAACGATCTGAGCTTGCAATATAGTGGACAAGCATTGTTCAATCATGCTGACCTGCAATTTACTGCCGGAAATTGCTACGGCATCATCGGTGCCAACGGTGCAGGAAAATCCACCTTTTTAAAAATTCTCTCTGGCGAAATAGAGCCCACATCCGGTTATGTGGAAATCAAACCCAATACCAGAATGTCCGTTTTAAAACAAAATCAAAATATGTATGATAACTATCGGGTCTTAGATGCGGTTATTGTAGGCAATCCCCGCCTATTCCAGTGTGGGCAAGAACGAGAAGCTCTTTATCTTAAAGAAGACTTTTCGGAAGAAGATGGCATGAAAGCTGCTGAACTGGAAGAAGAATTTTCCGAATTAGGAGGCTGGGAGGCAGAATCTGACGCTTCTCAGCTTTTGCAGGGACTTGGTATTCCTGTTGCATTTCATGAACATCAAATGTCAGAATTAGATGGGCGTCAGAAAGTGAAAGTTCTTCTAGCCCAAGCTTTGTTTGGACATCCCGATATTATCTTGCTGGATGAGCCAACCAATAATCTGGATATTGCATCTGTCACCTGGCTGGAAGACTTTTTGCTAGACTATACTGGAACTGTTCTGGTGGTTTCTCATGACCGGTATTTTCTCAACAATGTCTGTACACACATTGTAGACATTGACTTTGGAAAAATCAAACTTTATGCTGGTAACTATGACTTTTGGTATGAGTCCAGCCAGCTCATGCAAAAGCTGATCCGGGATCAGAACAAAAAAGCGGAACAAAAAGCAAAGGAACTGACGGATTTCATTACACGGTTTTCTGCCAACAAGTCCAAATCCCGCCAAGCTACCAGCCGAAAGAAATTACTGGAAAAATTGACCATAGAAGAAATGCCTGCTTCTTCCCGACGATACCCTTGGGTTGGATTCCACCAAGACCGGGAAGTTGGCAAAGATATTCTCTTTGTAGAACATCTTTCTAAAACAGTGGACGGTGTCCGTGTGCTGGATGATGTTTCCTTCGTTGTCAACCACCATGATAAAATTGCAATCATTGGTGCAAATGAAATTGCCATTACTACTCTATTTAAAATATTGGCAGGAGAATGGGAACCGGACGAGGGGACCGTCCGATGGGGCGTGACAGCTAGTTGCTCTTATTTCCCTAAAGATAATACATCCTATTTCGAAAATCGAGAAGAAAATTTAGTAGAGTGGTTATCAGAGTATTCAGAAGACAAACATGAATCCTTTTTGCGTCAGTTTCTCGGCCGTATGCTGTTTTCAGGCGAGGAGGTTTATAAATCAGTTCAGGTACTCTCCGGTGGTGAAAAGGTACGGTGTATGCTGTCACGCATGATGCTCTCTGGTGCCAATGTTCTGCTTTTGGATCAGCCTACCAACCACTTAGATTTGGAAAGCATTGCCGCTTTGAACAATGGTATGACAGAGTTTAAGGGAAACATTCTATTTACCACTCATGATCACCAGATGATTCAAACAGTTGCCAATCGTATCATCGAAATCAAGGAGCATGGAACGGCTGATTTTTCTGGTACTTATGATGAGTATTTGGCACGCACCAATCTTAATTCTTTTGAAAAAGAGGGCAATTGACGTTTGTCAATTGCCCTCTTTTTCAAAGAAACAGTTAGGAATTCCATTCTATCTTGGAAAGAGTAATCAACTTGGAAAGAGTAATCAAAAGGAATACTCCCTGCTTCCACCAGGTAGCAGCAACGGCACAATCGCCATCCAGTCATTTGAAATTATCACTATCGCCCTTGGTTTTAATGGTTTCCTCAATATGGCAAGCTCTCACCAATGCTTTTGGCTTTGGTGAGAGCTTATGACATGGTTATAGAATAATACAAATCAACCCGCCGGACCCCTCGTTGATGATTCTTTGCAATGTCTCCTGCAATTTACCTCTGGCATCTTCCGGCATATGCATCAGTTTTGACTGTAAGTCCTCATTGACCAGTTCATGGAACGACTTTCCAAAGATATTGGACTCCCAAATCTTTCGCGTATCTCCTTCAAACTCCTGCAACAGATAGGAAACCATGTCTTCCGACTGTTTTTCCGTGCCTACAATCGGTGATACCTCTGTCTCAATATTGGCTAAAATCATATGAATGGATGGTGCACTGGCCCGGAGACGTACCCCATATTTTCCGCCCTGTTTCACAATCTCCGGTTCTTCTAAAACCAACTCATCTACATTTGGTGTCACAATACCATATCCCGTTTCACGCACTTCATGAAGAGCAGAGGCAATTTTGTCATACTCTTGCTTGACTTGAGATAACCCTGTAAGAAGTTCCAGAAGATCCCCATCATTTTGGACTTGAAATCCCGATTGTTGAGACAATGTGCTGTAAAAGAGAGCTCGAGGAAGATCCAACTCTGCTGACGCCATTCCTGCGCCAAGGTTAATAGACGTCATTTTCGCACTTTTGATACTGCTGTGTTCTCCCATTGCGGCAACAGCTGCTTCCACATCGCGAATACGATGCATATGCTCTGTTTCCTCAGCAATGGCTTCAAAAAGTTCTGCTTTGATGGCATGAGTGCGAGGCAAAGCATCAATCCACAGTGGCAGGTAGAGATCCAATTCCCGCAATGGGAATTCGTATAATACCCCTTTTAGCACATCGGTAATATCTTCTTCATCCATTTCTAAACAGTTGATAGCAACACAGGTAACATTGTATTTTTCTGATAATTCCTGACGCAATGCCTGAGCCTGAGGCGATGCAGGATATGCGGTATTCAAAAGGAGCAAAAATGGTTTCCCCAACGCTTCCAGCTCCTGCACGACACGCTCTTCTGCACCTACATAACTCTCTCTTGGCAAATCAGTGACTGTACCATCGGTTGTAATAACGAGGCCAATGGTAGAATGCTCTGTGATCACTTTCCGTGTTCCTACTTCTGCTGCATCGGTCATAGGAATTTCATAGTCAAACCACGGGGTTGAAACCATTCGTTCCTCTTCCCCTTCCAGCTGCCCCAATGCGCCATCTGCCATATAACCTACGCAGTCGATGAGCCGGACAGAAAAAGTAGCTCCCTCACCCAGGGAAATTTCCACTGCTTCTTCCGGGACAAATTTGGGTTCTGCTGTCATAATGGTGCGACCCGATCCGCTTTGTGGCAACTCATCTCTTGCCCGTTCCCGCCGGTAAGCATTCTCAATGTTGGGAATCACCAGTGTTTCCATAAATCGTTTGATGAAGGTTGATTTTCCTGTACGCACCGGTCCAACGACTCCAATATAAATGTCTCCATCTGTACGGAGTGCAATGTCTTCATAAATTTTGCTGTCTGCCACGCCGATTCCCCCTTCGGTATTTTGGTTACTAATATCTATGGGGATAAGCTCTGGAATATGCAATCTTCTCGGGACAGACACCATCATTTTCTCTTCCAAAAAATTTCGTATCAAACTAAAATATATCCTTTTTTTGGTACTTTATTGTGAATATTGACAATTTTATGGTTTTTGTGCTATCCTTATCTGGGTTTTTCTGTTTTTATGACCTACGGAGAAACACGAATCAATAGCAATTTGAAATTATTTAATCAAAAAGGAAGGTTCCATTTCTAATGCAACTGAAAATTACAACGGACTATGCCATCCGTACCATTCTTTACCTTGCAACGACAAAACGTATCACTTCTTCTGCTGAAGTAGCAGATGCAATGGGGATTCCTCAAAAATACTTAATCAATACCATAGGAGTTATGAAGCGTGCAGGACTTGTAAAGACATATAGTGGTACACATGGCGGCTATTCTTTGGCAAAAACGCCTTCTGAAATCACTTTAGGTGAGATCATCGAAACGATGGAAGGCACAACAAAAATCAACCGCTGTCTGGAAGAAGATCGCTATTGCAGCCGATCTGCTATCGAGCATTGCCCTGTACGATCTGTTTATGCTCATCTACAAAACCGGGTTGAAACATATTTAAGATCCATTACCATCGAACAACTGCTCTCTGATGCTGAAAAAAGCGATGCTATGATCCCTCCGCAAGCCTAAACCATACAACAAAATACGATTACCTTCTCTATTGTCCATTTTATGCAGTATGGCATCTTGCCACACTGCATTTTTGTATAAAAATCAATGTTTCATTTAACATTTTATTGATCTTATTCCTTTAATCTCTGCTATAATAAATCTATATTGATAGTAAGGAGATGAATGATAATGGAACAACTGCGAAACAAACTCGGATTTATTTGTGATATGGACGGTGTCATCTACCACGGAAATCATCTGCTCCCTGGTGTAAAAGAGTTCGTAGAATGGCTCTACCGTGAAAATAAACAATTTCTCTTTCTCACAAATGGAAGCGGAAAATCTCCTCGCGAACTTCAGTTGAAACTGTATCGTATGGGATTGGATGTAGATGAAAGCCATTTCTACACCAGTGCACTGGCAACTGCAAAATTCCTCAACCATCAAAAACCTGCTTGTAGCGCCTATGTCATTGGTGAACCTGGGCTGTATAATGCACTTCATGATGTTGGAATCACCATCAACGATGTAGACCCTGATTATGTTGTGGTAGGAGAAACCAATAATTATAATTACGACAGTATCTGCCGTGCTGTTGCCCTTGTCCGCAACGGCGCAAGGTTGATTGGCACCAGCACCGACTTAACTGGCCCTAGTGAACACGGGATTGTACCTGCCTGCCGCGCCCTCGTCTCTCCCATTGAAATGGCCACCGGAAAACAAGCTTATTTTGTCGGAAAACCCAATCCGCTGATGATGCGTACCGGTTTGCGCATGCTAGGTGTCCATTCAGATGAAGCTGCTATGATCGGTGACCGAATGGATACAGACATCATCGCTGGAATCGAAAGTGGTTTGGATCCTATTTTGGTCCTGACAGGTGTTACAACAGAACAAACGATGGAAAACTTCCCCTACCGTCCTCGACTGGTTTTGAAAGGTGTAGGCGATATTCCAAATGCATAATCCATATCACAAAAACGGACAAGCCAATAGGGCTTGTCCGTTTTTTGGTGCTTTCC
>CAWVKD010000088.1:0-23227 GCA_963929765.1 Clostridia bacterium | reverse complement strand
GGCTGCCTATCATCGAGGAAGATATGAATATCAGTTTGGACAACGAACAGCAAGTTGAGACGGTAGTGCTACTCTCCCGGGATATTTAATATAGTATCTTTAAAACGAATGGTAGTGGAGGATACCTGTAATCTTTAAGGACAGCGTGCAGCTGTAAACACAAAGAATCAGATATGCATCAAACATTGTCTGGAAAATAGGTTGCAACATAAGGGGGAATGGGAATTTCTCTTCCCTTTTCTTTGATAAAATGTTATAATTTTACAAAATATTTTTCAAGATTTGATAAGAGTCGTTTTGCAGGCAGAGAATATGTTATATGATTCTGAAATTCTACCAAACCTTTTCAACATCACATCGAAAAGTTCAGACATATCTTTTTACGCCTCTGGTGGGGTGAGATATGCTTTTCGTTTCAAAAACCTTTCTCTGCTATCCAAAAAATAGGGGCTAATGAAATTATGAAAACAAGAACAAAAATCGCCCTTGTGGTCGGAGTGGTCATTTTGGCTCTGGCTGCCGGTCTATTCGGCTACTGGCACCACTTTCGGCAACAGAGCAATCAGAGCACAGAAGAAATTGAGCAAAATATCGTGAAAGAGCAAAATCAAGAGGAAAAAACCACCAAACGGACCGTTTGTGTAGAAAAACTTTCTTTTGCCCGGCTGTCTGATCGGGAAATTCAAATCCAGTGGCCGGACCAATGGGATCCATATGTGAAAGAATATCAGATCGAAAGACAAATCGTGGGCACAGACGACTGGACCATCGTAGGGACATTGGATTCAGATCAGATTGCAGAGGAACAGACCCTGACCTGGATCGATCCACTGGAAAATGATGTTGTCCAGCAATATGAATATCGAGTCAATGTCACAGTTTCCAATCCCGACCAGTACCGGGCAGAAAACGGGGAGACGATTATCGCAAGTAACCTTTTGCTATGTATTGACCCTGGGCATTACGCAGGCAGAAACGCGATAGAAATAGAACCCACTTATATCGAGGGAGATTTCACGCTTCAGCTTGCCAAAGAGCTTGTCCGGGTATTAGAGGAACAATATGGTGTTACCTCTATTTTG
Organism: Clostridia bacterium; assembly: GCA_963929765.1. Classification (GTDB taxonomy): domain Bacteria; phylum Bacillota; class Clostridia; order Oscillospirales; family Oscillospiraceae; genus RGIG529. The sequence goes on along the minus strand of CAWVKD010000088.1, from coordinate 22,145 downwards.
ACTCGGGACACAGACCACATTTCCATTGGAGGTTTTACAGATCGAGAATTGGATCTTAAGCATATCAGCTTACGGGGCGAGTATGCAAAAGGAACTGACCTTTTTCTTTCACTCCATACCAATGCCAATCAAGACGAAGCCAATGGCTACCCAACATTGGAACAGCCAACCTCCATCAATAAACCCATCTTAATTCTAAACGAGATTGCTTGCGGTGATGTGCAAATCATGGAGGTCGCTAATGAGATTGGAAGCAGGCTAGCCGAGACCAATTATCAGCTTGGCATTGCCACCGTAAGCGGGTTCCTCCAAGTGCATACAGAGAAAGAGATTCCGGAATGGACCGATGCCTTTAATGATGGAATCGATATCGAAGGAACCGTTTGCCGCAGAACGTGGGAAAACGGAGACTATTATGGGGTACTCAGAGGCGCTGCCAGCGTAGGCGTGCCTGGGATAATCGTCGAGCATGGGTTTCATACGGTACCTGAAATGCGAAAACTAGCGGCTACCGGAGAACTAGCCACTCGGTGGGCTGAAGCAGATGCAGAAGGAATTGCAGAAGGATTCGGACTGAAAAAGAAATAAAAAAAGAAAGAATGGAGGAGTAAGAGGATGTTTTGCGGAAACTGCGGGCATCAACTTCCAGACGGTGCTCAATTTTGCACCAATTGTGGAGCGAAAGTGAATCGAAATGACAATTTCCCGGAAGAAAATAGGCTAGAATCCAACAACCCTTTTCCGGAAGAAAACACAGCAGATCTTGTCGTAGATAACCAACAGCCAAAGAAAACACGTTCCAAAGCACCAATGATCATTACCATTGTTGCTTCTGTTCTGTTCGTTCTTCTGCTGGGAGGTGCAGCACTTTATGCAACAGTGGGTCTGAACATGCAGAAGGAACATGAACTTGCACAGATTCAGGACTGTGGGTTCCCTTCATACGAAGAGCAAGCTGAAAAGGCAACTGAAGGGTGGGAAGACTTGGGGGTTCTGGATATTGGGAAAAAAAGAGAAATCATCCACGAATTGAAGCTGATCAGAAATAATTTAGATGGTTTTATTGAAGATCAAATTGATTTCTATAAAGACATCGACATGTCCAAAGCAGAAGAGTCCGAGGTTTCCTCCTACGAAACAGAGCTGGAAACGATAGAAACGCTGATACAGGGCGAAAACTGGGATTATGCTGCAATTAAAAATGCCTTTGATGAAATGGATGACGTCGTTTCGATGTATATTGAACCGGAAAAGGATCTTACCATTCAAGTCCAACAAGTTGACGCTTCCGAATTCCCCAAGATTCGCCTTTATTTAAATGTGGAAGATTCTGCATCAGGAGAGGTACCGGAAAATCTGGACGGCGCATTATTTTATATTCGCAAAGAAGACGCCAACGCCAATTTTATTAAGCAGACAGTCACAGAGATCACTCAATTAAATGAAATCGAAGCTTTAAAAGTAGATATGGTGGTAGATGTCAGCGGAAGTATGAGCGGCAGCCCACTAAACGAAGCAAAATCCATTATGAACCGTTTCATTCAAAGTGTGCAGTTTGGTGCAGGAGACCTGGTAGAAATCACTTCTTTTTCAACAGGAGTTCGTCTGGAGCAGGAATTCTGCGATGATTCCAGTCTTTTGATCCAGAAAATCAATCAGCTTTCTACAGATGATATGACCAGTTTGTATGATGCTCTCTACACAGCGGTAGAACGTGTGGCAGCTCAGACAGGAGCCCGCTGTGTGATCGCATTCACCGACGGGAACGATAATTATAGCAGCTGTTCTCAGGAAGATGTGATTGAAGTAGCAAAACGCTATCATGTGCCGGTATTTATCATTGGGATCGGGTCCATTGACTCTTCTCAAATCAACTATATCTCTTCTCAGACAGGGGGCAAATATTATAACATCAACGATATTGATTCCATGGAAAGTATTTATCAGGAAATATACCAGGTGGAGAAGGAGCTTTATCTGTTGGAATTTGAGGACAGTACCGGAGCAGCAGTAGATGATCAGGCAAATATTCAAGTAGGGTATCACAGCGAGGAATATGGCGGCGAGTGTGATTATTCATACCAACCTAACGTCCTGTTAAGCGCAACCAGTGACGACATATATACAGACGGCCCAGAGGCCGTGGTAGAACAGTATCTAAAAAACTTCCCGGATGCAGTAACGCAGAATGACTTCTCTCTCATCTCAGACTGCTTAAAAAAAGGAAGCGATATTTACAAAACCCAAGAAAAATTTGTGCAGAATGATATCACAGAGCAATTAGACACATATGAGCTGATCGATACATCTTATAGCGACGATAATCACTGCATCATCTCCACAAGAGAAACTTACTATGTACAGATAGAAGGAAAAGCGCTACAGCTGTTGACCCAGGAATGTGAGTATGCATTGGAAAAAAGCGGAAATAAATGGGAAATGACAAAGATTGTTGATCTAAAAGTGGTATCAAGAATCAAGCAATAGCTAATTTAGGACTGGGACGGGGAAATGGTATTTCCCCGTCTCGTCTTTTACTTTTTCAGGTAGGTTTTCCATGTTCTCGTGGTTGATATGTCTGGTCAGTATCATATTTCAAGAAATGGTATCAAATACCGAACATTCTATCGGTATAACGACGATATCTGTTTCCCCTATGTGACACTTATTCTCTTTTGGCTATTGACATTGGGTTCTTGTTGTGTTACATTGATGAAAATAAATAATATAAACCGTTGACGCGGAGATAACGGCAATGATGCCTTTACAGAGAGCCTGGAATGCTGAGATCAGGTAAGAAACAAGTTGTCAAATGGACCGCTGAGGGTGCAGTCAAATGCGAGTGATCGCAAAGTATTCTGCAACGTGTTGGCATACGTCAGTTGCCGGGGATATGTTGGTATCCTGCTAAGTGCATGGGGTCATTCCCATGAATACAAGGTGGCACCGCGGATAGTGTTGGTATTATTCGTCCTTGATCGATGATTATCATCTGTCAAGGGCTTTTTTAATTCCTTTGACAATGATAAGTCAAAGGAATTTCTTGTTTCTTTTATTATTTTAGGAGGGAGCAATGATGAACATTTTACCCAGCTTTAGCGATGTCAAAAAAATCGCAGCTACAGGTCAATATCATGTGTTACCTGTTAGCTGTGAAATATTATCCGACTTTACCACCCCTATTGAGACAATGAAAATATTGAAAAACGTATCTACCCACTGCTATATGCTGGAATCCGCTTTGGCAAATGACAAATGGGGGCGTTATACTTTCCTTGGGTTTGACCCAAAGTTGGAAATCACCTGTATCGACGGTGAAATGAAAATAGGAAACATCAAATTGAAAACGTACCATCCTACCCAATATCTTCGTCAAATCCTTACAGATTATAAAAGCCCTCGTTTCGATTACCTTCCTCCTTTTACAGGTGGCCTTGTTGGGTATTTTGCTTATGATTACCTTGGATACAGCGAACCAGCTGCAAAATGTGATGTGGAAAATGCAGAAGCATTTAAAGATGTTGACCTGATGCTTTTTGATAAAGTTATTGCATTCGATCATGTTCGACAAAAAATGATCCTTGTGGTCAACATGTCATTGGATGACCCCCAGACTGGTTATAACAAAGCAGTGATGGAACTAAAACAGCTGATCAACCTTCTTCATAATGGGAAAAAAAGACATGAGCCTGGGGGACATTTGCTCGGCGAAATGACCCCATTGTTTAATCAAAAGACATATTGCGACATGGTTTCAAAGGCAAAACACCATATTCACGAAGGCGATATTTTTCAAATAGTGTTGTCCAATCGGCTGTGTGCGCCCTTTGAAGGAAGCCTTTTCAATACTTATCGCATGTTGCGGACAATCAACCCCTCCCCTTACATGTTCTATTTCTCTGGTACAGACGTAGAGGTTGCAGGTGCATCTCCCGAAACTTTGGTCAAACTAGAAAACGGTATACTACATACGTTTCCTCTTGCAGGAACCAGGCCAAGAGGCAAAACCCAGGAGGAGGATCGTATTCTGGAAGCAGAACTCCTTTCGGACGAAAAGGAGCTTGCGGAACACAATATGTTGGTGGATCTTGGCAGAAATGACATCGGCAAAATCAGCATGTTTGGCACCGTTCAAGTGGAACATTTACATTCCATCGAACATTTTTCTCATGTGATGCATATTGGCTCCACAGTACGGGGCGAAATAGCTGACAACTATGATGCATTAGACGCCATTGAAGCAGTATTGCCTGCTGGAACACTTTCTGGTGCTCCGAAGATTCGAGCCTGTCAACTCATAGGAGAGCTGGAGCAAAACAAACGTGGTATCTATGGTGGTGCCATTGGATATATCGATTTCACAGGCAATATGGACACCTGCATTGCCATCCGCATCGCATATAAGAAAAATGGCAATGTGTTCATCCGAACAGGAGCCGGAATCGTTGCAGACTCTGTACCTGAAAAAGAATTTGAAGAGTGTATAAACAAAGCACAGGCAGTGGTAAATGCATTGAAACTTGCAGAGGAGGTGGACATATGATCTTACTCATCGACAATTATGACAGCTTTTCCTACAATCTCTACCAGCTCATCGGCCAAATCGAACCGAATATCAAGGTGATTCGCAATGATGAATTGACGATTTCGGATATCAAGGCGTTACATCCCAGCCATATCATCCTTTCCCCTGGTCCTGGCAGACCGGAACAAGCCGGAATTCTCATAGAAACAGTCAAAACATTGGGCAAGGATATCCCGCTCCTTGGTGTTTGTCTCGGACATCAGGCCATTTGTGCAGCGTTTGGCGGGACTATAACCTATGCAAAAAAGCTGATGCATGGCAAACAATCCGAAGCCAAACTGGATCTAAAATGTTTACTTTTTAAAGGCTGTCCTGAAACTACTCTTGTCGGACGATATCACTCTCTTACAGTTGATAGAGACACCATGCCCGAACATTTAAAGATCACCGCCTTTACCGAAGACGGTGAAGTCATGGGATTGCAGCATAAAGAATATCCCATCTATGGCGTTCAGTTCCACCCTGAATCTATTATGACACCTGATGGAGTCACCATGTTAAATAACTTTATAACGGAGATATGAGATATGATCAAAGAAGCCATTGTGAAAATCGTAAATAAACAAGACCTCACCTATGATGAGGCATATGCTGTCATGAATGAAATCATGAGCGGTGAAACATCACCTACGCAAAATGCGGCATTTCTCGCGGCACTTTCCACAAAAAGTGCTCGGGCTGAAACAACAGATGAAATTGCAGGTTGTGCAGCGGCTATGAGAATACATGCCACCAAGGTAGAGACTGGTATGGACTTGTTTGAAATTGTTGGCACCGGCGGCGACAACGCCCACAGTTTCAATATTTCAACAACGTCCGCCCTTGTGGCAGCAGCAGGTGGCATGAAAGTAGCAAAGCACGGTAATCGTGCAGCATCCTCCCAGTGCGGGACGGCAGACTGTCTGGAAGCGCTAGGCGTGAATATTGACCAAAGTCCTACAAGGTGCATCGAGCTGCTCCATGAGGTGGGCATGTGTTTCTTTTTTGCCCAAAAATATCATGCGTCTATGAAATATGTAGGATCCATCCGGAAAGAGCTTGGGTTCCGCACGGTATTTAATATTCTTGGACCACTGACCAATCCTGGAACCCCTACCATGCAATTGTTAGGAGTCTACGATGATTATCTGGTAGAACCTCTTGCCCGGGTTCTTATTAATCTCGGAGTAAAGCGCGGAATGGTCGTTTATGGAACAGACAAACTAGATGAATTTTCTATGAGTGCGCCCACCATGATTTGCGAGCTAAAAGACGGGTGGTATAAAACGTATCATGTGGCGCCTGAAGATTTTGGCTTGGAACGTTGCATGAAAACGGATCTTGCAGGGGGTACTCCCATGGAAAATGCAAAAATCACACTGGATATTTTACGAGGTGAAAAGGGCCATAAAAGAAATGCTGTTTTGATGAATGCTGGTGCGGCACTCTACATTGGTGGTAAAGTTAACTGCATGAAAGAAGGTATTTCTTTTGCCGCAGAACTGATCGATTCCGGAAAAGCTCTCGAAACACTTCATAAGCTCATTGAAGTCAGCAATCGCCCGGAGGTGTCCAAATGACGATTCTTCATCAAATTGCCGATTTTGCCCGCGAACGTACCCAACAAGCAAAAAAAAGCCATTCTTTCGAAGCGATTAAAGCACAAGCCCTTTCTCTCCCAAAGGGAACCTTTTCTTTTGAAACCGCTCTCAAAAAACCCGGGATTTCCTTTATTTGTGAGTGTAAAAAAGCATCCCCATCCAAAGGACTGATTGATCCTAATTTCCCCTACTTGCAAATTGCAAAAGAATACGAAGCGGCAGGCGCCGACTGTATTTCTGTTTTAACGGAACCAAAATGGTTTTTAGGCCGTAATAATTATTTAAAAGAAATTGCAAATGCAGTCTCCATCCCCTGTTTACGTAAAGACTTTATTGTAGACGAATATATGATTTATGAATCAAAACTCCTAGGAGCATCAGCAGTATTGCTCATCTGTTCCATATTAGAGGAAGACGAAATAGGAAAATTCATCACTCTATGCGATGAGCTCGGTCTTTCTGCACTGGTGGAGGCACACGATGAAATGGAAGTACAAATGGCAAGCCACGCAGGAGCTCGTATTATCGGTGTGAATAATCGTAATCTTAAAGATTTTACAGTGGATACCGATACCAGCCATCGGCTTCGAAAAGTGATTCCCGGCGGTGTTTTATTTGTGTCAGAAAGCGGTGTGCGTACCCCTGAGGATATCACGAAACTTCGTGATATAGGAGCCGATGGAGTTCTAATTGGTGAAACGCTCATGAAAGCAAGGGATAAAAAAGCAATGCTCCACGAACTGCGAGGGATTGTATGACAAAAATAAAGCTATGTGGACTTTCCCGAATTTGCGACATCGAAACGGCAAATGAATGGAAACCAGAATATGTTGGTTTTATCTTTGCGCAAAGGAGCCATCGGTATGTGACGCCCCAACAGGCAAAAGAACTGAAATGCCAATTGCACTCTCAAATCAAGGCAGTTGGCGTATTTGTAGAAGAAAAACCTGAAATCATTGCGGACTATTTAAACGAAGGTATCATTGATCTTGCCCAGCTTCATGGAGATGAAACAGAAAAGGATATTGCCAAACTGCGAAGACTAACGGACAGACCGATTATCAAGGCTTTTTCGATTCGAACTACAGCAGACATTGTCAATGCAAAAAACAGCACCGCAGATTTTGTGCTGCTGGACTCTGGTGGTGGCACTGGCACTACCTTTGACTGGGATCTGATCCAAGATATCCATCGTCCCTACTTTCTGGCTGGTGGGCTTGGACCTCATAATGTGAAAAATGCAATCGCAAAGTGGAAACCATATGCAGCGGATGTAAGCTCAGGAATTGAAACCAATGGGCAAAAAGACAAAAATAAAATCTCAAAGTTTATTGCTACTGTCAGAGAGGAAGAAAGAGTATGACGAATCAAAACGGGCGCTTCGGTATTTATGGCGGTCAATATATCCCTGAAACATTGATGAATGCAGTGATCGAACTGGAGAACGCATACAACCATTATCGAAACGACCCCCTATTTCATAAAGAGCTCACCAAGCTTTTAAATGAATATGCAGGCAGACCATCCCGACTCTATTACGCCGAAAAAATGACAAAAGCCTTAGGTGGAGCCAAGATCTATTTGAAACGTGAGGATTTGAACCATACCGGTGCACACAAGATCAACAATGTACTTGGTCAGGCACTGCTTGCAAAAAAAATGGGAAAGACACGCCTGATTGCCGAAACTGGAGCTGGTCAACATGGTGTTGCTACTGCAACTGCTGCTGCTCTTATGGGAATGGAATGCGTTGTCTTTATGGGAGAAGAGGATACAATTCGTCAAGCTCTCAATGTGTATCGCATGGGGCTACTTGGCGCAAAAGTAATCTCTGTAAAGACGGGCACAGCAACGCTCAAAGATGCAGTGTCAGAAGCAATGCGGGAATGGACTTCTCGAATCAGCGATACCCATTACTGCCTTGGTTCGGTCATGGGTCCTCATCCATTTCCAACTATTGTCCGTGATTTTCAGGCCGTGATCTCCAAGGAAATCAAAGAGCAGTCACTTCAAATAGAGGGGAAATTACCTGATATGGTTATTGCATGTGTTGGTGGCGGCTCCAATGCCATTGGCAGTTTTTATCACTTCATGGAAGATGAGAGTGTACAGCTAATTGGCTGCGAAGCTGCAGGCAGAGGCATCCATACCCCTGAAACTGCAGCAACCATCAACACTGGAAGAATTGGTATTTTCCATGGAATGAAGTCCTACTTCTGCCAGAATCATGACGGCCAGATTGCTCCTGTCTACTCTATTTCCGCCGGCCTTGACTACCCCGGCATTGGACCAGAACACGCCTATTTACACGATATTGGCAGGGCAAAATACGTCCCTATCACCGATGATGAGGCAGTCTGTGCGTTTGAATATTTAGCAAAAACGGAAGGGATCATACCAGCCATTGAGTCGGCACATGCTGTTGCATATGCCATGAAAATCGCACCGACAATGGAAAAAGATCAAATCGTTGTGATTACCATATCCGGCAGAGGCGATAAAGATTGTGCCGCCATTGCACGATACAGAGGAGAGAATATCTATGAGTAATATCAAAGCTGCTTTTGCAAAAGGGAAAGCATTTATCCCTTTTTTTACCTGTGGTGATCCTGATCTTGAAACCACTGCAGCTGCTGTCCGTTCAGCTGTAGAAAATGGCGCTGACCTGATCGAACTCGGCATTCCTTTCTCGGACCCTACAGCAGAAGGGCCTGTTATCCAAAATGCGAATGTGAGGGCTTTAAATGGCGGGATAACGACGGATCAAATCTTCACCTTTGTCAAGGAACTTCGACGTGATGTACACATTCCCATGGTCTTTATGACATATACCAATGTGATCTTTTCCTATGGGGCGGAAGCTTTCATCGCAACCTGCAAAGATATAGGGATTGATGGCCTTATCCTCCCTGATTTACCCTTTGAAGAAAAAGAAGAATTTTTACCACTGTGCCATAAGTATAAAGTGGATTTGATATCCATGATCGCTCCCACCTCAGAAAATCGCATTGCAATGATTGCAAAAGAAGCGGAAGGCTTTATATATATTGTCTCAAGCCTAGGTGTTACTGGAACAAGAGATGAAATCAAAACCGACTTATCATCCATTGTCCAGGTCGTCCGTCAATACGCTCATGTTCCATGCGCAATTGGTTTCGGTATCTCCACCCCTGAACAGGCACATCATATGGCTGCCCTATCGGATGGTGCTATTGTTGGTTCTGCTATTATTAAATTTTTGGAAAAATACGGAAAATATGCCCCCAACTATATTGGAGCTTATATCAAATCGATGAAAAATGCTATACTATCTTCATCGGGCATGAGAAAGGAGATCAGGTCTTGATTCTTGCCTTCATCCAGTGTATCATGCAAAAGAGAAGTATAAATACGGAAAACCTCTAAGGTAATATAAAAAAGATTTGAAATGATAATCCATTGGGAGAAAGATGTTATGAGGCGAAAAGATAGAGAAATCAAAGAGTTTGAAACTATGCTGCACATTTTAAAGTCCTGCGATTGCTGTAGAATTGGATTGATTGATACAGACAGCGCATATATTGTTCCTGTCAATTTTGGATACGAAGTGCTCGATGGATCGCTAAACCTCTATTTTCACAGTGCCAGCGAAGGCAAAAAGATAGACCTGCTTCAGCGCCAAAAAAAGGTCAGTTTTGAAATGGACACAAAACATGTCCTTGTAGAAGGAATGGAAGCCTGCCAATATTCCTATCGGTATCAATGTATTATGGGCAAAGGTATTTTACATCGCATAGAAGATGAGGCGGGAAAAATACACGGATTCAATCAAATTATGTCACATTATACCTCAAAAAACGATTGGGACTTTGAACAGGAACTGATTTCTATGGCAACAGTACTAAAACTGGAAGTAACTGAATGGTCATGTAAAGAACATTAAAAAATATAACCATAAGAAATCATAAAGATATGGCATGACGGTCTGATATCCCCCATTCAAAACCATTTAAAATAAACCAACAAATCACCTTTCTCTTGCAATGTAATATAGAATCGATATAATAGATATGGTTTCATTCTTTGTGTTTTGCGCATATAGGATCACACATGTTACAATCCTGATGGATCAACATTTTCAAAAGAAAAGAGGCGTGAATATGGAAACAAAAGCAAAAAAGCCCTCTCCATCCATGGATGAGTGGCTGAAAGAGGCTAAAAAAAGTTCAGCCATGGCAAATATTGGTATGTTTTTGGTGCATAATGGCGTTGTTCGAGAATCCGCCAAAGCAAAAGTGCGACTTGGAAAAGAAGATACGGCTCCCATTACAGGCATGGACTTTTCGTATGACGCTGAAAAAGTAGAAGCGGCAATTGCAGAAGCGTATCAAATGAAAGGTATCTATTACATAAAAGTCTGGCTTAATGAAGGGCACTTGAATGTTGGTGATGACATTATGTACGTTTTAATCGGTGGTGATATCAGACCCAATGTTGTAGATGCCTTACAGACCCTAGTGGGAAAAATCAAAACAGAATGTGTCACAGAAACCGAATGTTTTAATTGACAGCATCCACTATCATAAAAAACACTATAAAAAGGAAAATGCAGCGAAGGAATGGAATGCTTCGCTGCATTTTTTCTTGATAAATCTTTCCAAAAATTTGCCTGCAATCTCTTTGATTGATGTTTCTTTTTCAAAAAAAGACAAATTCTTCCTCTATTTTTACTGGTCCCGCTGCATCTACCATTTCTCTTTGTTATAATGTGAACCGCTTGTCTAATAAGGATGACAGGCAGATCATAATTTTCGGCTTTTGGGCCGAATGGAACAAGGAGATGGATAATAAAAATGAACACACTTTCAGAAACCCCTGCAACCAGCGAAACCACTGTTCACATCAAAGACCCGATTGCAAATCCCAGTCCTTTAGGACTGCTTGGTTTCGGTGTTACCACGGTCCTCCTCAATCTACATAACGTGGGTCTTTTCCCTTTGAATGTTATGATTTTGGCAATGGGATTTGCTTATGGCGGTCTTGCCCAAATTATTGTAGGTATTATGGAATTTAAAAAAGGAAACACCTTCGGTGCAACTGCCCTCACATCCTATGGTTTATTCTGGTGGTCATTGGTCTTGATTTGGGCCAATCCTTTCTCTGTTGAGGCACCAAATGCAATCGCTATGGGATGTTACATGATCATGTGGTGTATTTTTACCTTTTTTATGTTTATTGCAACATTGAAGCATGACCGTCCTTCTCAAATGGTATTTGGTTCTCTAACCCTGCTTTTCCTGTTCCTGGCATTGACGCAGTTTACAGGCAATGCCGTTTTAGGTATTGTTGCCGGTGTAATTGGCATTCTCTGTGGTGCAAGCGCTATTTACGCTGGATTGGCACAGGTTTTAAAAGAAAACTAATGTTTTTCCAGAAGTGGAATATTCCACTTCTGGATTTTTTTAAATTATACTTGCAATTCTAGATAGAGTGTGCTATGATGCGAGTTAGAGTACAAGAACAATTTTACATGGATATCTTCAGGGCGGGGTGTAAGTCCCCACCGGTGGTATAGCCCACGAGCCGAAAGGCATGATTCGGTGAAACTCCGAAGCCGACAGTGATAGTCTGGATGAAAGAAGAGAATGGTCATTTCAATGGCATATTTTTTGTATGCCTTTTTAAGAATTAATGAAATGGTCAGATCATGGAATCGATAACGATCGTAACATACCTGGAGAAGCGTATGTTACGATTTTTTTATGCTTTTGAAAGAAGGTGCTAATTTGCAAACTCCAGAACAAAGTTTAGATCACCAGTACATGCAAATGGCCCTTTCCCTGGCAAAACAAGGAGAAGGCACAACAGCTCCCAATCCGATGGTAGGCGCTGTCATTGTTCAAAACAACCGCGTCATTGGAAAAGGATTTCATGAAGTCTGCGGTGAGGCTCATGCAGAAGTCAATGCATTTCGAGATGCAAAAGAAGATGTGGCGGGTGCTACCATGTATGTTACATTGGAACCCTGCTCCCACTATGGCAAAACACCGCCGTGTGCCGATCTGATCGTCCAGAAAAAAATCAAACGCGTTGTCGTTGCCATGCTGGACCCCAATCCCTTGGTGGCTGGGCGCGGCATTGAAAAGCTGAAAAAAGCAGGCATTCAAGTTGATGTCGGTATTATGGAGGCGGAAAGCCGACATTTAAATGAGGTATTTTTAAAATATATTGTAGAAAAACGTCCTTTCGTTTTGTGGAAGACCGCGATGACATTGGACGGAAAAATCGCAACTGTAACAGGAGAATCACAATGGATTTCCAATGAAATCTCCAGAGAGGAAGTACACCATCTCCGTGGGATCTATACAGGCATTATGGTCGGAATCGGTACTGTCAAAGCTGACAATCCTCATCTAACTTGTCGTACAGGCGGGAAAAATCCCATTCGGATTGTTGTGGACAGTAATCTCCAAGTGGACGAAACAGCCCACGTTTTAGACGGAGAGTCACCTACCATTTTTGCTACCACAGAGGGTACTGATATGGAGAAACAAAAACGCCTTCGTTCCCGAGGGGTAGAAATCATAGAAACGCCATCTCAAAACGGTCATGTGGACCTGACATTCTTAATGGAACAATTAGGAAAGCGCGGAATTGACAGCATTTTATTGGAAGGCGGTCCAACACTGACATTTTCCGCGCTGGAGCAAAACCTGATCGATAAAATTCGATTTTATATCGCACCCAAATTGTTAGGTGGTGCAACAGCCCGAACGCCGAGTGGCGGCGTTGGCATTCCCCATATTTGTGATGCTGTTGCCATCACAAATACAACAGTTTCCCGATGTGGTGAAGATATTGTTGTAGAAGGGTATCCCCAAAAAAGGAGATGATCGAATGTTTACTGGCATTATCGAAGAAATGGGGATGGTAAAACAAATACAGAAAGGGGCCAAATCATCTGTTCTTACCATTGGTGCCCACACGGTATTACAGGGAACTAAAATTGGAGATAGCATTGCTACCAATGGTGTTTGTCTTACTGTAACCAGCATAGGGAACGATTTTTTTACCGCCGATGTCATGGCAGAAACATTGCGCCGGTCTTCCCTTGGCCAGCTCAAAACAGGGAGTCCAGTCAATTTGGAACGTGCACTCACTCTCTCTTCCCGTCTGGGTGGCCACCTGGTTAGTGGACACATCGATGGTACCGGTACCATCGTTCAATTCCAACCGGAAGACAATGCTGTCTGGATCACGATTGCTACTCCCCCTTCCCTGCTGCGCTATATTGTAGAAAAGGGTTCCATTGCCATTGACGGTGTCAGCTTAACGGTTGCTGCTGTGACGGATCAGGATTTCTCTGTATCCATCATTCCTCATACGGGAGCAGAAACCATTTTACTTCAAAAAAAACCTGGAAATACAGTCAATTTAGAATGTGATATGATCGCAAAATACACAGAAAAGTTACTCTATCACCCTTCTGAACCTTCCAAAGAGACAAAAATAGATGAAGATTTTTTAAAGTTACATGGCTTTTGTTAACCAAGGAGGAAATTTGTCATGACACAATTCAACACAATTCAAGAACTGATTGACGACATTAAAGCAGGCAAAAACGTTATTTTAATCGACGACGAGCACCGTGAAAATGAGGGCGACGTGATCTGTGCTGCACAATTTGCTACATTAGAAAATGTCAATTTCATGGCAGCACACGCAAGAGGACTCATTTGTATGCCTATGGCCGCAGAATATGTAGAAAAATTAGGGCTACCTCAGATGTGTACTCACAATACCGACAACCATTGTACTGCATTTACCGTTTCCATCGACCATGTCGATACCACTACTGGCATCTCCGCTTATGAGCGTTCCATTACCGCTTTGAAAACCGTGGAAGATGATGCCAAACCAGAAGATTTCCGCCGTCCTGGTCATATGTTTCCTCTCCTGGCCAAACCGGGCGGTGTATTAGAACGGGAAGGCCACACGGAAGCTACCGTTGATTTGGTGCGTCTGGCCGGACTCAAACCAGTGGGACTTTGCTGTGAAATCATCAAAGACAATGGTATGATGGCAAGAACCCCTGATCTTCTGGCATTTGCTGAAAAACACAACCTGAAAATTGGGACAATAGCCGATCTGATCCGCTACCGTAAAGAAAGAGAAAAATTAGTGGAATGCGTTGCAACAGCAAAACTGCCCACTAAATATGGTGAATTTACCATTTGCGGATATGTGAATAAAATCAACGGCGAACACCATGTTGCCCTTGTTATGGGAGATGTTGCAGACGGAAGACCTGTTCTCTGCCGTGTCCATTCTGAGTGTCTCACTGGAGATACTTTCGGTTCTGCCCGCTGCGATTGTGGTGAACAACTGGATACAGCTATGAAGATGATTGCCAAAGAGGGGCGGGGCGTTTTGCTCTACATGCGTCAAGAAGGCCGCGGAATTGGCCTCATCAACAAAATCCGTGCCTATGCACTGCAAGACCAGGGATACGATACGGTAGATGCTAATTTGAAATTGGGATTTCCCGAAGATATGCGGGATTATACCATTGGTTCACAAATTTTAGCTGATCTGGGGATTCGTGAATTACGTTTGATGACAAATAATCCTTTAAAAATCGATGGACTGTCTGCTTTCAATCTTTCTATCATTGAGCGTATTCCCATCCAGATGGAAGCAGGCAAAGACGATGCTTTTTACCTTTTGACAAAACAAAATCGTATGGGGCATCTTTTGAATTACAAATCATAGGAGGCTGAAGAACATGAATGTAGTAGAAGGAAAACTAATTGCCAGTGGCCTTAATGTCGGGATTGTTGTAGGCCGGTTTAATGAATTTATCAGTTCCAAACTGTTAAGCGGTTGTATTGACGGATTGGTGCGACACGGAATGGAGGAAGACCATATTACCGTTGCCTGGGTTCCTGGCGCATTTGAAATTCCTATGATCGCACAGAAGATGGCTTCCAGTGGAAAGTACGATGCTGTGATCTGTCTTGGCGCCGTTATCCGTGGCTCCACCTCTCATTATGACTATGTCTGTGCAGAGGTATCGAAAGGCATTGCCACTGCCAGCATGCAAACAGGATGCCCTGTGCTTTTTGGCGTGCTTACAACCGACACCATTGAACAAGCCATCGAACGGGCTGGCACAAAAGCTGGAAACAAAGGATATGACTGTGCTTTGAGCGCCATTGAAATGGCTAACTTGCTTCGGAATCTGTAAGGAATGCAATTAGAACAATGTACTGGTATTCGTACCATTATTTTCGATTATGATGGTACCCTCCACAATAGTGCAGTCAATTATTACGAGGCATTTCAGCAGACCTACCATTTCCTGGTTGAGGAGGGGTTAGCACCTGATCGATCCTATTCCTTTGCAGAAGTTACTTCTTTTTTGGGAGACAGTCCAACTGAAATGTGGAAACGTTGTGTTCCCACTTTGACAGAAAAGATGCGCAACCGGGTAATCGCCATGCTTGGTCATATTCTGTTAGATCGCGTACAGAACGGAAAAGCGGTCTTGTATGACGGTGCATTGGATACTCTGGATCACTTGCGTTCAAAAGGATATATAACTCTTTTTCTCAGCCACTGCCCAGAATCATATTTAGCAGCCCATCGGGACGCCTTCCACTTGGACCGGTATTTTGACGCCATGTTTTGCACCGGATCCTATGGTTTTCAGAAAAAATGTGATATCTTCCCACAGATTGTGCATTCCTTTCCAAAGGAGTATCTTATTGTGGGTGATCGTTATCACGATATTGAAATTGGCCTTGTACATCATGCCTTGACGGTTGGGTGTAGGTATGGTTTTGGTACTAAGGAGGAACTTTCCCTGGCTTCCATTCAAATTAATGATATTCGAGCCCTGCAAGCATTACCTTCTGTTGTAAAAAAAAGGCAAATACAACCCAGATAATCAGTGTGCCGCAGAACGATATTCTGCGGCACTTCTTTTCATACATCTCTTTTTTCTTATCTTTCGGCTTTTTCATCATTCTTTTTCTTTTGTTCTGTATTTTTTATGAAGCAGTTATAATGATTGAGATCCCCCTTCGGTATTCTGCATCTCCTCTAGCCTTGACAAAACAATAAGATAGTTTTATAATGTGAAAAAATATTATTTTCGATTTACTCTCTATTTTTTTGCTTTCGAATCACTTTTTTAAAAATAACGAACATGTACAGAAAGGGCTTTCCTTCTATGATATATCCTCACTATGAATTTGACGAAATCGCAGAAACCATCTTTTTTCCTGTCTATAGCCTCATTGCCGAGGATATTATCAACTGTACTGGAATGACAGAAGGACAACTTCTGGATATAGGATGCGGTGGAGGGCATTTGGGCCTTACTGTAATGAAAAAAACCAATTTACAAGGTACCTTTGTAGACCAGAACCCTTCTGCTGTTGAAGCTACTCAACAACGTGCAAAAGAATGGAACTTGTCGTCTCGTGTAACAGCAAGTGTGCAGGATGTGCATCACCTTGACTTGCCAAACGAGTTTGCGGATTTAATTATCAGTCGAAATTCCATGGGTTTTTGGACAGATCAAAAACGGGCATTTCAAGAAATCTGGCGTGTTTTGGCTCCTGGTGGAAAAACATATATCGGATCAGGTATGGGAAATAGTAGTCTAAAAAAACAAATTGAAGTTCAAATGAAAGCAAGAGATCCCCAATGGCCTGAAAATCGCAATCAAGTCAGTCACTCTCTTTCGACCGATACCTATCATGCATTATTTCAATCTATGAATATTCCTCATCGGATTTTACAGACAGAAGAAAAAGGTCGTTGGATTATTTTAACGAAACCAAAAAAGAAAAGGTCGTGACAAAAATGAATGAAATGACATTACCAACACGTGATACTGTTCTTGCGCAATTGTTCCAAAAATGGCATATGACACCTCAAGTGGAAATCATTCCCGTTTCTGAAGCCGCTGGTCGTATTCTTGCAAAAGATGCGGTATCTCTCAATACTCTACCTGTAGTCAGATCCTCAGGTTGTGATGGCGTCGCTGTTCGTTCCTCCGCATTTCAAAATGGCATTCCAGACGCATCCCAATGGAAAGAGGGAATTGATTATGTGCGTGCAGACACAGGTGATGACTTCGATGATGCATTCGATGCTGTTGTTCGTATCGAAGAAGTTACCATTCAAAAAAACGGTGGCCTGATATTTGATAATACTGTTGTTGTAGAACCTGAATCCAACGTGCGTCCCAGAGGCAATACCGTAAGTTTAGGTGAATTTCTGTTAAAAGCAGGACTTCCTTTACGCCCTATTGACTTAGCTGTACTTGTTACAGGAGGGCTTACTTCTGTTGCTGTTTACCGACGTCCAACTGTGGCTTTCATCCCAACAGGTAGTGAACTCGTTCCCGCTGGCACATATCCTCTACGTGGCCAAATGGTGGATGCCAATAGTATCCTTGTAAAAGAGACACTTCTTTCCTTTGGTGCAATTCCTCTTTGTTATCCTATTGTAAAAGATGCCCCCAACGAATTGGAAGCTGCATTAAACAGAGCTTTGTCTGAAGCAGATGTTGTCATTATTAACGGCGGCTCTTCCAAAGGGCTAGAAGATTATAATACTAAATTATTGGAAAAAAATGGTGATTTACTTTGCCATGGCGCTGCTGCTGCACCAGGTCGTCCCATTGGCATCGCAGTTATCCAAAACAAACCTGTTATCAACTTACCCGGACCTACTGCTGCTGCATTTTATGGATTGGATTGGTGCATTCGTGCCATTGTCAACCGTTTTCTAGATCGAAAAAATCAGAAACGAGAAACCATTACTGGCACATTAACAACAAGTATGAACTTCTTTTCTGCCATGGAGCTGTTGAACAAAATGGATGTGAAAAAAGATTTTGACGGCTCTATTGTTGTTACGCCTCTTCCCATGCGAGAATCGCGGCCCATGGAAGGTATGACTTCCAATGCCATGTTTGTCAATCCTATCGGCAGTGGTTCTTACCAAGCTGGCGATCAAATCACGGTAGAGCTACTGAGAGGAACGGAATTTCTCTAATTTTGTCGCAACCCATCTGTCTCTCATTGAGATGCAGGAAAACTTTCTTTTCTTCTTAGTAACAAAGTCCTGGATGATATCATCCAGGACTTTGTTGCTTTTTAAACGGTAAACCAGTGCCATACATGCCAAAATTCCAAAGAGCCTGCCAATATAGAAGACAAAATATAGGCACTGACCGCCCCTGTCCCTAACACAATAGTTGCAACTAAGGCGGTATTTCTCATATGCCGACGAGCTTTTTTCTCAATACATGGATAGAAGGGTAACGGTGGTAAAATCACTCCTTCTTTCATAGAT
Source organism: Clostridia bacterium (assembly GCA_963929765.1). Taxonomy (GTDB): domain Bacteria; phylum Bacillota; class Clostridia; order Oscillospirales; family Oscillospiraceae; genus RGIG529. Next base: position 3,629 of record CAWVKD010000088.1, on the reverse strand, counting down.
GCAATCACATTGTGACGCCAACGAATATAACAGCGTATCAGTTGCCTTATGAACAAGAAACAGTATATAGTTGCTAAAGCAAATAAAACCGCCAGTGCCAATAAGGCAACAAAGAAGAGAAACCGACTAACGTAAGGCATGGAAGGAATGAGCCGATAAACGTCGATCTGCAATACCAAGCAAATGGAAGTAACGCCAGATGCAATGGTAGCCGCTCCTAATACAATCACCCATGCAATGGACAAAACACCCAATAGAAATGCAAAAATATCTACAAAAATCATACCAGCCATTATCACAGCACTATTTTTGTATCCTGTATTTTGCAATCTTCCCGCTTCAAACTGATTGGCCAATTCCTTTGGGTTTCCTAATTTTGCGGCAATCTCCTCTTCCGAATAGCCATCTGCCAATTTTAGCCGGAAATGTTGCTGGTACTCTAACACGATATCATCAACATCTGCCACTTTTTTTAAATAAAGCCATTTTGATAATTCACCCAAAAATTCATTCTGATTCATGCTGCCCCTCCTCCAAAAATGCAACTACAGTTTTTGAAAATTGTAGCCATGCTTTTTTTTCTTTACAGTAAGTTTCTTTTCCCAAAGAAGTCAATCGATAATACTTTCGTGGCGGCCCCCCACTTTCTTCTGATAAATAAGTTGTTACCAAGCCCTCATTTTTTAATTTCCGCAAAATGGGATAGACTGTTCCGCTGGAAATATCGATATGCTTGGATATGCTTTCCGAAACATCATATCCATAGCAATCTTTCCGAAACAGCAACGATAATACACAGAGCTCAACGACACCCTTCTTATACTGAGGATTCAATTTGGCACCTCCTATCCTATTACATTTTGTACAAACTTACATTTACTACTATTGATTATACAATAGTATATTATAATTGTCAACAGGTATTCTTTTTTCTAAAATTTGCTATTCAAAAATTCTCTCTTCATCTGATAGAAACCTATTGACGCGGCAAATACCCTTTCTCCATTCCAATCCATTTTGTAATATCTTGGGTGTACATAGACCATATAAATTTGTGGCATGTGCTTCCAAGTGCAGCTGATGCCCTACCACTCCTCCTTGCCGGACACCATCTGCAAATTTTACAATCACTGGGCATTTTGCTTTTTTTCTCATCTCAGACAGGATCTTTTGTCCTCGCTCGGAAAATCCCAAAACACGCAGATAAGGCACATGTTCCATTTGATCTTGGGAAGTAATTCCTAAATAGGCCCGTAAAATAGATCTCCTCAAATGTGCATACGTATACCGTTTTGTTTTACATTTCTGTAACACGTCTGAAACAGAGTCCGCATACTGTACCGCTTTCCATATGCGATCCGAGAGTCCGCCGCCCGTTTCCGGCAAAGTTTGAAAGGCTTCTCGATCCATACTGCGCAAACACGCTAAAATCGCACGTTCCCCTGCACCATGTTCCAAGAAAACGGGGCCTTCCCCCTTCTGTACCGCTTCGTCCCATAACTTCCAAGTATTGGGCGGTAAAAATGGCTTTCTTTTTTCCTCCTCTCCGCTTTCCCAACATTTTCGTAAGTAAGAAGCGGAAGCAAATGTTTTTGATGGAGTGTTTGCATCATGAGACACACCTTGACGTAATATGACAACCGGTTGAAAATCCACATTTAGCTGTTCCATTGCACGTAGGTAAGCGATTGCTAACATCCCATTTGGCTTTTTTAAAATAGTACTTTCTTCTCCCAGATAATATTCTGCTGCTTTTTGCTTTGCGGCAGGAGTGGACATGCCACTTGCAATCCATTGTAATTGTAGTTGTTCCACTTCCATTGTATTCATTTTTTGTGCTATCTTTTGAAGCAGAGATAAATCACAGCATTCACTTCCGAAAGAAATCCATTGCACCACCCCTGTCTGATGGAGTATCTCGATAGCTCCCTTGGCAAACCGGTCTGCAGAAGCTAGCGACCACATAAGAGGCAGCTCCAATACAAGATCTACGCCATGCTGCAAGGCAGCCATAGTCCGCACATGTTTTGGAAAAATGGCAGGCGATCCTCTTTGGACATAATTCCCGCTCATAACACAGACAATGGCACACTCATCCTTCAGTTTTTTCCTTGTCTGCTGGATGTGATAAAAATGGCCTGTATGAAATGGATTGTATTCTGCGACGATGCCACATATCTTCATAAAATCACATACCTTTTCAAAAAATTTTATACTTTTATAGACAAAGTGGTTGTTTGGGCTTCCAAAATGCGTTAAAATGAGAGAGCGATCTTGCTTTTTTCTTTATACGCAGAATGCTCTTTGTTTTTTATTTTATTTCCTGCGGAGCTTTTTCGCAAGTCACAATACAAAGGAGAGAAACAATCATTATGAAAATCTTAGTCATCAATGCCGGCAGTTCCTCGTTAAAGTATCAGCTGCTGGACTCTGAGACCCACGACTTATTGGCCAAAGGTTTATGCGAACGAATTGGTATTGGCGGCCACATCAAACACACCCCAAACGGTAAAGACGCTTATTCTGCCGACGTCAACATGCCAACCCATGCAGAAGCCATCCAAACTGTTTTGGATCTTTTGGTCCATCCCGAGCACGGTGTAATCAAAGACGTTTCTGAAATTGACGCTGTTGGACATCGTGTGGTACATGGGGGTGAAGAATTTGCAGGTTCCGTCCTCATTGATGACGATGTTATGAAAGCATTGGAACGCTGTATTCCTTTGGCTCCGCTGCATAACCCTGCTAATATCACTGGTATTAATGCATGCGCAGCTGTGATGCCTGGAGTGCCTAATGTGGCAGTATTTGATACCGCCTTCCATCAAACTCTGCCACCCAAAGCATATATTTTTGCACTTCCTTATGAATATTATGAAAAATATAAAGTACGTCGCTATGGTTTCCACGGAACTTCTCACCGCTATGTGTCTGAACGCGCTGCTATTATGATGGGTCGGCCTTTGGAAAAGCTGCGTCTTATTACTTGCCACCTTGGCAATGGTTCTTCCGTCTGTGCTATCAAATATGGAAAGTCCGTTGAAACCTCTATGGGCTTTACTCCCCTGGATGGCCTTCCCATGGGAACACGCTCTGGTGCAGTGGACTCTGGTATTTTGGAATATATCATGAATTTGGAGCATCTGGACATTCACCAAATGCTGGATGTGTTAAATAAAAAATCAGGTGTTCTGGGTATTTCTGGTGTTTCTTCTGACTTCCGCGATCTGGATGAAGCCGCAGCGCAGGGAAATGAACGTGCCCAGCTTGCTATCGATGTATTCACATACAAAGTCACAAAACGTATTGGTTCCGCCGCTGCCGCTATGGGTGGCGTAGATGGTGTGATCTTTACCGCTGGCGTTGGTGAAAATAGCGCTGAGCTTCGTGCACAAATTATGACCGGGTTGGATTTCCTGGGATTGAAATTAGATCCTGAAAAGAATAAAACACGTGGAAAAGAAGCCATTATCTCTACTGATGATTCTCCCAATACGATTATGGTCATTCCTACCAACGAAGAGTTGGTCATAGCAATGGATACAGCAGAAATCGTATCTGCTCTAAAAAAGAATTCATAAGTTCGTTTCACAGAGCATAAACATTGCCTGATTTTTGAAACTTCATTT
>CAWVKD010000087.1:0-20515 GCA_963929765.1 Clostridia bacterium | reverse complement strand
CCTTGTAGAACCAAACTTTGCATCTCCCAAACGATCCTCTTCTAGTTCATCCAATTGTTTATGATAGGGCATACAAATAGTCGCTTTATTGCTGATCTTCAAATTATCCGGCCCTATATGGATTCCTTTTTCTTTTAAAGCATTTATTTCATGGCAAAGATGCTCCAAGTCAATAACCATACCATTTCCCATAACGTTAACAGTAGTCTCACGTAAAATGCCAGAAGGTAGTAAATTCAATATAAATTTTCCACGGTCATTGATAACAGTATGACCAGCATTGTTTCCGCCCTGATATCGCACTACAACATCATATTCAGAAGAAAGCATGTCTACCATGCGTCCTTTTCCTTCATCTCCCCAGTTTATTCCTACAATGGCTGTTAACACGGCGCTTTACCCCCTACACATTAATTTCAATATCAACGCCCAGTAATTGTGCATTATCTGTTAGAACAGGCCTCACATAATCTTCTAAAAACTCTTCCGTCTGTTCTCTTGCTCTCCCGGTAAACAGATCAAAAGATAAAAGGGAATTCATTTCTTCTTGTGTCAAACCAAAACGTGGATCGTTAACAATGCGGTCCAGCAAATCATTTTTAGCTCCGTTTTCTTTGATTTCTTTAGCCGCTTGTATCGAGTGAACACGAATAGCTTCATGCAATGTCTGCCGGTCTCCTCCCTTTTCATTAACACAATACATCAAAATGGTTTCGGTAGCCATAAAAGGAAGTTCCTCTTTTAAATGTTTCTCTATCATTTTAGGATATACTGTCATACCGCTAATAATGTTAATATAGAGAGACAAAATGGCATCCACGGCCAGAAATGCTTCTGGTATGCTAATGCGGCGATTGGCTGAATCATCTAGCGTACGTTCAAACCATTGATTTGCAGCTGTCAACGCTGGATTCATCGCATCGACGATAACATAGCGTGCCAATGAAGCGATACGTTCACTCCGCATCGGATTTCTCTTATAAGCCATGGCAGATGAACCGATTTGTCCAGATTCAAAAGGTTCATCTACTTCTTTTAAATGAGACAGCAAGCGAATATCATTAGAGAACTTGTGGGCACTTTGGGCAATGCCAGACAGAATAGCTAAAACTTGAAAATCTAATTTTCTGGAATACGTCTGTCCACTTACAGGAAATACACTAGAAAATCCCATTTTTAAAGCAATTTTCTTTTCCAGTTCTTTTACCTTTTCATGATCGCCTCCAAAAAGTTCCAAAAAACTGGCGCCTGTTCCTGTGGTTCCTTTGCATCCCAACAGCTTCATGTGATCAAGCTGATACTCCACTTGTTCCAAGTCCATAAGCAAATCCTGAATCCATAGTGTGGCTCGCTTTCCAACTGTTGTAGGCTGGGCCGCTTGAAAATGCGTATAAGCTAAAGTAGGCTGAGCCGCATATCTTTTTGCAAATTTGGATGTAGCATCAATAGCATTTAACAACATTTTTTTTATCTTTTGCAATGCTAATTTCATTTGAATAATATCTGTATTATCTCCTACATACGCAGAAGTTGCCCCTAAGTGTAAAATACTCCTCGCTTTGGGACATTGTTCGCCGTATGCCAGTACGTGAGCCATGACGTCGTGACGCACACGTTTTTCATTGGCAGCTGCTACTTCATAATTAATACGAGAAACATTGCTTCGCATTTCATCTAATTGTTCCTCCGTAATGTGAATTCCTAATTCTTGTTCCGCTTCTGCCAATGCAATCCACAGTTTCCTCCATGTGGTAAATTTGGTATCTGACGAAAAAATCTCCTGCATTTCTTGGCTGGCATATCGTTTTCCAAGAGGACTTTCATATCCATGATGCATTACTTGCCACTCCCTTCTTGCATAGCTGCTTTGCCTACAGTTCCTTTTATTTTTAATATGGGATTATATATTGCAAAGAAAATGAAAATACTGGAAATTTTGTTTCATATTCCCAGAATAAATTCATGCCACATCCCGCTAAACTGTCATTTTTCTGTTTCATTTCCTGTTTGCAATATAAAAAGGAGGTGGTTGTTCGGCAAGAGAGCACGCTCCCACCGAATACCAGACCCCCTTGTTTCAAACGCATTATACCGTTGTGCACCATGATTGTCAACTGTTTTTGCAACATTTATTATCTATTGTTTCATTTTTCACATCATTTCAAAAGTAAACTCCACACTTTTATTGTATTTTGCAAAAAAATGAATATAAACTTTCAATTTAAGCCTCATTGATAAAACCGTGTCTGTTATAGCACTTCCGTTTCAATTTCATAACTTGCACTTATAATCTGCAAACTTTCATAAATACAGAAACCTCAAAATATCAAATAGGGTAAGATAAATATGCATATTGCACCATAGAAAGAACAGCCAAAGGACGGCTATCCATGAAACATTTTAGGTGTTAATTGTTACATAAAGGTAAAAAAGACGACATGCTATTTGGGAAGTATGCGATAATAAAATTGTGCGTTTTGCATCCATACGTACATCCATACGTACATATAATATCATTTGCAACTAAAATTACTTTCCATCCCTTATGTATTTCAGCCTGTATAATAACAAAATGTATTTTCATTTACGAAAACATTTTAACATAATTTTTTCATCGATTCCATCTTTTTTTTAAACTCTATGGATGTTACAATAATAAGTGCAAATTGGACAAAATATATGATCATTTTGCAGAATATCATGGTAATTCTCTTGTTTTCCTTCTTGACCACATCATTGTAATATGATAAAGTAGGCAATGATGTATTGTCCTGGGGGAGGTATTTTTATGCTCGCAAATATAAACGTGGGGGAATTGAGTGCATTCATTGTATATTTTATTGCAATGATGGGAATTGGTCTATATTTCTTTTTCAAATCAAAAAGTGATGGTGAATCGGAATACTTTTTGGGTGGTCGTTCCATGGGACCATGGGTTACTGCAATGAGCGCTCAAGCTTCTGATATGAGTGGATGGTTACTTATGGGCTTTCCTGGGTCTATCCTAGCATTTGGTTTTGGAAAAGTTTGGATTGCAATTGGTTTGGCTATCGGTAGTTATCTGTCTTGGCTTGTTATTGCAGGCCGTTTACGCCGCTTCTCTAAAGCGGCTGATGACTCCATTACCATTCCACAATATTTAAACAACCGATTCAAGGCGTCAGGTTTAGCATTGCAGGTCATTAGTGCACTCATCTTTTTCGTTTGTTTTACTGTATATGTTGCGTCTGGATTTAAAGCAGGAGCTGCTCTTTTTACTACAGTTCTGGGATTTGACAACAATGTAATCCCAATGATTGTATTTGGAGCAATTATCATTATCTATACATTCACAGGCGGTTTCAAAGCTGTGTGTTGGACCGACTTTTTCCAGGCTCTTCTAATGCTTTGCGCATTAGTTGCTCTCCCCATTGTTTTGTTCGCAACAAAGGATCTGGCCTTTGGAACCATCACAACATCTGCTCCTCATTATTTTAATCTTCTTCCCAGTGGAAAACTTGACTATGAAAGTTTTGCCAGTATCCTATCTGGACTTGCATGGGGACTTGGCTATTCTGGTATGCCCCATATTTTAGTTCGTTACATGGCAATCAAAGATAGTCGTAAAATAAAACAATCTCGCCGCATTGCTTCTTCTTGGGTCGTGATCACACTGGCAATGGCTGTGTTAATTGGTGTCGTTGGACGTTTGGTTTTGCCCGAATTAGTAGATGGTGGTCAAGAAATGGTATTTATTCGTTTGGTACGAATGACTTTCCCAGGCTTTATTTCTGGCATTCTTTTATCTGCGGTTTTGGCAGCTTCTATGAGCACAGCAGACTCTCAGCTATTAGTTGCTTCTTCTGCCTTTACAAGCGATATTTATAAGCCTATTTTCCGTAAAAAGGCATCTGATCGGGAAATGATTTGGGTTGGACGTTTGGTTGTTTTGATTATTTCTATCATTGCTTTCTTTATTGCTCTGAATCCAAACTCTGGTAGCATTATGGATCTAGTAGAAAACGCATGGGCTGGTTTCGGTGCTGCATTCGGCCCAGTTATTATCCTTTCCCTCTTCTGGAAACGATTCACATATAAAGGCGCTATTTGTGGTATTATCTTTGGTGCAGCCACTGTTATTTTATGGATCGTTTTTCTTTCTGCATCTACCGGTATCTATGAATTGTTACCTGGTTTCATCATTGGGATGCTTGCTTGTGTCATTGGATCACTTCTCGACCGAAAACCTTCTGACGAGGTTTGTGCATTGTTTGAGCGCGCCATGAATCGCGATATAGAAGAGTAATTTTGTGAAGTTTACATCATCATTTAAGATGGCTGCCGCGGCACTAAAAGGAACGCGGCAGCTTTCTTTACGTAGCCCTGTTTGTCATTTTACATTTTAAATGGAGAATCATTATGAATGAACGTTATCAACATTGGAAACAATCCTTTGCTATTATCTATACTGGGCAGGCTTTTTCTATTATAGGTTCCAGCGCCGTACAATTTTCCATTTTATGGTGGTTAACTGTTCAAACTGGATCTGCTCTCACATTGACGATTGCATCCATCATTGGTTTTTTACCCCAGGCTATTATTGGACCTTTTGCTGGAGTCGTTGCCGATCGATACAGCCGAAAATGGATTATGATTCTCGCAGATGGTTTTGTTGCAATATCAAGCGCCGTTTTGGGTATTGCCTTTTTATTTGGAACACCTTCCATCGGCTTTGTTTATCTCATTTTGTTTTTTCGCGCCCTTGGTTCCACCTTTCACAGCCCTGCTCTACAAGCTGCCATTCCCATGCTTGTCCCAGACGATATGCTGGTAAAGGCAGGCGGATGGGCACAATTAGTCTCTTCTGGTAGTAATATGCTAGGACCTGTCATTGGTGCTGGATTAACTGTCATCTTCCCCATGCAAAGTATTATGTTGGTGGACATTCTTGGTGCTGTTTTTGCTATCTCAGCTTTGATGTTTGTCAAAATACCAAAACTAAAAGAAGTTTCACAGGAAGTCCATATTTGGAAAGATATTATGCAAGGAATACAAGTACTCCGTTCCGATAGATTGCTCATTCAAATTAGTATTCCTGTTCTTTTAGCATATCTTCTCTTTATGCCCCTTCTCACACTGCTCCCACTTTTAATTTACGACCATTTTCAAGGAACAGCATGGCACAACGGATTGGCACAATTTTTATTCGCAGGTGGGCTTTTAGCTACTTCGTTATTGATTGGTGTCTTTGGTGGCCTAAAAAAACAATTTTTTATGCTTGCTGTTTCACTAGTTGCATTGGGTGTTTTCATCTGCGGTTGTGGAATTTTACCATCTTCTCTCTTTGCTGTATTTGCTGTCTTCGCTTTTCTGGCAGGTTGTGCAGGAACTTGTTTCTACATCCCCTATATGGCATATGTACAACGCACAATACCATCAGAGTTACTGGGAAAAGTGATGGCACTTTTGATCAGCGCTATGAGTTTCTCAACTCCTATTGGTTTAATTGTAGCAGGTCCACTGACAGAATTTATTGGTACCAACATTTGGTTTCTCTTATCTGGTATTGCCCTCATCATTGTCGGCATTGCGTGTTGTATTGTCATTAAAAATTATGAAAAAAAGACCGGAATTATCGCCGGTACAGACACTCCAATCCATCCTGTTGCAAACTCGGATACCCATTCTCTTCCTGATAGCGAACAAAATGAAATTACATCTTTGGAAGAAGATACAGATATATTGTAGCTTAAAGCAAAAGTTTTAGCTTAAACCTAAAGTATCGGATTTTCCATTGCTCAATTTTATCAAAGCAGAAATGATAGACAAAATAGTAAAGAGGCTCTCCAAAGAGCCTCTTTACTATTTTGTCTTGTCAGATAAGAATATATTGCATATAGAAATGTAACGTTTTTTCATTCTTGAATCGTTAATTACTTTCCACTATCTCCATAGTTTGAAAGAACTCTTGCAGAAGGATCATCCACATCACATCCCTCCCAATCTTTGTTTGGCATCCAGAAATCTACAATCATTTGTCCCTGATTGGGATAGAATTTTTCAAACAGTTCACGGTAAAGGAGAGATTCTTTGGTAAATGGCCTTGCATGTGCATATTGTTTACGTTTTCTTTCGTATTCCTCATTGGTGTAAAAATCCTCTGCGTATTCCTTTAAATAATCGACCATTGAATGTCCTACCGCATCTGAAAAAGCTGCTTTCTCACGCCAGAGAATTTCAGAAGGTAGATAGCCACCTTTTTCAAAGGCATGGCGGAGAAGATACTTACCTTTTCCATATCTATTAAGTTTTAACTCCGGATCAACTGACATGACATATTTTACAAATTCTAAATCACCAAATGGTACTCTTGCTTCTAAAGAGTTTACAGAAATGCAACGATCTGCGCGAAGCACATCATACATATGTAATTCACGTACTCTTTTTTCTGACTCCTTCTGAAATGCTGCTGCATCTGGTGCAAAATCTGTATATTTATAACCAAATAGTTCATCAGAAATCTCACCAGTAAGAAGCACACGAATATCTGTTTGTTCATGAATGGCTTTACAAATGAGATACATTCCTATACTGGCACGAATTGTTGTAATATCAAACGTACCAAGCAAGTAAATAACTTTTTCCAAGGACGAAAGCACATCTTCTTTTGTGATAATGATTTCACGATGATCACTTTTAATGTAGTCTGCAACTTGCTTGGCATATTTCAGGTCAATAGCATCCTCATGCATACCAATTGCAAAAGTTTTAATAGGCTCTTTGCTTTTTTTTGCCGCAATCGCACATACAAGAGAAGAATCTAAACCGCCAGAAAGCAAAAACCCTATTTTTGCATCAGCTACAAGACGTTTTTCTACTCCTGCAACCAATTTTTCATGGATATTATGACAAACAGTCTCTATGTCATCGTGGCATACCTTATCGACTTTTGTTATATCACAGTAGCAAACAAATTGACCATCTTTATAATAATGTCCAGGCGGAAAAGGCATAATTTTTTCTGTAAGGCCTACCAAATTTTTTGCCTCACTTGCAAAAAGAATAACACCAGAGGAATCATATCCGTAATAAAGGGGACGGATGCCAATGGGGTCTCTCGCTGCAAGGTATTCCTTGGTCACACCATCGTAAATGATACAGGCAAATTCCGCATCCAACATAGCAAACATATCTGTACCGTATTCACGATACATGGGAAGCAAAATTTCGCAATCACTGTCACTTTGAAAAGTGTATCCTTTTTTCTTTAACATCTCTTTCTGTTTTTCAAAGCCATAAAGTTCACCGTTGCAAACTACGTAGCTACCATCTAGCTCAAACGGCTGCATTCCAGAAGGTGTTAACCCCATAATAGCCAATCGGTGAAAACCGAGTAACCCATTTCCTGTGTCAATAACTCTGCTGTCATCTGGACCTCGAGAAACAGTCCTTTGAAAACCCTTTTGGAATACAGTATAGGTGGCACTTTGACCACAATAACCCATAATGGAACACATTTTAGAATATACCTCCACACATTCAAAGTAAATTCAGCATTCTATAGGGCAAGTGCTGTGCTCGCTGTGCCACCTATATTTTGTCTCATTATTCCAAGCCTCAATCAAGGCTCTGTCAACTCACGTGTGACGAAACGGCGCACCTACTAAGATTTTCTGTTCAGATTGCAGCTCGAAAAGTGTTTTTCTTACAGGCTCTTGCTATATGGCTCTCACTATCCCATACTCGCTGTAAGCGATCTCCTGTCTTACTTCTCTTCTCTCAAACGCTTTTATTCATATCCATATATTATTCTACATCCTGTAAAGCATCATAGCCTTCTTCACCAGTACGGACTTTGATGACATTTTCCACATCGTAAACAAATATTTTACCATCACCAATATGTCCTGTGTAAAGAACTTTCTTTGCAGTTTCGATAACATTGCTTACAGGTACCTTGCTAACCACAATATCAACCTGTATCTTTGGAAGCAGATTTGCTTCAACCGGAATACCACGGTAATATTCTGGCTTACCCTTCTGTACCCCACATCCAAGGACATGTGATACAGTCATACCAGTAATACCAATATTCATCATCGCATTTTTCAGTGCTTCGAAACGCGATTCCTTACAAATAATCTCAACCTTTGTCAGTTTTGGTTTTCCATCATCAAAAGTAGCGATCTTTTTCACTGGAATGGCTTCAGCCATAGGAGTTTCTCCTGTTACAAGAACTGCTTCGTTACCATCGTAATCGATGGTTTCAACTGCTGGGACAAAATCCGGATATGCATGGTTACCATGTTCACCAATATCAAGGCCTGAAATTTCTTCTTCAGCTGAGACACGAATGCCAATCGTCTTTTTCAAAACCAGCCAGACAATTGAAGAAGCAATAAATACAAAGGCTCCAACTGCTACTATACCTAGCAGTTCTACACCAAGAAGGTTGAAACCGCCACCGTAAAACAGTCCGTTGGTAGAGGAAAGTGTAGTAACGCCTTCTTTAGCAAATAGTCCAACACAAATTGTACCAAACACACCGCAGCCAAGATGAACAGATGTTGCACCCACAGGGTCATCAATGCCAATACGATCAAAGAACATAACAGCAAATACAACGATCACACCGGCAATCGCACCAATAAGCAGAGAAATTTCAACACTTACATAGGCACAACCACCCGTTATTGCCACAAGGCCTGCCAAGCAACCGTTGATCGTCATACCAAGATCAGGCTTGCCAATGAAAACCCATGCGGTAATTGTTGACGTCAATACAGCTGCAATGGCAGAAGTATTGGTGGTCATCAAAATATGCATAACATCAGATGGGTTCTGGAAACTCATAGTAGATCCAGGGTTAAATCCAAACCATCCAAGCCAAAGAACAAATAAACCAATAACTGCTAAGGACATATTGTGTCCTGGAATAGCACGTGGCTTTCCGTTTTTATCATATTTCCCAATACGCGGGCCTAAGATGAGTGCACCAGAAAGTGCTGCCCATCCACCAACAGAGTGAACGACGGTATCTCCTGCAAAATCTAAAAATCCAAGGTTGGAAAGCCATCCGCCGCCCCAGACCCAGTGGCCAACTACGGGATAAATAAATAGGGTAAGTATAAAAGAGAAAATAATGAAAGATATGTATTTTACTCGCTCTGCAACTGCGCCGGAAACAATAGTGGCAGCTGTGCCGCAAAAGACAAGCTGGAAAAAGAATTTTCCCCAAAATGGTACACTTGTAGTTAATGTACTTTCATAGGCTGATAAATCTGCATTGCCCAAAATCCAAAGATTTTCTGTGCCAATCAATGGGTTATCTCCCCCAAACATTAAGCCCCAACCTAAAAGGAGAAAACCTAGAGATGATATAGCGAATACAATGAAGTTTTTAGAAAGAATATTGACAGTGTTTTTCGCTCTCGCAAAACCTGCTTCTACAGAAGCAAAGCCAAGGTTCATAAAGAAAACTAAAATAGCAGCTAAAAATACCCATAATGTATCAACCAGCATTTAAATCACCCTTCTTATTTTTATCTAACCCCAAATAATAAGTCGGCATATGTGGGGAACGGCCAATAGCTCTTGGCAGTAAGCTTTTCCGACTCATCGCAAACAAGTCTGAGTTCACCCATCAAGCTGAGTACCACATCTCGAATCATCGTAGATTCTGTATTAACATCTTCCGCTTCTTGAATAGCAAGCAGTTCATCTTCTAATTCGTCAGCTTTCATTGCTATTCTGTCTGCTAAAGTAGAGAGTTTTCTTACAAGACCTACTTCATAGCTGCACGGGAGAGTTGGGTCAAGAGTTTTTTTGGAAACCGCTGCTTTTGCAACATCTGAAGCATAAGCTTCAACTGCCGGAGCAATTTGTGTTTTTGCCATATTAACCATAGTGCTGGCTTCTATTACAACAGCTTTACAATAGTTATCCAGCATAATTTCACATCTGGATTTTAATTCCTCTTCCGAATATACTCCATGAGCAGTCAGCATATCAACATTCTTTTGATCAAGTAAATGAGGCATGCAATCGGGAGTTGTACGGTAATTGAGCAAACCACGTTTTTCGGTAGCCTCTTTGATCCAATTTTCATCGTATCCATTACCATTAAAGATGATATGTTTATGATCTTTAATGGTCTTTTTAATCATTTCATGAAGCGCTGTTTCGAAATCTTCAACTCCTTCTAACCTGTCGGCATAGATCTTCAACGATTCGGCTACTGCGCTATTCAACATAATATTAGCACAAGCAATACTGTTAGAAGAGCCAAGCATACGGAACTCGAATTTGTTGCCGGTAAAAGCGAAAGGTGACGTTCTGTTCCGGTCAGTGGTATCACGGTTAAATTTGGGTAAAACATCAACCCCTAGCTTCATTTGCGTTTTTTCAGTCCCCATGTAAGGCGTATCTGTTTCTATCGCCTTAAGGACTGCATTTAATTCATCCCCAAGAAAAATGGAAACAACAGCAGGAGGTGCCTCATTTGCACCAAGGCGGTGATCATTTCCGGCAGTGGCAACTGAAATACGCAATAAATCTTGATAGTCATCCACCGCTTTGATCACAGCGCACAAGAATAAAAGGAATTGCGCGTTTTCATAAGGAGTCTCACCAGGAGATAACAGGTTCACACCGGTATCTGTTGCCATGGACCAGTTATTATGTTTGCCACTACCATTCACACCAGCAAAGGGTTTTTCATGGAGAAGGCATACCAGTCCATGTTTTGCTGCAACTTTTTGCATAATTTCCATAGTCAATTGGTTATGGTCTGTTGCAATATTAGTGGTTGTATAGATAGGAGCTAACTCATGTTGAGCAGGAGCTACTTCGTTATGTTCTGTTTTTGCAAAAATTCCCAGTTTCCAAAGTTCATGATTCAACTCTTCCATGTACGCTTCTACTCTAGGTTTGATTACACCAAAATAATGGTCATCCATTTCTTGCCCTTTCGGAGGCTTCGCACCGAATAAAGTACGTCCAGTAAAACGTAAGTCAGGACGTTGATCATACATTTCTTTTGTAATCAGGAAGTATTCTTGTTCTGGACCTACCGAAGTTCGAACACATTTTACAGTATCATTGCCAAATAAACGGAGAATACGAAGCGCTTGCTTGTTCAATGCTTCCATGGAGCGAAGTAAAGGTGTTTTTTTATCCAGTGCTTCACCGCTGTAAGAACAGAATGCTGTAGGAATACATAATGTTTTTCCTTTGATAAATGCATAGGAAGTTGGATCCCAAGCAGTATATCCTCTTGCCTCAAAGGTTGCACGAAGCCCACCGGAAGGAAAAGACGATGCGTCAGGCTCACCTTTGATAAGTTCTTTCCCTGAGAACTCCATAATGACCCCTCCATCAGGTGAGGGCGAAATAAAGCTGTCATGCTTTTCAGCAGTGATGCCAGTGAGAGGTTGAAACCAGTGAGTATAATGCGTTGCACCATGTGCCACAGCCCAATCTTTCATTGCAATCGCTACAGCGTTGGCAACACCAATATCCAGCAGCGCACCCTCATCAATTGTTTTTTTCAAGGATTGGTACACTTCAGCAGATAAGGTTGCCTTCATAACTCTGTCATCAAAGACCATACATCCAAAATATTCAGGTACAGTTTTCATAACATCATTCTCCTCTTTTTTGGCTTAAAATAAAAAAGCAAAGACTCTTTCCATATAATATTATATGGTATAATTAGTATTAAAGACGCCTTTGCCTTTGTTATAACATATTATTTTATTTTTTATATTTTCTGTGCAGCCTGTGCAGCTCTGAATGTTCATTCCCAGCATGTAACATTTACACTTGCTATACAGAAAAAGGCATCTTTAAGGATATAGTTCCTCAAAGACGCCTTTGCCTTTATGTGTTGCATTATACACTGTTTCAAAAGACTTGTCAAGCCCATATTTGCAATTTACCTTTTTTAATCTTTCATAATATTTAGATTGAACAAGGTATGTACTTGACAAAATGAAAGTTTAGATGTATGATACATGCAAATGAGCAAAGGCGTTCATTTCAGCCCAGGTGCCCTCTGCGCTGATATGGGCGCTTTTCATATTTCTCCGAAAGGAAAGGAACCAATATGAAATTAGAAGGTCAAGTTAGAATCCCTTCCGGTTGTGCCATTGCCGCTGTTATCTCCAAAGAAGGAAATAAAATGTCTGGTGAGATGATAACCAATGCTATGAGGCCAATGCACGACCGTTCCAACGGTCTTGGTGGCGGCTTTGCCGGCTACGGTATCTATCCTGAATACAAAGATTTTTATGCTTTTCATATGTTTTTTAACGAGCGTAGTACACGAAAAAACTGCGAAGTATTTCTAAAAGAGCGTTTTGAGATTGTAAAATCAGAAATCATTCCCACTCGAACGATTCCGGCAATTACAGATGAACCTATTATATGGAGGTATTTTGTATCTCCTTTAAAATCTGTTCTTGCTTCCATGCAACTTGATGAAAAAGAGTTCGTCGCCAGAACCGTTATGAAAATCAATACAGAAATGCCAGGTGCTTATGTATTTTCCAGTGGAAAGAACATGGGTACTTTCAAAGCAGTTGGTTTTCCAGAAGATGTCGGTGTCTTTTATAAATTAGAGGAATATCAGGGGTATGCTTGGACAGCACATGGTCGTTATCCAACCAATACCCCCGGCTGGTGGGGTGGCGCACATCCGTTTACATTGCTTGACTATTCCATTGTCCACAACGGGGAAATTTCTTCTTACGATGCAAACCGCCGATTTATTGAGATGTTTGGTTATAAGTGTAACCTACAAACTGATACGGAAGTTATTACTTACATTATGGATTACCTCATTCGTGTACAAGGTCTTACTTTAAACGAAGCTGCAAGTGTAATTGCTGCTCCATTTTGGAGTACAATTGAAAACAAAACAGACATTGAGGATAAAAATAAACATATTTATCTCCGTACCCTTTTCCCCAGTCTGCTCATAACCGGTCCATTTTCTATTGTCCTCGGCTTTAATGGAGGACTCATGGCCCTAAATGACCGCTTAAAACTACGATCCATGGTGGTCGGTGAAAAAGATGATAAAGTGTTTATTGCCAGTGAAGAAGCGGCAATTCGTACCATGGAACCAGATGCCGATGATATTTGGGCGCCTGCTGGAGGAGAGCCGGTTATAGTCAGAGTAAAGGAAGGGGCATATTAATATGGGCTTGGAATTAATTTATCCTGAATTTGAAGTCATTCGTAATCATGACCGCTGCATCGAGTGCAGAGTTTGTGAGAAACAATGTTCGAACGGGGTACATTTTTTTGACTCTCAACACAATAGAATGATGAGTGACGAAACCAAATGTGTCAACTGTCAGCGTTGTGTATCTTTTTGCCCTACTAGAGCATTAAAAATTGTTAAAAGTGATTGTGCCTTTCGTGAAAATGCCAACTGGAAAGAAGACACAATTAAGGAAATCTACAAGCAGGCAAATAGTGGCGGCGTTTTACTTTCGTCAATGGGAAACCCAAAATCTTTACCGGTATATTGGGACAAGATGTTAATCAACGCATCTCAAGTAACTAACCCATCCATCGACCCTTTGCGCGAACCAATGGAGACCCGTGTTTTTCTTGGAAAAAAACCTGAACAAGTTCAACGAGACGAAAATGGTAAATTAAAATGCAACCTTCCACCACAGATTGAATTGTCTATGCCAGTCATGTTTTCTGCAATGAGTTATGGTTCCATCAGTTACAATGCCCATGAAAGCCTTGCTCGTGCAGCAACAGAACTGGATATCCTTTATAATACAGGTGAAGGCGGTCTTCACGAAGACTTTTATCGTTACGGTAAAAATACCATTGTGCAAGTCGCTTCCGGTCGTTTTGGCGTGTATAAAGACTACCTAGAGGCCGGATCAGCTATAGAAATCAAAATGGGTCAAGGAGCAAAACCGGGCATTGGCGGACATCTCCCTGGCGGGAAGATCGTCGGTGATGTTTCACGCACACGAATGATACCTGAAGGTTCTGACGCTATTTCACCGGCACCACATCATGATATCTATTCTATTGAAGATCTTCGTCAACTTGTTTTTTCACTGAAAGAAGCAACTGAATATAAGAAGCCCATTATTGTTAAAGTTGCTGCTGTTCACAATATTGCAGCCATTGCAAGCGGCATTGCCAGAAGTGGCGCAGATATCATTGCTATCGATGGATTCCGTGGCGGTACTGGCGCTGCCCCTACTAGAATTCGTGATAATGTAGGAATTCCCATTGAATTGGCCTTGGCATCTGTTGATCAAAGACTTCGTGATGAGGGCATTCGTAACAACGTTTCTCTCGTAGTCGGAGGTAGTATTCGCAGTTCAGCAGATGTTGTAAAAGCAATTGCTTTAGGTGCAGATGCCTGTTACGTAGCAACTGCTGCCCTGCTTGCTTTGGGATGTCACCTTTGCCGCACCTGCCAAAGTGGACAATGCAATTGGGGAATCGCAACGCAACGTCCTGAGCTTGTAAAGCGGCTTAATCCAGATGTTGGAAGCCAGCGTCTGGTCAACTTGATGAATGCATGGCGACATGAAATTATGGAATTTATGGGCGGCATGGGTATCAATTCCATTGAGGCTCTTCGAGGAAACCGTTTGATGCTTCGTGGTATTGGACTCACAGAAAAAGAACTTGAAATTCTTGGGATATCTCATGCAGGAGAATAAATCCATAGTAATGATGACAAAACAATTTTTATTACAATATCTTCTCTTTCAAAAGATGTAAACATTTGGAGGTATATGGTATTATTATGAAATCAATGGATGCTAAAGGGCTTGATTACAAAACACTAAATGCTCATCTCCGTAGTATGGACGCTGATTGTTGTTTAACTGGATGCTGCGGGCAGCGTTTCATTGCTACTGGTATGTCCAATTTATCTCTTACCATTGATGGCGTTCCCGGCAATGCCCTTGGTGCATATCTCAACGGGGCTTCCATTACGGTAAACACCAACGCGCAAGACGCAGTGGGTGATACAATGAACGAGGGTAAAATTGTCATTCACGGTAATATCGGTGATGCTGCTGGCTATGCTATGCGTGGTGGTAAAATTTATGTTAAAGGTAGTGCCGGCTATCGCGCCGGAATTCATATGAAAGAATACAAAGAAAAAGTCCCAGTTTTGGTTATCGGCGGTGTTGCTGGAAGTTTTTTGGGAGAATACCAAGCAGGTGGCATTATTATTGTTCTTGGACTTGATACAAACGGTCATAAAATTGTAGGAAACTTTCCATGTACTGGTATGCACGGTGGAAAAATGTTTCTGCGAGGAGACTGCAGTGAGATTAAATTCCCTCGTCAAGTCACTGCAAAAGAGGCAACAGACGAAGACATGGAAGAAATAAAAAAATATCTATTTGAATATTGTGAGTTATTTGGTTATGATAAAGAAAAGATTTTTGACAGACCATTTACTATCGTAACTCCTGACAGCAAAAACCCATATAAGCAGATGTATGTAGCAAACTAAACGAAAGTAGGTTGAATTATGAAGTATTCAAAACAAGAGGTACTACAGTATGTCCAAGAGGATGATGTAAAGTTCATTCGTCTTGCCTTTTGTGATGTGTTTGGCAAACAAAAAAATATATCCATTATGCCGGAGGAACTTCCTCGTGCTTTTGAATACGGAATTGCTTTTGATGCTTCTGCAATTACCGGATTCGGCGATGAAACCCACTCTGATCTCCTTCTTCATCCAGATCCTGAAACACTGATGCAGCTTCCTTGGCGTCCTGAACATGGAAAAGTAGTTCGAATGTTCACAAACATCTCTTATCCGGATGGCAGGCCATTTGAACGTGACACCAGAAATCTATTAAAACAGGCGGTTGAAGATGCAAGAAAAAGCGGATATCATTTTGCTTTTGGCGCTGAACAAGAATTCTACCTGTTTAAACTAGACGAAAACGGACACCCCATGCCTGAACCTTATGATCGAGCTGGCTATATGGATATTGCCCCTGATGACAAAGGAGAAAATATTCGACGTGAAATTTGCCTTACTTTGGAACAGATGGGTATCCGCCCCGAATGTTCTCACCACGAAGAAGGACCTGGGCAAAATGAAATCGATTTCCGCTATTCCGACCCCATCACTGCAGCTGACAACGCTATGACATTCCAGACCGTTGTTAAAACAGTAGCATACCGCAATGGGCTCTTTTCAGACTTTGGTGCAAAACCGCTGGCAAACGAACCTGGAAATGGATTTCACATCAATATGTCTGTAAAAGCTGAAGACGGTTCCGATAATCTATGTTATATGATTGCTGGTGTTATGGAAAAAATCTGTGATATGACAGTATTTTTGAATCCTACCAAAGATTCTTACAAACGTTTTGGAAATCATAAAGCACCATCCTATATTTCATGGTCCAGTGAAAATCGCTCTCAGCTTATGAGAATTCCAGCCGCAGTGGGAGAATATCGTCGTGCAGAACTTCGCTCACCAGACCCTACTGCTAATCCATATCTTGCATTTGCCCTAATCATCTATTCTGGTATGTATGGCATTCAAAATAAGTTGGAACTTCCGGAAGCCACTGATTTCAATTTGTACAAAGCTGATGAATCTACATTAGCAAAATTTAAAAAACTGCCTTTTGATTTAAAAACTGCATGTCAAGTCGCTTCTAACAGTACTTTCATAAAAGAGCATATATCTACAGCAATACTCAATATGTATTGCTGTAGATAGGTCCATGTGCGCCAAAAAGAGGGGGTGGTATCATGAGCTTGAAAGAACGAGTGTACAGCATTCTTCTTGTCTCGTCGGCAGAAAATTTTAATACTGCTTGTACCGCTCTACTTCCTGAATCCAGTTATTCACCTATTCGTACTGTTTCGAGTATCAGTGCCGCAAAACAAGCCATAACAGAAAGAAATTTTGATCTGATTATCATCAATACACCATTGCCAGATGATCTTGGCACACGATTTGCCATTGATATTTGTACCAAACAAGACGCGGTTGTTCTCCTTCTTGTTCGATCCGATATTCATGCAGAGATTTATGATAAGGTAACAGGATATGGTATTTTCACTTTACCCAAGCCCACCTCAAAATCTACAATGGTCATGGCAATCCGCTGGATGACAAGTGTTAGAGAGCGACTTCGAAAATTCGAAAAGAAAACCTTATCGATTGAAGAGAAAATGAAAGAAATCCGTCTGGTCAATAGAGCAAAGTGGATTCTCATTAGCGAATTAAAAATGGATGAGCCAAATGCACATCGCTATATTGAAAAACAGGCAATGGATCGCTGCATTTCTAGACGTGAAATTGCTGAAGAAATCATTAAAACATATTCTTAACTCCCTTGTTTACGTGAACAAAATAGTCAAACTATAATATAGAAAGCACTAACATTTGCTATGGTAGCTAATGTAGTGCTTTTTTCATCTTTTTCTAGTAAAAAAACGACGTCATTTGAAATTTCTTTTTTCCCATATCCATGATACAATTCTGTCATATCATCTACCTGAATGTCCTGGTCAAAATCAATTGAAACACGAACAAAAATATAATCCCATTACTATTAAATAGAAAACTGGAACCAAAATAACTAAAAACATCTAACCAAGTTGGAGGAACATCTATGAACATTCTTATTTTAAATGGGAGTCCCAAAGGAAGAAACAGTATCACACTGCAAACAGCACTATACCTTGAAAAGTTGCATCCAGAACATGACTTTACCATTCTTCACATAGGACAGCGCATCAAATACTATGAAAATGATATGAGTGAAGCACTTTCTGAACTAGAAAAAGCGCAGATCATCTTATTTTGCTATCCTGTGTATACTTTTATTGCCCCTTTTCAAATGCATCGATTCATTGAACAAGTCAAAGAAAGCAGTATCGATTTACAAGGAAAAATAGCATCTCAAATCACAACTTCCAAGCACTTTTATGATATCACTGCTCATAAATTTATCGAGGAAAATTGTTTTGACATGGGAATGAAAGTAATAAAAGGATTATTGGCAGATATGGATGACCTTCTCACTCAAAAAGGTCAAGAAGAAGCCCAGATGTTTTTTGACCATTTGATGTTTTCTATAGAGCATGGTTATTTTCAAACACCCCCCACGCAATTATCATCATGTAAAAGAGAAAAGTTCTATCACTCCTCTCTACCCGAAACACCAAAAACGGAACCTTATGATATAGTTATTGTTACAAACGTCGCACAAGACGATATCCATTTGCAGGAAATGATCATAGATTTTCGTGCGGCACTCCCCTGTGACACTAGAATAGTCAATTTGCGCGACTTCCCTTTTGCCGGAGGTTGTTTGGGTTGTTTTGGGTGTGCAATAACCGGAAAATGCATCTATAAAGATGGTTTTGATGATTATTTGCGTAACGAAATTCAAACTGCAGATGCTATTGTGTACGCTTTCACCATTCAGGATCATTATACCCATTCCAGTTTTAAAAACTATGATGACCGACAATTCTGTAATGGCCATCGTACAGTGACACAAGGAATGCCTGTCGCTTATCTGATCAGCGGAAAATATCATCAGGAATTCAACTTGCAAACCATTGTAGAGGCTCGCAGCGAAGTGGGCGGAAATTACCTATCTGGTATTGCCACAGATGAAGGAGATGTAACGGGTGACATTCAAAGGCTGGCACACTCTTTATGTTACGCTCTGAAACATCATTGCCGTCGTCCTCAAAATTTTTATGGTGTTGGCGGAACTAAAATCTTTCGAGATCTGATCTACCTTATGCAAGGTTTTATGAAAGCCGATCACCGTTTCTATAAAACACATGGTTTCTATGATTTTCCACAAAAGCAGAGGATGAAAATTTGGAAAATGAAGTTTTTAGGTCTCCTCCTTTCTCTACCCTCTGTACAGAAAAAAATGAAAGGACAAATGGATGATTATATTATAGGTCCTTACCGCAAAGTTATTGAGGAAGCAGATAAACGATAAATTCCCTTTATCTGTTTTATTTACTATAAAAATGTTTTTTCGAAAATAGTCTTCCTTTTTTATGTTTCATTGAGCTATGTACTCCCGACTTAAATAGTCGGGAGATGCAATTCAATCATTCTATCTTTTTCCTGTGTAATCACAGACTCCCATTTCTGTGATATCTCACTTGAATACAATTATAACAAAATTCAACAATCACAATCGTCATCATTATAATTGTATCGTGACTGGCAATATTCCATCTGACCGCCACAGCATCTTACCCATTGGCAGCATCGGCAAGGACAGCATCGACAAGGACAGCATGCCCCCCATTCTTGCTGCTCTACACAGAAACGATTCATTTCGGGTTCCCAATCGCTATCGATATCACAAAGGCCCCGAAAACGGGTTTCTATACAATCAACGTTGTAATTATTGCAACAACGGTTGCATCTGCACCGGCACCTATATCTATAACACATTTCATCCATTCTCCTTTTCATAGCGGGAATTCTATAAGTCAATTCCCTACATGCCATTTTATGTACATCGCCTTATTTTGCTACTCTTCGACAATAGCGGAAATATAAAAGCCTGGTACATGTGATTCATGTACCAGGCTAAAACATCCATTTTTTTCTTTTATAAAAGGCTTCCGATGGAGATCCTTTCATTATTTTTTCATAGAGATACTCAAAAGGCCAACAGAGTAGGAAAGACAAACCTCATAACCAGCAGCATTCTTAGCTGAATATGTATATGCTTCAATTCCAGATTCAGTATAATCTTTCATTTCTGCTTCTATATCAAATCCTTTTTCAATTGTCCCATCAATGTAAGCTTTTGCTTCTTCTAATGTAAGATCCGATGCCAAAAGCTCAAATGAACTTCTTTGTGTTAAAGACATGGAGATATTGCCTGATGTCAACTTTGGCAATTGTCTTGTAAATTCATTTTCTGGCCATTTGCCTCCAAGTGAGGCAGAAGATGATTCATTATTTTCTACTACATGCTGTGTAGCTGTAGATACATCAATAAGGGAAGTTTCCGTCTCTATTGGTTCACTAGGACTTTCCACTGGTGCCTTGCTCGGAGATTGACTTGGTGCATCGGTTGAAATTCCATCTGTACTTTCTACTGATTTTTGTTCCGATGTGCCACATGCAGCAAGTATCGCTACCAAGAAGGTACAACACAAAAGACCTGCAAAAAATTTATATCTCATAATCGGTTTCTCCCTTTTATATTTATTTATGTTTGTATTTAATCATAACAATTTTTATGATAAATTTATATCTATCTAAAAGGGGGTGTTTTCTGTTGTTTTATTAATTTTTCGACATTTTGTTTTTTCATCTCTATCTACTCAAATCATACTTCACGATGGTTTTGCTATCTGAACAAGAACTAAAATGGAAAATAGAATGAATATACGGACAATTAAATTGACAATATCATAAATCCAGTATAATATGTTTGTATATTTTGTAAATTTTTTATATTGTAAAAAATATACTCAATAAAACATTGTAACTACAATACCAAAGGAG
>CAWVKD010000086.1:0-2500 GCA_963929765.1 Clostridia bacterium | reverse complement strand
ATACCAGCAAATACTTCAGAACGATATAAACCAGAGCAAGAATAACGGCAATGAAAGCGATATTGATTAAAAATCGAGATTTGCTTGCTGTGGACATGCCAGTTCCTCCCTTAAGCAATCATCAATGATTTTATTATACGGTGAATCAGGGAAAAATCAAGGGAATGACGAAGATGAGAGACAGAAAATAGAAGATAGACTAGAAAGAGTCAGCTTCAAAGAAAAATATAGACCTAAAAGAGTTTGGGGAAAATGACTATGTTCAGAATGACCAAAACGAGAGGAGAACAGAACTGTTTTCTAGATTATATGGAGAAAATAATTTTAGTAATTAGTAAAATAGATGGAAAATAAATCAAAAAAAAGAAAAAAATTGTGCAAATCATAAAATCAAACAAAGAAGGAAAGGGAATCTGGCCAAATCGCTTGAAAAAATTTTGACATATGGTAGTATAAGAAAGCTAAAGAAAAAGCGAACAATTTTTTAAAGGAGTTGGGAAAATGTTCGAAAATCTGTTCTGGCTTGGTTTCGTCGGAGCAGCTTTGGCATTGCTCTTTGCCCTTGTGCAAAGCCGAAAAGTGCTAAAGTTTTCCGAAGGAACTGATAAGATGAAGACAATCGCAGCAGCGATTCGTTCGGGCGCCAATGCATATTTGAAACGTCAATATGCTGGTGTTTTGAAGATCTTCATCGTGGTATTTATTATCTTGTTGATCCTGGCGTTCAATCCATGGAAGGCATTGCTTGCACCTTTTGTGCCATTTGCGTTTTTAACCGGTGGTATCTATTCTGGACTTGCCGGTTTCATTGGCATGAAAATTGCAACTTCTTCCAATGCGCGGACTGCTCAGGCGGCTCATGAAGGACTGAATCGTGGACTGAGAGTTGCATTCTCTTCTGGTTCTGTTATGGGCTTTACTGTAGTTGGCCTTGGTATTTTAGACATTACCATTTGGATTCACATTTTAAAGTATGGGTTCCATTGTGATGCATCTACCATTGGTTCTACTATGGTTATGTTTGGTATGGGTGCTTCCTTTATGGCATTGTTTGCCCGTGTTGGTGGTGGTATCTTCACCAAAGCAGCAGATGTTGGTGCTGACCTTGTTGGTAAAGTAGAAGCCGGTATCCCGGAAGACGATCCCCGAAATCCTGCTGTTATTGCGGATAACGTAGGTGACAACGTAGGCGACGTAGCCGGCATGGGTGCTGACCTGTATGAATCTTATGTTGGCTCTATTTTGGCAGCTTTTGCGTTGGCTGCTACTGCAGGATATGGATGGAATGGTATCTTTATGGCGTTAGCTATGGGGGTTGTTGGTATTGTAGCTGCTTTGATTGGTACATTCTTCATCCGTACAGGTGAGAATACAGATCAAAAGACCCTCTTGTCCGCTTTGCGCCGTGGTACATATATTGCAGCTATTTTGGCTGCTATTGCCGCAGTTCCCCTAAGTTATTTCATCATGGGTGAAGTTGCATCCTGGGTTGGTGTTCTTGTGGCAATTTTGTCTGGTCTTGTAGCAGGTGTTTTGATTGGCTACTTTACAGAGTATTATACTTCCGATACGTATAAGCCCACCAGACAACTGGCTGAAACCAGTAAAACAGGCCCGGCAACCATCATCATTGGTGGTATCTCCTTAGGTATGAAATCTACTTGCATTCCTATTATTGTCGTTGGCGCTGCTATTCTTACCAGTTACTTTGCAGCTGGCGGTGGTACAGATCCTGCAAAAGGTCTTTTTGGTATTGGTATTGCTGCCGTAGGTATGCTTTCTACCCTTGGTATCACTCTGGCAACAGATGCTTATGGACCAGTTGCGGATAATGCCGGCGGTATCGCTGAAATGTCTGGCTTGGGAGAAGAAGTCCGTGAACGTACCGATGCATTGGATGGCCTTGGCAATACCACTGCTGCTACCGGCAAAGGGTTTGCTATCGGCTCTGCTGCTCTTACCGCTCTGGCTTTGCTGGTCTCCTATATTGACTTGGTCAAAGCACAAGATCCTGATATCCTCAACCTTTCAATTACAAATCCATCCCTTTTGGTTGGCATTTTCTTAGGCGCTATGCTGGCATTCCTTTTCTCTGCTCTTACCATGTCGGCGGTAGGACGTGCTGCACAGAGTATTGTTATCGAAGTTCGCCGTCAATTCAAAGAGATTGTAGGTATCATGGATGGCACGGGAAAACCGGACTATGAGTCCTGTGTTGACCTCTGCACCCGCAGCGCACAAAGAGAAATGGTTTTACCCTCTCTCCTGGCGATTATTGTTCCTGTAGTGGTTGGTTTGATTTTGGGTGTTAATGGCGTAGTTGGCCTTCTGGCAGGTGTTACCATCACAGGGTTCGCACTGGCTGTGTTTATGTCCAATGCAGGTGGTGCTTGGGATAATGCAAAAAAATACATAGAAGAAGGAAATCATGGTGGTAAAGGCAGTGATGCCCATAAAGCTGCTGTTGTTGGTGATACAGTCGGTGATCCATTTAAAGATA
>CAWVKD010000085.1:0-17399 GCA_963929765.1 Clostridia bacterium | reverse complement strand
ATATGGCCTTAATCCAAACGGAACAGTATCTTACTCTGGTAAAAAAATTCCTGTCATTCTGTGTCATGCAGATAGCTATCAATTAGGTATGGGCAGTAATCACGTTGATGTATTGCATTGGTTTCGAAAATTTGGCAAATCTATGGAAACTGTAAGAAACGATGTCGCATCTTTAATGAATGGTATCGTTACAGAAACAAATGGTACAGAAGTCAACTATCAGGTAAAAGTTACTGCAAACGATGGCTTGAATTGCAGAAAGTATCCTATCAATGGTTCTGTAGTTATGACTTATAAAAAGGGTACCATTTTAGCTATTACAAAAGAACAGGATGGCTGGGGATATACTGGTGCTGGCTGGGTGTCACTTGAATGGACAGAAAAGATTGCATCTACAACTGTTACAGAGGAGGATGAAGATATGACTTTAGAAACTTTTAAGAAACTGATGAATGAATACCGTAAAGAGCTGCGTGACAATGACTGTGGCACTTGGAGCAAAGAAGCTCGTGAATGGGCAGTTGCTAACGGGATCTTTGTTGGCGGCGATCCTTTGCCTGACGGAAGTCCAAATTATATGTGGGAAGACATGTTGACCCGCGAACAAGCAGCACAGCTATTTTATAACTTTTCTAAAAAACACGGCCTTGCTTAATTTCTATTGAAAGTCGGTGTTATCATGTCAGTCACAAGAAAAAGAAAAAAACATACTACCAAAAAGGTTAAGGACACAGGTTTACTCTCCCATCTTTCAAAACTAGGTTTTACCAATCGACTTGCATTGTACATTATGGCATTCTTAGCCGCCGGATTATCTGGCGGCTTTTATCTTGCAACGAAAAGTATTGCAAGTGGATACACAGGGGCACTTATGTGTTGGACAATTGTGTTTACTCCTATTGGTACTGCTTGCGGCATCGTGTTGTCAAGAATAGTCGATAAAAGCCGTGATGAAAACACAGGTGCTGATGGTGAAGGCATTAAATTTGCTACGGCAAAAGCAACTCACTTTTCGGTAAATGAAAGTAATGCTGGAAGTATAAATAGTCCTCCAATTTGATGATAGAAGGGTGTGGTTACTATGGAATTAGATTGGGTTAGTATTATCGTGCAACTTTTAGCTGGTATCGCCACAGCAATACCACTGGTATTTCAGTTGGTCAAATACGTTCAAAAGGCGATCAAGGAAAAGAACTGGAACGACTTGCTCAAGCTTGTCATGAACTTAGTTGCAGCAGCAGAGCAGAAGTTTGACAATGGTGCGGAACGCAAGGAATGGGTTCTCGCTATGGTTAAAGCTTCATCTGATACCATCAATTATGATATTAACATGGACGAAATCTCTGCATTGATTGACAGTCTTTGCGATATGGCAAAAGTGGTAAATGTGCAAGATGAGGAAACGGGTGAAAAAGGCGCATGATAAACTATATCGAATTTTTGAATGTTCCGGCAAAGGTTGCTATTATCCTTGTCGGTTTGTTTCTTATCATGCAGGTCATCGGTGAATTACTGGAATTCAAAGGTAAGGTCGTTCCTGAATTTTTTAAAATGCGAAAACATTTTTCCCGTAAAAAAACAGAACGAGAAGAAACATCACGAACTATTAAAGAAGTGAGACAATTGCTTTCTGACGTAAATGCACATTATTCTGACGATAATATTGCAAAACGCAATCGTTGGATGAATTGGGTTAACGAAAGAGCTGAACTGAACCATAAAGCAATTATTGAAATAACCAATAATTTATCTGATGTCACTCAGCTATTAAAAGATAATACAAAACTCACAAAAGAAATGTTTATTCAGAGTAGTCGTGATCGAATCATTGACTTTGCGACAAAAGTTACAAATGAGAGTATACCTGTATCGCGGGAAGAGTTTTATCGTATTTTTAAGATATATACAAATTATGAGAAATTCCTTGAAGAACATAGTATGACCAATGGCGAAGTTGATATCAACTATCGTATCATTCAAAATGCTTATGAAGATAGAACTCGTAATCATTCTTTTATTGAAGATGTTCGAGGATTGGAATGATTCAATAGAGTTGACGTCAAAAAAACTTTTCTATTATGACGTCTATCATGGTACCTATCAGACAAGGATAATAAATGAGAAACGGGCACTTGGAAGCCAAGTGCCCGTTATTTTTTTCGCAGCGAGTTGGTAAGGATAATCTTTCAAATTTCTGGGCGGGAGCAATATTGTCATTGGATTGTGATGTAATCCACTGTTAATATAGGAACTGTATTTTCTGCGCCTAGTACGGTTATATATGTTTTTGTCATAAAGAATGTACCATAAACAGTTACAGAATCTCCTTCTAATACTTTATCTGCATCGTCACTCTTATGATAATTAACATAAACATAATTCCCGTCGCTCAATTGTAGCAGAAATTCCTGAAAAGAACCTTTTGTTTCCACCACTTGAAAAACAGTTCCTTTTGCTTTCCAAATAGTACCATATGCGTTATCAGGATTTCGCATCACGGTACTGTAATCAAAAGATTTACATGAATGCATGTATTTTTCAACGATATTATCAACATTTGGAACATCTAATTTCCTTATGGCTAAAATCCCATCAGATGTATTTAAACTGCCATCAGCATGCGTTTCTATACATATTTGGACTGTACTACCTTCAGATATATCTCCAAGATCAATCGAATATTTCCAACCTTCTTCGTTGAAGTAGCTGCTATCGTGCGGTAACCACACATCAAATTCAGAATCAGAAATATTAGAGATAATACCTTCTACAAGTACAATGGAATTTTTTGGACAGGTTCGATCAAGCATATCCTGCTTGGAAACTTTTTGAGCAGTTGCTTCTAAGCCATTCCAATCCACTTCACCGTTAAGATACGTCATTGTCTCCTTTTTTGCGTTTTCTATGTTTTGTTCTTCTATATCTTCTTGAATTTTATCCCAGTTTTTCATGGTTTTTGTAATATGCTGTGCTGCATCTGAATAATCATATGCTCCACCTTCGATTACAGTTGTCACAGTATACATTGTTGGCTCCGACAATATAGGGTCCCTAAAAACAGAGTGGCTGTATACATCCAGAACGTTTTCTCCATTTAAAAACGTCAGCTGCAAATCATAATCATCATTATTTGTAGTATAACCATAACCATCTTGACTTTCAGATGCTACTAAATATTCGGAGTATCCGCTCCTATATTGTTTAATATATTTTTCCTTAATAGTCTTTTTCACTGAGTCTTTTTTTTCATCTATGTATTCAGAGATACTAAAAATAATTTGTACATTCTCTGCGTCTGGAATTTTGATATTTGCAACACGATTGTCTATCACTTCACAAGACCATGATTTTGGAATTTGGAACCCAATTTCACCTACTTTAATATATTGCATTGGTTCATTTTCTGCAATTTTCACTTTTTTGCGCACCAATCCTATTAACTTGCCATCCGCAAACGATCCTGTAAATAAAAGCGTGTCGTTTTCGTACATGCTCCCTACACCATGGATATATCCGGATTCATATTCACCAATATAAACACGTCCATCTGACCATTTACACTCA
Organism: Clostridia bacterium; assembly: GCA_963929765.1. Lineage (GTDB taxonomy): Bacteria > Bacillota > Clostridia > Oscillospirales > Oscillospiraceae > RGIG529. The sequence goes on along the minus strand of CAWVKD010000085.1, from coordinate 13,835 downwards.
CCTTTTCCATCCATCAAACCTTCAGACCATTCGCCAGAGTATGTCCAGCCGTCTTCAGAGTCATCGGAAACAACGAACGTACCCGTTCCATGAGGAAGTTTCTTTTTGAAATCGCCAGAATATGTACCAGTAATTTCTCCAGTAGGAAGTTTTAAGGTAATTTCATTATTAGAGCAACTGCATAATGCAAACAAGAGCAATGCAGGTAGTATAAAAAGACCTATTCGTTTCATTTCAAGTCACTCCTCTTTGCGTATATATTAAATATCGAATTTGAGTATACAAATTATACCATATCTTTCCTTCTTTTGTCATCTATATTCACAGATATTTACAACCTTTAGAATTTGCGAAAGCCATCTATAACGGAAACCACAAACAGCAACAATAAAAACAGAAAAGGGTATCTAAATCTTTTTATGCTATGATATTTTGTGGAAGATTGCTGAAAAAAAAAGAAAACGGCACAACCGAAGCCATGCCGTTTTCTTCAAAAAACAATATAACTTTCTTATACACTGAAAAAAGTGTTTTGCCTGCTAGTTGATTATCCAAAAATTTTTGATATCGCTGATCACCTATAATATAATTCTCCTTTCGCACTATATTTTGTGGATTCAGTTAAGATATTGCCCGAAATATTGTTATTATTGGACTTGTCCCTATTATAACTCTTTCGTCGCTTCGAAACTCCAGTGCAGGAGATACCACAGCATTGGCAAAACCGGTAATGGGTACCAAAGTGCCAGCACCTGCATACTTTGCCAGTTTACTGTACCAATTGAGCCCAGTAAAAAGTGCAGAAAGAAAAATCAACGTTATCGATACCAGGTTAGCGGCACCTGTTTTGTCCATTCCCCAATATTGGTACACATTTAATAACACCTGGCCCAATACGCAGATGAGTCCTCCCACCAAAAATGCCAGGGAGACATTTTTGACAATAGGAGATTTTTTTGCTTTTCCCTCCACATAAGCAAGGTACTGTTCTTTTGTCATCTGTGCCATGATCAGACCTCCGTTTCGTTTCTTAGTCTGTCCGGCACCATCTCTTTCTATGCGTGTAGAAAGATCTCTCTAAGAACGGTAATCACCAAATGCATGAGGAAGAAGATCTTTGAGAGAATACATGATAAACGTCCCGTCACCTTTGGTGCAGAGAACCAAAAGATCTGGGGAAAATTCCCAAAACATCTGGCGGCAGATGCCACACGGCATGCAATAAGATTCTCCCTGAGACGCCACGGCTAGAACCTGGAACTTTCTTTTTCCTTCACTCACTGCTTTCCCAAGGGCTACCCGCTCAGCACAAAGACCTGCTCCAAAGGCAGCATTTTCGATATTACATCCGGTATAGACACTGCCGTCTTCACAGAGTAATGCAGCACCTACAGGAAAGTTGGAATAGGGTGCATAGGCAAAAGAAGATGCTTCGATAGCCATGTGTGCCAGTGCTTCATGCGTCATGAGTGTCGACATTTTCTGTATCACAAGGATCCTCCTCTTCCCTTTTGAACACCAAAAACTTATATCCAAAATAATTGATTAAGGATGTAACAAAGGAAATGGGAATTTTGGCTAGGTAGCCGTTGATACCCAAGCAGTCAGTGAGTAAATGGATACTCCCCAGACTGATCCCTAGGCTGACCAAATTCACCAAAATAAATCGCACAAATTGCAGCAGAGGGCTTCCCCCTTTTTCTGCCCGAAATGTGATGCCGCGGTTGAGACAGAAACTGCATAAAATACCTGATACATACCCTGCGGCCTGACTGGGTACTGGCATATGGGTAAGAAAAAATACACCACTATAGACGGCAAAATCCACCAGTGTGTTGATAATACCGATGATGTAATAGATAATGATTTTTTTATAATGAATCAGCAGTTCCTTCCATTTCATGGTTTTTCCCTCTTTTCTCTGTCCCGCTTCTTCTTTTTCTCCCTTTTCTTCCTTACTTCATCTTTATATTTCCTTAAAATATAATTTAGCATTATATCACAATTTTCCCCTACTGACAATCTGGATTTTAGTTCTTGCCTGTTCCTAGCCTTTTTGACACAGAAAAGCGGCTCTGCCCCGGAAAAGATTCCCGATGGCATAGAGCCGCCTGTTAAAATCCAATGGACGGAGCTGCCCGCTCCCTCCCTCATCCTGCTCGCTGGGCGATAGTTTGTTCTACATCATACAACCGAAAGGCAAAAGGAAGCAAATCATGGCTGCAGGAAAAACGAAAATAACTGGGATCCAACAAGTGAGCGATTCGAACCCGGTCTAATGCGTCTGCATCCTTCAACAGCAATGCCAATTTCCGGCCACGTACCATATCTTTTACATGATACTTCTGGCATACCTGATCCAAATCTTTATCGTCCAAAGAGTGGGCTTCTACCATGGCACGCAAAAGATTGAGCTCTTCCCCTTCTGGAAGTCCTGTAATACCACCGATCTGTTCCGCACTGCGCCGACCATGATCATCGTCCCGCCGGTCATTGATACGTCCTACATCATGATAACTACAGCCCAAAAGCAGTAAAATCGTGTCTTCCCGGTTGAGAGACTGCTCCATCGCAAGCAATGCCCCAAAGAGCATGGTCCGTTCAATATGGCCTCTCCCATGAAGTTTGCTTTGATAGAGTACTTCGATCTTTAACGATTTCATAGCCTCTTCCCACAACCCCATATACATGGAATGTTGAAATTTTATAACCACATCTTCATAGTCTGCCATGGAGCTGGAAAAAAGTACTTCTTCCAACGGAAATGCAGCATTGCTCATGATTGATCTTCCTTTCTTATTCCCCTTCGGATTATCTCCACTCTACATTCAGTTCATTTCTCGGAACGGTCCTTGCAAAACGAATGGCCGGCCGGCCTATAGCCATAACTGCCAAAATCTCTTCCCCTTCCCGGATACCCATCTTTTCTTTCAGCTTTGGCTCTGCTGTGCAGGCCATCTGCAAAAAGGCAATATAGCATGCGCCAAATCCACTGGCTGCTGCCATCAGTTCGATGTTGGAAGTGGCAATTCCTGCATCCAGCATGCTAAGGTCATCTTTCGGTGCAACGGCCAAAATCACTGTGGGGGCATTGTAAAACAGTCCGTCTTTTCCTTCTTCCCGATAAGCTCGATAGCCCCGTTTCCAATAGGCATTGTATCCTGCATTCCCTGCATATACTTTGTCGATTTCTTCTGGGTCGTTCCGCTGAGCAACGCCCCAGAAAGCTTCGATGGCAGCGTCCCGGATCTCATCCAATGTGTCTTGCAATACCACATAGCGGATCAGCTGACGGTTGCTCCCAGACGGGGAATACCGGCCAGCATTCAAAAGGCGGGTCAGATCCCCTTTGGATAGCGGCGTCTTTTCAAAAGAGCGAATGCTACGACGGAATTTGATCAGATTCCCTAATTTATCCGGCGAAACGTGAAATGCTTTCTCGTTGTATGACACAACTTGGCTCATATCCACATCATTATCTGAAATGGCGCCTACAGGACATAGGCCGATACAATGGTAACAGTTCCAACAGGGTGTTTCCCCCATCTTTGCTTTTTTCCCCTCTATGGTAATACGACCATAAAAGCACTCCGACGCACAAAGTCCACAACCTACACAGAGGGCCTCATTGATCTTCAACATAATGATATTCTCCTTTTTTCTCTCTTTACATCATTTCCTATTTTCCCCCCCCCGGGATCTTCGAGACAAATATTACATCCTGGTGATTTTTGCTTCCCTGCGAGGTACGGTTCGGTAATAGGTGACCTGCTTATGCCCCAATGCCAGAATGGCCAGAGGTTCTTCGTCTGGTCCAAGGCCCAAATCCGTCAACAGAGACGGATCGGCAAGACACGCCCGTTTGAAAAACGCCACATAACATGCACCAAGTCCCATGGCTGCGGCAAGAAGTTCTACGTTAGAAGAAGCAATGCCTGCATCAATAGCAGCCTCCTTTGGCCCTACGAACAAAAGCACGGTGGGAGCATGGTAAAACAGCCCATCCATCCCTCGGGTTTCATATTCCTGAAGTCCTCGTTTCCAGTAGGCGGCATAGGACTTCTTCCCCCCAAAGATCCGCTGGATCCCTTCTTCCCTCTCTGCTGCTTCTGCAAGGGCAACAATGGCCTTTCGGGTGATTTCTTCCCGCTTTTCTTGTAATACAAGATAGCGCAGCGGCTGACGGTTGCCTGCTGTTGGTGAATAGCGGGCTGCTTCCAGCAGCATATGAAGCTCCTCTTCTGTCAACTGCTCCTTTCGGAACTGTCTGATACTGCGCCGGAAGGCAATCAAATTTTGAAGATGCCCGGGTAAAACCGAAAAGCTCTCTTTTTCATAGGGACGGACCTGAGCCATTTCCCCCTTTGTCCCTGAAATGGCCCCGGTAGGACAAACAGCGATACAATGAAAACATTCCATACAGGGCTCCCCTGTGAAAATCGCATGGCCAGGCCCCAATTGAATGGTTCGGCTGAAACAGTCTTTCACACATTTTCCACAACCAATGCAAAGGGATTCATCGATTTTCATCTACATTCCTCCTCCCCATTTTTCCATACCCCGATACAGGTTAGATGGGTTGGCTCTCCTTTTGCCTCCCCATCTTTGCTCCTCTTTCGTTATGATACCGACTCTGTCATCGTGGCTTCTGTGTTTTTGCTGATGATATTGATATAGCTGCTGCCTTTGCCAAACTGGACTTCTGTTCCATCTTCATAGGTATACTGGAACGGATGTTCCGGCCCTTCTTTGGACCAAACAATCTCCTGTACCTTGCCGTTGCATGCATACAGCCCTGTTCCACTTCCTGTGAGATTGACTTTCATACGGCCAGCCGTATCTCCCGAAATACGTGAAATATCGGTATAGAGCACCAATACATTTTTCACACCCACCTGCTCATTTGTCTCGCCGTCTACATAGGCCTTGCCATACTGGCTGACAAGATAGGTCCCGCTCTCTTCATCATAAGTAAAAACACCTGTTTTATAATTGGAAAAAGGAACGGTAATCTCCTGGGCCTGGCTGCCGCCAACAGGTGTTCCATCATCGGAAAACACCATAGAACGATATTCGTCCCCTTCATGGGTTTTCCGGATATCCAAAGTGGCAAGAACAGATTGGATCTTTTCCCCCGAAGTGAAGACACTATGCTCATATCCTGCGGTTTTGACCCGGTCCTGATCCCGCCAGAAAAGCGTATTCATATACGGTCCCCGAACACAATCCAATGCTGTAATCCCACGGCTTGCGATGGCATCATACGCTTCTTCACTGCCGCCGGCATGAAGCAAAATAGCGTCCAAACCCTGGGCAAGATCCAAATAGTACAGCCGGGTACTGCGGACACTGCCAATATCACCCACATCTTTTACACTCTGGAATACTCCCAGCATGCGGGTGATTCCACCTTCTGCAACCACTTCATAAATCTGGTCTGCCTTTGACACCCCATACTGTGGCAAAGCTACCTTGATATTATTGAGCATCACAGCAATGGGACGGTTCTGCTCCTCTTCTTGATCGATGGGGAGACCGGTCAACGGATTGACCCCTTCCTTATTGCCAGAGGTCTGAGCATCAGATGAAACTGGGACCCCGTCCCCATTGGTTGATGGTGAAGAAACACCTCCGCAACTGCAAAGCGTCAGTATCAGTAAGACCGTCATTCCCCATAAACCTATCTTTTTCCTCACAACGATCGCTCCTTTCTTCCTTTCCTTTGACGCATTTGATTCGACCTTTTTCTCTTCTTTGTATGATACCGCCGAAAACACCGCTCTGTCAACCATCCTCCTCAATTTCCTCCTTTCCCTTTCTCTCACTATATGAGACAAGCTCCCGGCCCATTCCGGAAAGACACCCTGGATTTTCCCCTTTTTCTCTCTTTTTCTCCTTCTTTCTTGCTTCTTCTCCCTTCCTATGATATCATAAAGTATCATAAAACAGGATGAAATAACACTTTTTGGAAAGAAGGAATCTTTATGAAATGGGAACAGAGACGGTGGCCCCTTTGGTTGGGCCGAATCGCTTATGCAATATGCGCACTTCTCTTTTTTCTGGTTCTTGCCTCGTTCTTTCTTTCGGAAGATACCCATTTTCTCCCAACCGTCATCTTGCTGTTCCTTGGTCTTTCCTTGGGTAGTTTCCTTTTTTATCACATAGCAAAAAGAGACTGCAACTATCCTTTATGGCTTTCTTTGCTCTGTCTGCTCCTGCTCTGTTTTGCCTTTAAACTCTTCTGGGTCCTTTATGCACAAATAGAGCCGATGGGAGATTACAGCACCTTTTGGGGGTATGCCAAATCGCTCTCCCAAGAAAAAGTTCTCTCCTATGGTCGAGACATGGCACTCTTTCCTCATCTGTTTGGCTACTCCTTTTTTCTCAGTCTGTTTGGCTCTCTTTTTGGTTTTTCTTCTCTCCTGGCACCTGTTTTAAATGTCGTTCTCTCCACCATATCTTGCGGATTGATCTTCTTTTTGGGCAACCGGCTGCTGGGTCGAAAAGCAGCTTTCATCGCCTGCCTGCTCTGGATTTTTTTCCCTTCTCAAACCATTTACAATATGTATGTTCTTTCCGAACCTTTGTATACGACCGGCATTTTACTTTTTCTGTCTCTTTTGGCTCTCTTCTTTCCCGCCAGGAGGGCGACCCACTGGAAAGCCCAAAAAGGCCGTGCTGTTTTGTTTGGCGTGCTATGCGGATGTGTACTGACTGTGGTCAATATGACTCGTCCTATAGGGGCTATTTTCTTGATTGGCCTGTTCCTCTGGCTTCTCTTTTTACGGCCCTTTCCGTTCCGTCCTGCTCCTGTACGTTGGAATGTTATCCTCTTTTCCGCCGTTTTGCTGGCTACCTATATCCTGTCCTCAGGAATCGGTACCATGTACTTGGAACAACGCATCGGGGAAGAGGCAGCCTCTGTGCCGGGATATAACATCTATGTTGGACTTAATGAAGAGAGTGATGGACGTTGGAATCAGGAAGATAGTGATCGTTTAGCATCGTTCAGCGACCAACCTGGCACCACTGCTCCACAGGCCCAGAGCCAAATGATATCCCTTGCCAAAGAGCGTTGGAACACCATTGAAAACCTTCCTGGGCTTCTTTGGGATAAATTCACCATCTTCCTGGGACATGACGACGCCTGTGTAGGCTATGGCTCTTCCATTTTGCGTCACACAGACTTCCTCTCTGTGGCTTGCAACAGTTTTTATCTTTGGTGCTGCCTTCTGGCTCTTTTCGGCACCATCGCCATCATTCAAAAAGGGGATCGTTCCCCTCTCTTTCTTGTCATGATCTACTTTCCTGGACTCACCTTTGCCCAAATGGCGGTAGAAGTGGCTGGGAGATATCACTATTCCCTTTTGCCTATGATCACTCTGTTTGCCGCCTGGGGCATTTTATCTTTGGGAGATGCTGTTGCACCTTATCGGGGAAAACGGCTTGGTGATCAGGAACCCCCGCCCCATGCCCACCATGGAGGCCCTGCAAAAGATAGACCTGCAATTCCCCGCCCGTAATTCAGCAACACCGCCCTTTTTCTAATTCCACAAAGAGAGAAAGAGAGATTGAAAAAAACAGATGGTTTTCATGATATCAAACCCCCATGCTCTGGAATTTGTTCCAGAGCATGGGGGTTTGGATTTTCAGGTTTGGTTTTCTTTTCTCTTCTTGTGGGCTGTCCACGATTTCCTATTGCTTTTTCCCGGAGATCGGAGACAGAGCTTTTATGGTGTAAAATAATAGGTGCTTTCTCTTTCTGCCCAATGGCCTTTTACACCAAACAACCTGTCTAAGATACCATCTTCGTAGAGTTCCTTCGGCGGTTTCACACAATGCAAATGACCTTTCTCCAAAACGGCAATCCGATGGCTATAGGTAAGGGCATGGGCCAGGTCATGGAGAACCATAACAATGGTCTTTCCCTTTCGGTTCAATGTTTGGACTAGTTCTAAAATGTCAAATTGCCGCCCTATATCCAGATATGTAGTGGGCTCGTCTAAAAAGACCAATTCCGTATCTTGGGCAATGACCATGGCAAGATATGCCTTTTGCCGTTCTCCGCCGGACAGCTCCCGCAGATCCCGGTTTCTCATATCGATGATCCCGGCCAGTTCCATGGCTTCTGCCGCCTTTTCCTTGTCGGCCTTTGTCGGCCTTCTGGTCAAACCAAGATAGGTAAAACGGCCGTGTAGGGTAAGACTTTCTACAGAAATGCCGGGAATGCCCTGATTCTGCGGTAAAATCCCAACGGTTTTTGCCAGTTCTTTGGGAGAAAAATCCAAAAGGTTTTTGCCCTTTAACTGGATTTCTCCTGAAAATGGGGCCAGCTGCCGGATAGCGGTTTTCAGCAGTGTGGACTTGCCACAGCCGTTTGGTCCAGCCAGGGTCAGAATTTCCCCTTTTCGGATCTCCAGAGAGAGATCGTGAAGGACAGGATAGCCCCGGTAGCCTGCTGAGACATGGCACAGGGAGAGGATAGGTTCTTCATTCATAGATACGCCCCCTTCCTTTTTTCAGCAGCAGGAACAGGAAAAAGGGTCCGCCCAAAAAGGCCAGGATAATGCCTACATGGATTTCAAAAGGTGCAAACAGGCATTTGCCCAGCGCATCACAAATCAAGGTAAGAGTCGCTCCTACCAGGGCAGAGCATGGAACCAGCTTCCGATTGTCACCTCCGATGATACGGCGGCAGATATGGGGTACCATCAGACCAACAAATCCCAAAAGTCCTGCAAAACTGACAGCAGCACCTGCCAGAAGAGAAGAAATGGCGATGAAAATAAATCGGATCAGAGGGACACGCATCCCAAGTCCTGCAGCAAGCTCTTCCCCCAACGCCAGAATGTTCAGGTCATAACTGAAGATCATCGCAAGTGCAATCCCGATCAAAATCAAAATCAGAGCCGGATACAAACCCGACATGGTAACCCCGGAAAAGCTCCCTACCATAAACCCGGTCGCACCGATCACATCATCTGGAAACAGGACCGACAGCGTATCGATACCTGCGGAAAGAATGCCGCTGATGGCGACACCTGCCAACACCAGGGTGATGCGGGACGCACCGGTTCTGACCGCCATCGAGTAGATCAGCATACTGGTGATAAGAGCACCGAAAAAAGCAGCCACCGGCACCAGAGATACTGCTGCTGGGAATAGAGACGCTGCCAATAAGGCGCAAAACCCTGCGCCGGAATTGACCCCAATAATATTGGGGCCTGCCAGGGCATTGTTCAGCACACCCTGAATCAGTGTACCGCTTACTGCCAATGCCGCCCCTGCGGCAATGGCTGCCACTGTACGTGGCAGCCTGACATAGAGAAAAATACGATATGCCCCTCCTGTTTCCTCCCCTTTTGTCAGCTGTGTCCAAAGTCCAGAAAGGGTGAATGTACTGGAACCTGTGAAAAGGCTGAGGCAAATTGCCCCAGCCAACAATAGAAACAGCACAAAAAACAGAAAGGATGTTTTATGCCATAATTTCATCCACTTCCTCCGTCAATTGGGGATAGAGCAGTTTTGCCAGATAGGCATAACTCTCTCCCCAGCGGGCATTGGGTTTGTAATGGAAAAGTTCTTTGGGCAATACGTACCAATGTCCTTCCTGAACCGCTGTAAGTCCGCTCCATGCCGGGTTTGCCATGATCCCATTTTCCAAAGCCTCTAAAGCCGCATCTTCTGAGCCCATGGTGGTAATAAAGATGTAATCTGGATCTTCCTCGATGATTTCCTCGATACTGAGGTCTTCCAGCAGTGACTCGTGACGGGATACAATATTATCCACCCCAAGGTCTTCCAGCATCACACCTGCCTGATGATCAGTCCCTTTGGCTTTGGCCCCTGTGGAAAAGGCGCGGATCAGAAGGCCGGTGGGATGTTCTTCCTCTGCTGCCAATGCCTTGATCGCTTCGATTTTTGCCTGGACCTTTCCTCCATATTCCTCGTACAGATCGGACCTTCCGGTTAATGTGCAAAACCGTTCCAGCAGAGAACGATAATCTTCAAATGTATCCACACGGAAATAGGCAAAGGGAACCTTTGCTTCTTTCAAAGCAGACTCCAGGTCCACCTGTGTGGCAATATCCGCGGAAAGTATGACAAAATCAGGCTCCAGTGCCAGAACAGCCTCTAAATTGGGGCTTTTCACACTGCCGATGATCTCCACATGTTCTCCCAGTGTCATCTGCCTTTCTTCCACTGCGTCTTCTGTTACACCGATCAGCTCTCCGCCTGCCAGTGTCCACATTTCAGCAAAAGACCCATAGAGGGAAATCACCCGGTCCCAGCTTTTCAGGGTTACGGTATTCCCTCTGGCATCTTGAAAGGTTACACCTTCTTCCCCATTGACAGTGGAAATGGAATCGGATGGAACCTCCTGGGCCACCTGTCCACATCCGGACAAAGAGCACAGGAACAGCAAAATGGCTGTAAAAAGCGCTACAAACCTACAGCTGTTTTTCCTGCCATGCATTATGTTCTCTCCTTGATGGGTGCTGCCAAAATCTCTTCTTTCCGACGGAGCAGATCGTCACTAAAAAGGGCAGCTTCCAATTGATCCACACCAATTCTGTCGATGGCTGCGCCAAGACGTTCTTTCCGATAGGCATTTTCCTTGAACCAAAGCATGGTCTTTTCCAACATGGGGAATACTTCTTCTTTCGTTACCCGCCGGGAGAGAGCGGTACCCATTCTTGTCTTTTTCCCCCATGTGCCCCCTACAAAGATTTGATAGCTTTCTTCTTCGTGTTTGGCGATGGCGCCAAAGGGACATTTCCCGCTGCTGCAAACGCCGCATTGGGTGCAAAGCTCTGGATGGATGTACAGTTTGCCGTCTACCACTTTGGCTGCTTTCATCGGGCAGGATTGTTCCACTTGGCAGACTTTACAGCCACGGCATTTCTCTTTGTTGAAACGGGGTTCCCTGTGCCCTTCCACGCCAAAGTCGTTTAAGCTGGGTTTCATACAGCTATTGGGACATCCTCCAATGGCAATTTTGAACTTATGGGGCAATTTGACATCAAACCACCCTTTGAAATACCGTTCGTGGATCTCCTGTGCCATTGCCTGGGTATCGTAATTGCCATAGACACAAGTAGTTCCCTTACATGCTGTAACAGGACGGATCTTGGCCCCTGTTCCGCCAAAATCAAGACCTTCTTTTTCCAGAAACTGTCTTGCCGGCTCAATATTTTCAAAAGATATGCCAGGTAATTCCACTGTTAAACGGCTTGTCATGGTAATGGTGCCATTTCCAAAGGTTTCTGCACATTCTACAATTTTTTCCATCTCTTTTGCGGAAAAAACACCGTTGCCGGACAGGACGCGACCTGAGAAACATTCTGTTCCTCGATTATGAAGGAATCCCAATGCTTTGACTCTGGTGATGTCATCTTTGCTTAATGTTCCCATTGTTTCGACCTCTTTCTTTTATTTAATTGGTTGATTCCGACGTTCGCCTACAGGCAGACGGTCTGGAAAAATACAGCAATCTGGCTTTTCCTCTTCTCCATTGTACCATCTGTTTTTTTCTTTGTATAGCATAATTTCATACAAGCAACGTAAACGATGCCCATTTCCATTTTGATCCAATCTTTTTTAGGGCTTTTCCAGAGAAATGGGTTTTTTCGTGTGTTTTTTCGTGTGTTTTTTCCATGGACGATGGATATAATAATGTCTACTGAATCAACGATCTTGCCGTTGATTCCTGGGGCTTTGCCCCGCAATTGGACAAACCTAGGATGCACATGATACGTGCTGCTTGATTACGCATTGGAAGGAGTGTTCCCTTTGGAGATCACCTTCAAAAGCAAAAACCGGGAACTGACCATTTTCCTCAAAGGGGAGCTGGATCACCACGGCGCAAAAAAAGCGATGCGCACCATTGATGAACTGATCGAGCTGGAACTGCCGAGAATCACTACCCTGGATCTAAAAGATCTCAGTTTTATGGATTCTTCCGGCATTGCTGTTCTGCTCCGTACCTACCGGCGAATGAAGGATTTCGACGGTAAACTTGTGGTGTGCAATGTGCCAAGCCAATCCCAACGTGTGCTACAGGCGGCCGGTTTAAACCGCCTGATTTCTTTCTGTTAAGGAGTGTTACATATGCGCCCGAAGCCGGATAACCATATATCCCTCACCTTTCCCAGCCTCTCTTCCAATGAAGCCTTCGCCCGTACAGCGGTGGCCTGCTTTGCTGCGCAACTGAACCCCTCTTTGGAAGAGCTGGAAGATATCAAAACAGCCGTTAGTGAGGCTGTTACCAACTGCATTGTCCACGCTTATCCCCATACCGTGGGGCCTATCCACATGATTGTGCGCCTGTTTGATGATGTACTGGAACTGATGGTCAAAGACAAAGGAACTGGTATTGCCGATATTTCCCAAGCCATGACGCCCCTTTTTACCACTGGTGGCGAGGATCGTTCGGGAATGGGATTTACCATTATGGAAAGTTTTATGGATACCCTCCGGGTACGCTCCACCCCGGGTCGGGGAACGATCCTTTTGATGCGAAAAAAAATCCATGCCCTTCCTGAGGAATGTTCATGACCATTTCTGATACTCCCTCTCTGCTCCAGCGCGCCAAAGAGGGCGACAATGATGCAACAGAACTGCTTTTAAAGCAGAACAGTGGCCTTATTTGGAGCATCGTCCGACGCTATAGCGGCAGAGGTGTGGAATTGGACGACCTGTATCAGCTGGGTGCTTTGGGTTTCCTGAAAGCTGTGCAAGGCTTTGATCCCGCTTATGGCACCCAATTTTCTACCTATGCTGTCCCCAAAATCACCGGGGAAATCCGCCGTTTCCTGCGGGATGACGGTCCTGTGAAAGTGAGCCGTTCTCTCAAAGAGCGTTCTGCCACTCTCTATGCCGCACGGGAGCGTCTGGCCCATACCTTGGGTCGTGATCCTACTTTGCAGGAACTTTCTCAGGTAACCGGCTGCTGTCCGGAAGAAATTGCCGCTGCGGAACTGGCCGCTGCGCCTCCCGCTTCTTTGCAGGCAGAGACAGGCGACCACGGAATGACCCTTCAGGATCTCTTGGGCAGCGGCGATATGGAAGAACATATCTTGGAACGGGTTACCCTTCAAAGCGCCATTGCTGACCTGCCTGATATGGAAAGGAAAACCATTTACCTGCGCTTTTTTAAAGGTTTGACTCAGTCCAGAGCCGCCCGGGTGATGGGCGTTTCCCAAGTACAGGTATCCCGCTTGGAACGGCGGGCCGTTTCCCGGCTGAGAGAGCGGCTCTTGCCTTCTCCCTGACCCCCTCTTCCACCGGAGCGTCTCTTTTCCCCAAAGAGGCGCTCCGGGTATTTGTATCTCTCCATTCAGAACTTCCGTTCTTCCCCTCCGTTGGTCCACTCTACTTCCACTGTAACGGACTCTGTTCCCCAATGAGGTATGTCATTTTCTAGTTCGGAACCCACGGAAACCAAAAGGGGAAAGGACAAGATACCTGTCTCCTCCTGTTCCATCACCAGATGGATAACCACGGATCCTGTGCCTCCGCTTGTGGGGATCTGGTCTTTATCCCGTCCTATTTCCACAACACTACCCCACTTGGATTCACCATCTCCTATATCCCAGGCAACGGCCTGGCTTGCCCGAAGGGAATCGGTACCATCGGGATAGCTGGAGATCAGGCTTTCTATCTTCCACCCCTTTGGAAAATAAAAGGCAACTCCACCCCAATCCCCTTGTCCGATGGCTATGGCTGCAATCACAGTGGCAGTCCACTGGTCTTCTATTTGTTGTATATAAATATTGCCTTTTGCCGCCGTATTGTCCATAGCATCCTGGGTACTGACAGCAAAGGGCTTGGCC
>CAWVKD010000084.1:0-12838 GCA_963929765.1 Clostridia bacterium | reverse complement strand
GGCGCCATTGGGCCCAAAGGGCTCTCTTGTATCTCCAACGTCCTGTGTGTTTTAGAGAGATTCAGAAATGCAGATCATACGGTGTTCGTCTTCCAAGTATTTGATTTTCAACTTGGCATGGTAAATTTGGTTCATATACTCTTCCGTCATAATCTCTTCGGGGGAACCACAACGCAATTCACCTTCTCGGGAAAGGACGCAGACGGTGCTGTTCATAGGATGATTGCCTTTGGGCGCAAAAGCGACGCCATTCATCATTTTCACAGCGTCCAGATCTTTCGGTGTAGGATCGGCCATCAGAGTATTATAAGCGTCATATGTATTCATTCTCATGATGCAAATATAATCAAGATTGAGAGGCAACTGCTCAGCCGTGATTTTTACGGCATCTCTTTCTACAATATCAACCGTGGCTTGCTTGAATCGGCACAGTTCACTAACCGTTTCTGTCAGAGCGCCAGAGCCATTGGTTAGTAAAGGTATTGTACCGTGTTAACTCTTGACAATATAAACAGCGGGCATTTCATCTTCCGTTACATCACTTAGCTGTTCGTTGATCATATCAACGGTTTCATTATAATATGCTGTATATTCCTCTGCCCGGCGGACTGCATCTGCCCTGCCGGAGATTTCTGCTGTCAATCGTATGCTCTTCAACACACGGTATCTAATGTTACAGGAGCCATACAGGCAGCATTTAATCTGGCCTGGGCCAATTCTTTTGTATCGCCCAAAGAGAGTTTTTCCAAAATGCTAGGGTTACATTGCTGTGTCGGCAAATTTCAGCATAGGTCTAATTTTTTCGGGTGTGTGACTGCCACTTAAATTGTCTATAACGCAGATGGCGGGAACATTCTGTATGTGGGGAGAAAACGGTTGCATAGTCCTGCACTTTCTACAATCAACAAGTCCATTCCGAATTCTTTTGCCCAAACGACACCATATAAAATGCAATGGGACAAGTGCTTTGCTGCTGTAAAATGGCTTTTAATTGATTCATAAAAACCTCCCAAAGAGCAATGTATCTATCCATCCAAGAGCTATAAAAAGGAGAAAACAGGAGAATGCTACGTTATACAAATAAAAATACAACGAAATCAAACAAAAAAGCAAAAAAACAAATGAAAAATAGTGCACATGAGCAATATCGTACATTTTAATAAAGAATAACGAGAGAAAATGATCAACCACACAGCTTCCTCATTTTACTTATTTAGTTTAACTTTTTACAAAAAAATTGTCAAGTAAAACTTGACATGATGGGATGCAAATTGACGATATATTTTCTGAGAAAGAAGAACTACTGATATAACATCATTTTACAAAAGAAATCAAAACCAGGGATGAAAACACAAAAACGGCAGTATAACTTCATATTATATATATGTCTTAAGAATCTGGATTATTTTGTCGTATTTTGCTGAAAAAGGGAAGAAAGACCAAGGGAAAAGAGAGGCTTTATGTCGATTCATGGCAGTTTTTGACGAAAAGAATCAAATTTTAGTATGTCAAGTTTATTGACATATTTTTCAAAGTGACTTATTATTATGACAGAGGAGGGATATGAATTCCTTAAAATATTGAAAGAGTAGGGGGATTCTATATGAATACAACAAAGGAGGAAAAAGGATTGTTATTAACATTAAAAGCGGCACGAGTCAATCGGCAACTCACACAAAGAGAAGCAGCAATGCGGTTGAATATCAGTGAGCAAACGTTAAGCAACTATGAGCGAGCTATTTCATATCCGGATGTTCCCATGCTTCAAAAAATGGAGGCCCTTTACGGAGTGGAATATAAGAATCTTGATTTTACGTTGTAGGTGAAATCAGAAAGACATGACAAAAGTTCTCGTGCAGGCAAAGGAACATTTTTTGTAAAAAAACAGTTGAAGAAAGAAAAGATCGGTATTGGTTGATATGGAAAGAAGGCAGTCGGTGTAAGATTGCCTTCTTTTTGCTATTTATTAAATAATAAATAAAACAAAAAATATAATGAAAAGAGATAAAATGTTTTCGATGGGCAAAATCGTGTCCTTTTTAAAAAAGTTAGATAATCAATTAGATATGATGGGTGAAAGGTTTGCTACTTAGGACAGGCTCATATTCTACAGAGCTTTTGCATAAGGTTTTGGAAGGAAGGTGGGGATGACATGTATAAACGAATGAAAAGATCGCGAGAAAAAAATCTGCAAAGAAGACAACGGCTGCGCCGTACAGGTGCACTGATAATGGCATTTCTAGTTATGATGGTGTTATCTCAGACCACCGGAGGAAACATGTTGCGGAATGGTCTGGAGGATATTTGGAACAGTGGGACCATTTCAAAGTCTATTTTAAGTGCTGAGTTGGGGTATGTGCCGGAAGGAGAATTGAGTGCCCAAATGAATGCATGGGAGTCACTGGTACTTGCTCAATCTGCTGTACTACGAGCGGGAGAGTCGGCAGCCGTATCGTTACAAAATGAGATGGGAGATTCTGCGGTTTCTCCGTCGCCCGAAGTGGTAGAAACGCCGGAGCCATCTTCAACACAGCCGGTGGAGACGCCTGCACCAACTTCCAATTCAGAGGTAACAGCCAGGACTTTTTTAGCCATTTCCTCTACCAACTATGATCAAGCGGACGGTGTCTATATTTTTAATCGCACGAGTCAAACTGTGGATGTAGCTGAATTATCTCAGTCTCCCCCGGATTTGAATCTAAAAACAGACGAAGAAGGGCCCCAGGTCCTTATTATTCATACACATGGCAGTGAGGCATATCATCCAGAAGGGGAAGACCAGTATACAGCAACAGGAGATGCACGTACCACGGACACTCATTATAATGTTGTCCGTGTTGGAGATGAATTGGTACAGGTCTTGGAAGAAAACGGAATTTCCGCAGTACACGATCGCACCCTTTATGATTATCCAGCTTATCAAGGGTCTTATGATCGTTCCTTGAAATCTGTTGAAGCGTATTTGGAAAAATACCCTACGATTCGTGTTGTTTTTGATTTGCATCGAGATGCCCTGATTGGGACAGACGGGACAATATATAAACCTGTCACCACAATTGACGGTGAGCAAGTGGCGCAAGTGATGCTTGTTATGGGGAGTGATGATGGCGGACTTTCCCATCCCAATTGGAAAGAAAATGTGAGATTTGCTGTTTGGCTCCAAAAACGGCTTAATGCAGAATATCCTACGTTAGCCCGCCCTATGTCTTTACGAACTTCTCGATACAACCAGCAGTTGTCTACTGGCTCTTTGCTGATTGAAGTGGGAGGACATGGAAACTCTCTTCAGGAGGCATTAAAGGCTATTCGGCTCTTTGGTAAATCCCTTGCCGGATTATTAAAAGAATGGGGGGCTGGATAACGTGAAATTCAGATTGTTTCTTGGAAAAGAGTATAGTATACTAAAAAAGAAAAAGGAAATCAAATGCACATCAAGAGAGGGGGAAGGACCAGTGAAACGAGTTCTAGAGTTTTTAGATCAAAATCCAGTTTTTTATTTGGCAACAACAGAGAATGGCAACCCAAGAGTGAGGCCGTTTGGATTTCATATGTTATTTGAAGAAAAGCTGTACTTTGGAATGGGAAAACAGAAGCGCTCTTATGCGCAAATCGTAGAGAATCCAAATGTGGAATTATGCGTAGCAAACCCAAAAGGACAATTTCTTCGAGTGCGTGGCGTTGCGGTATTTGATGAGAGATCTGTCGTTCTGGAGCGCGCTTTTGAAACAATGCCTCTATTAAAAGATCTTTATAATGACGAAACAGGACATACGTTTGCCGCCTTTTACCTGCAAGATGGAGAAGCGGAATTAGCTGATCTAAAAGGCTATTTTGAGCGATTTACTTTTTGATAATTATTATAAAAAGAGGAAATCATGGATTATTTTCAGTTGAACATGGGCCCAAATGCCATTTTGGGTATGAGTAATTTGGCGCTGGCACATTTAGGAGATGCCGTTTATGAACTAATGGTGCGCAGTTGCCTCTGTGTGAATGGCGTTCCGACCTCAAAAAAATTGCATCAGGCGACAATATCTTATGTTGCGGCACCTGCGCAAGCGAAAGCTGTGGCACGCATTTTGCCGATGCTAACAGAAGAAGAAGCGGATGTATTTCGCAGAGGACGAAATGCCCACTTTGCCACTGTGCCGCAACACGCGACGAGAGAAGAATACCGGGCAGCCACAGGACTGGAAACGCTATTCGGGTGGCTCTATTTGCAAGGACAACGAGATCGGCTCTGCACACTGTTTGATCAAATGATCGAGATCCCAAAAAAGGAGGAG
The DNA here is from genome assembly GCA_963929765.1 of Clostridia bacterium. Taxonomy (GTDB): domain Bacteria; phylum Bacillota; class Clostridia; order Oscillospirales; family Oscillospiraceae; genus RGIG529. The sequence continues at coordinate 8,552 of CAWVKD010000084.1, read as the reverse complement.
AAAGGGACATGCCGTTAGATGCTGTTTGCCTCCGTGGGATCGTTTGTGAATTGTCTCAGCAGATTTTAGAAGCAAAGATCGATAAAATTTATCAGCCCAGCCGTGAAGAAGTGGTGCTTCTTTTGCGCAATAAAAGGGAAAACAGCCGCCTACTACTTTCCAGCAATCCAGCCAGACCTCGGTTGCAAATGACAAAAATGGAGATGGAAAATCCAAAAACCCCACCTATGTTTTGTATGCTGTTGCGTAAGCATTTGCTAGGAGGCCGTATTTCTAATCTGGTTCAACCACCTATGGAGCGGGTCGTAACAATCACTGTAGAAGCTATGGATGAGATGGGAGAACACCAGGAAAAGCATTTAATCTTAGAAGCCATGGGGCGACATTCGAACCTTATTTTAGTAGATGCCGATGGGCGGATCATTGATTGCCTGCGAAGAGTTGATATGGAAATGTCTCCCAAAAGGCAAGTTTTGCCTGGTTTGTATTATTGCTTGCCACCTTCTCAGGGGAAAAAGAACCCACTGATGATGACAGAAGAAGAACGAAAAGAGGTTTTACTACAGGCCTCACCAGAAAAAAAGGTGGTTGAACTATTGCTTTCTTCTTTTGCGGGACTATCTCCCCTTTTATGTAGGGAAGTGGCTTATCAGGCGGGAGGCGATACAGAAATTCGCTTGTGTCAGGTAGATATAGAAAGGGTATCATCTGTTCTTGCCAATTTACTTCATTGGGTGGAACAGGGGGCGTTTAGCCCCTATATGCTTTGCCTACACGGGCAGCCAAAAGATTTTACTTGTTTTCCGATCCGTCAATATGAAGGGTATCTTACCTTGCAAAAAATGTTCAGCTTTTCCGAGTTGTTAGATGCTTTTTATGCTCTGAGGGAGTCTCGGGAGCGGATTGCTGCCAAAAGCAGTGATCTGCGCAGAAGCACTGTTTCTGCAAAAGAACGGGCTTTGCGAAAGATTGCAATACAAAAGAAAGAATTAAAAGATGCTTTGGAGGGTGATACATTCCGCATCTGGGGTGACTTGATCACGTCCCATTTGTACCAAATGAAAAAAGGAATGGCATCTGTGACGGTTGTAAACTATTATGAAGAGAATCAACCTGAAATTACCATCCCTTTGGATCCCCTTTTAACACCGCAGCAAAATGCGGCTCGGTATTATAAACGCTATCAAAAAGCGAAAACGGCAGTGCAAGTACTGACAGAACAGATTAAGCGGGGAGAATCGGATATAGTCTACCTGGATAGTGTATTAGAAGCACTGTCGAAAGCGGAACGAGAGCAAGATTTGCAGGAGATAAGAAACGAATTACAGGACGGCGGTTATATCAAGAGCCGTGGGAAACCGTCAAAAGGGAAAAAACAACTTCCTGCCCGTCCGTTGACGTTCCGCTCTTCTTCTGGTATCTCTATTTTGGTGGGCAAAAACAATACCCAAAACGACCAATTGACCTTAAAAACAGCCTTTAAGAGTGATTGGTGGTTCCATGTACAAAAACGACCAGGATCCCATGTGATTTTACAATGCGAAGGAATGCAACCAGACGAGAAGAGCATGCTGGAGGCAGCACAACTTGCAGCGTATTTTTCCAGTGCACGAGAAAGCGATCATGTTCCTGTGGATTATACCCAAGTACGATATGTAAAAAAGCCCAACGGCGCACGACCAGGCATGGTGATTTATGAGACCTATCGGACAATGAACGTCACGCCAGATCAAGCGCTGGTTGAGACGTTACAAGAGGGAAAGAGGAAGTGATACAACATGGTTTCGTGCATTTGTGTAGGGTTGGGCGGATTCGTTGGTGCAACGTGCCGGTATCTCTGTGGACTGATCCCCATTGCAAGTAGTTTCCCGCTGATTACACTGCTGATTAATATTGTAGGTTCGTTGCTTATAGGGTTTATAACAACCATATCTGGACAATGGATGTCACCTCATTTGCTGTTATTTCTAAAGACTGGTGTATGCGGTGGATTCACCACATTTTCTACGTTCTCCCTTGAGACATTTCAGCTACTTGGCGATGGAAAACCTGGAATAGCTGTGGCATATGCAGCGTTTAGTATTATACTATGCCTTGCTGGCGTTTTTTTAGGAACTACCCTTGGAAGAATGATTTCCCATTAAAGGACAGGCAAGCAAAGGGAGGCCATACAGAACATGTTCTGTATGGCCTCCTTATGATCAACAAAGAGTAAGGGAGCAAGCTTATTTTTGGTGATCCACTTTATACATGTGAGCCACTAAGTCAACCATTTTACTGGCATAACCCATTTCGTTGTCATACCAGGCAACTAGTTTCACAAAGGTGTCAGACAGGGCAATACCAGAAGAAGCGTCAAAAATGGAAGTGCGAGTGTCACCAATGAAGTCAGAGGAGACCAGAGGCTCATCGGTATATCCCATGATACCTTTCATTTCATTGTCACATGCTTTGCGGATGGTGGCACAGATTTCTTCATAAGTGGTGGGGCGGGATAAACGTGCCGTTAAATCAACAACAGAAACGTCTAAGGTGGGGACACGGAATGCCATGCCAGTGAGCTTTCCTTTCAGACTTGGAATGACCTTGGATACTGCTTTGGCAGCGCCGGTCGTAGAAGGAATGATATTGCCAGAAGCGGCTCTGCCGGCTCGCCAGTCCCTTTTGGAGGAACCGTCTACTGATTTTTGAGTGGCTGTGATGGAATGAATGGTAGTCATCAACCCTTCTTCAATGCCAAAATTGTCATGAATAACTTTGGCCAGAGGAGCCAGACAGTTGGTGGTGCAAGATGCGCTGGAAATAACGTCCATTGAAGTATTGTATGTGTCATGATTGACACCCATTACAAACATAGGAGCGTCGGCAGAAGGTGCAGAGATCAAGACCTTTTTTGCACCTGCTTTTAAGTGCATAGAAGCCTGTTCCAATTTGGTAAATTTACCTGTACATTCAATGACGTATTCTGCTCCATATTTTGCCCAATCCAGGTTGGCTGGGTCAGACTCGTGTACAATAGGAATTTTTTTTCCATTGACAATAACGCCATCTTCTACCGGAGTGATTTCGCCGTCGAAGTGTCCGTGAACTGTATCATACCGCAATAAATAGGCTAGATATTCGGGTACAGTGTTGGGATTGTTGATGCAAACAAATTCAATATCGTCGCGATTGATGCCAGAACGGAAAACCAGACGCCCAATGCGTCCAAACCCGTTGATACCTACTTTAATACTCATGATGATCTACCTCCATCTTTATTCTTCACTAGCACACTATTATATACCAACCTGTTTGAATTTAAAAGACCTTTTGCTGTTTATTTTTCGTCAAAAAATGAAAAAAATACGCATAAAATTCATTGAATTTGTGATTCAGTCACAGAAGAAAAGGGAAAAAGATAGTATCATAATTAAAATATCAATGAAGGGAGTTTTTTCAGGTGAGTCAAAGACAAAAATTTTACGTATGTAATCGTTGCCACAAGATCATTGGAATCGTACAGGATTCCCCTGTAGATACCATTTGCTGTGGAGAGGCTATGCAAGCTCTTGTACCCAATACAGTAGACGCTGCCAATGAAAAACATGTGCCAGTGGTTTCAGTGGAAGGTTCTATTGTTAAGGTAAAAGTAGGGAGCACAGAGCATCCGATGCTGCCAGAACACTCTATTCAATGGATTTATCTGGAAACCAAACAGGGTGGCCAGAGAAAGAATCTAAAACCCGGCGAAAAACCCGAAGCTGTATTTGCTTTGCAAGATGATGAAGCCGTTGCCGTTTATGAGTATTGCAATTTGCATGGTCTGTGGAAAGCAGAATTATAATTTTTCGTTCCGATTTTCTAGAGATACCAGCAGCTTTTGCTGCTGGTATCTCTGCCTTTGCTGCAAAAGAGAATGGTTGACAGAAAAGGAGGGACGCGTTACAATAGCGCATGTGTATTCCAACATGCGCTAAAGCGAATACTGGTGGGAGTGGGAGGAACAATTGAATGAGTAAGATACAGATACCAGAAGGCTATAAGTCCAGTTTAACACTATATGAAACCCAAATGGCTATCGGTCTATTAAAACGAAAGCTAGAGGATGGACTCTGCGCGGCCCTTAATTTGAAGCGGGTATCTGCGCCACTTTTTGTCGATCCCACCACTGGCTTGAATGACAATTTAAATGGGGTAGAGCGCCCTGTGCAATTTGACAGTCTGGAGACAGGTACCATTTCTGAGGTGGTTCATTCTCTGGCCAAATGGAAACGGATGGCTCTTTATCGATATGGGTTTCCAGTGGGAGAAGGGCTGTATACAGATATGAATGCCATTCGCAGGGATGAGGAAATGGATAATCTCCACTCTATGTATGTGGATCAGTGGGATTGGGAAAAGGTCATTTCACCGGAAGATCGGAATATGGACTACTTGAAACATACGGTGATGCAGATTGCAGGAGTTATCTGCAACACATTGGATGAAGTAAAGGCAATCTATCCTCAAATTTCTGTTACGCTGGAACGAAACGTTTCCTTTGTTACAGCCCAAGAGTTGGAAGATCAATATCCAGAACTTTCCCCAAAAGAACGGGAAAATCTTTACACAAAAGAACATAAAACAGTATTCATTTCTCAAATTGGAGGCAAGTTGCGGTCGGGAAAGCCTCATGATGGAAGAGCGCCAGATTATGATGATTGGACACTCAATGGTGATTTGCTTTTCTGGTGTGCTCCTCTGGAATGTGCTTTAGAGGTATCTTCCATGGGCATTCGCGTTGACAGAGCGGCAATGGATCGGCAACTGACACTTGCGGGGTGTGATGATAGGAGATCCATGCCATTTCACCAAAAGGTGTTATCAGGAGAGTTGCCCCTGACGATGGGTGGCGGTATCGGACAATCCCGAGTTAGCATGTTACTTTTGGGGAAAGCACATATTGGAGAGGTGCAGGCTTCTGTTTGGGATAAAAAGACCATCGCCGCTTGTAAAAAGGCAGGGATCGTCCTTTTATAATGAGATGCATTGTATTGTAGAAAAGGGATCATTTAAAAACGTGTTCCCCAAAACCATCCTTCATTTTATGGTTTTGGGGGCACGTTTTGTGTTTATAGCGCAAAGTAACGTGGGAAAATACTTGTTTTTCAAAATAAGTCTTGACCAAAAGGTAGACAATGTGGTAAAATGCTTTTACCTGTCGGAAAAGGCTTTCTTTTTTTGCGCATTTTTTTGCGGCCCCATAAAAAAGGATCCTATTTACCGGATAGGGAGGCAACAGGAGCAGGCAATGAACCTGATCCAAATACAATAAGGAGGTGCCGTTACGTATGCGGGTAAAGATCACCCTAAGATGCTCTGAGTGTAAGCAACGCAATTACAACACAGTGAAGAACAAGAAAAATGACCCTGATCGTTTGACCATGAACAAGTATTGCCCTTTCTGCAGAAAGCATACCGTTCACAGCGAAACAAAGTAAGTACAGGTACCATGTTAAGAGAAAGGATGCGCTTCGATGGCTGAAAATTCCAAAAAAGAAGTAACTGCGGGCGAATCTTCCCAAAATCTCAAAAAAGAGAAGAAGGCGTCTGCAAAAAAGAAGCCTAATTTCTTCGTACGGGCTGGTCGAGGTATAAGCCGCTGGTTCCGAGAGATGCGAAGCGAATTGAAAAAGGTACAGTGGCCTTCTGCCAAGCAGACGGTCAACCACACGGCAACAGTTATTGCTTGTGTTGTCGTGGTTGGTGTATTTATCTGGGTATTTGACTGGCTGGCGGCTGGTGGTGCCAAAGCATTGATTGCTTTGGCGCAAGGATAGGGGCGCTGTGATGGCTGAAAGTGCAAAATGGTATGTGGTACACACGTATTCCGGATATGAGAATACTGTTGCCGCCACGATTGAAAAGCATGTGGAAAACCGGAAACTCCATGATTTGATTGTATCTGTACAAGTGCCGGTAGAAACAGTTACAGAAGTAACGGATTCTGGCACGAAAACGGTGGAGCGAAAGGTGTTTCCTGGATATGTGCTCATTAAAATGATTTTAACGGACGAAAGCTGGCACCTGGTACGAAATGTGCGTGGTGTGACTGGTTTTGTAGGGTCCGGGAACAAAGCAATTCCTCTAACAGAGGAAGAAATTGCCGCTTTGGGTGTGGAAAAGCGAGAGGTTGTCGTTGGCTATCAGGTGGGCGACAATGTAAAAATCATCGATGGCCCCATGGAATCATTTTTTGGCGTTGTCGATGAGATCGAGCTGGATAAAAATAAGGTGCGAGTTGTAGTTTCTATGTTTGGCCGCGAGATGCCTGTAGAACTGGAATTGGATCAGGTAGAGCCTGTCTCCTTATAAGCGCCTGTCCCCGCTGTCGGCAAAGGGCAGATAGAAGAAGTTTTGCTATCCGTCGACTCAATTTGAAATTTGGAGGTGCTTCTCATGGCACAAAAGATAACAGGGTATATTAAATTGCAGATTCCAGCCGGGAAGGCGACTCCTGCGCCTCCTGTAGGTCCTGCATTGGGCCAGCATGGTGTTAATATTACTGCATTTACAAAAGAATTCAACGAAAGAACAAAAAATGATGCAGGCATGACGATTCCTGTTGTCATTACAGTCTATGCTGATCGTTCTTTCACCTTTGTGACAAAGACTCCGCCTGCGGCTGTCTTGCTGAAAAAAGCTTGCAAAATCGAGTCTGGCTCTGGCGTACCCAATAAGACAAAGGTTGCTACCATCAGCAAGGAAGAACTGCGCAAGATTGCAGAAATTAAGATGCCGGACCTCAATGCTGGCAGTATAGAAGCTGCAATGAGCATGGTAGCGGGCACTGCTCGCAGCATGGGCATTGTTGTAGGAGAGTAATTCCTACGCAATCAGTGGGAGGATTCGTCCGATTACAACCACGAAGGCGGCAGGTGTTGAGTGCAGGGCCGCCGCAATAAAGGAGGATTTACATTGTTCAGAGGCAAGAAATATAAAGAGAGTGCCAAACAAATTGACCGCGGCACCCAGTATGATGTGGCAGACGCAATGAATTTGGTGGTTAAAACTGCTACGGCTAAATTTGATGAAACTGTGGAACTTCACATCAAGTTAGGTGTTGACTCCAGACATGCAGATCAGCAGGTTCGAGGTGCTATTGTTCTGCCTCATGGTACAGGCAAAAGCCGGAGAGTTCTGGTGTTTGCAAAGGGAGCCAAAGCGGATGAGGCACTTGCTGCTGGTGCAGACTATGTAGGCGCAGAAGATATGGTTGCTAAAATTCAGACAGAAAACTTTTTTGACTATGATGTCGTAGTCGCTACACCTGACATGATGGGTATTGTGGGCCGTTTGGGTAAAGTGTTAGGTCCCAAGGGCTTAATGCCATCCCCCAAAGCAGGCACAGTTTCCCCTGATGTAACCAAAGCGGTTCAAGAAATCAAAGCTGGTAAAATTGAATACCGTTTGGACAAGACCAATATTATCCATTGCCCTATTGGAAAGGTTTCCTTTGGCCCAGAAAAGCTGACGGAAAACTATACGGCTTTAATGGGTGCTATTATCAAAGCAAAGCCTGCAGCAGCCAAAGGTCAATATATCAAGAGTTGTGTAGCAGCTTCTACCATGGGCCCCGGTATCAAAATCAATGCGGCCAAAGCTCTTTAATTTAGTTCATGCCAAGAATTTTTATTTTTTCTTGACAAAAGGGGCTTCTTTTTGATACAATAACACTTACGTTCCAGAGACAGCAGGTGCGAAAAGCGTAAGTCCTGCCGAGGAAAAGCAGTTGTATTTTGACCATAAAGGATTTGACTGCCCTCGTGTCTTTTGGAAACGAGGGCAGTTTTTGCTTAATATTTTAATCCCGGAGCGCACCGATAGATAGGGACGCATCGAGATTGGTGTATTTGGAGGTGAAAATCAGTATGCCAAACGCAAAGGTATTGCAAGAAAAAAAGGCGATTGTTGAAGCTTTGTCTGAAAAAATGCAGAAGGCCAGCGCCGGTGTTTTTGTTGACTATAAGGGCATTACCGTAGCAGAAGATACAGCGTTGCGTAGCGAAATGCGCAAAAACGAAGTAGAATACAGTGTTGTAAAAAATACGCTGACTCGGTTTGCTGCCCAAAAGATCGGTATGGATGAACTGGATCCCATCCTGCATGGAACGACAGCTTTGGCAATTAGTTATGAAGATTCAGTTGCGCCAGCTCGAATCATTAGCGAATTTGCCAAAAAAATGGGCGATAAGAAGTTCGTGGTGAAAGCTGGCTTTGTTGATGGCAAAGTTATTTCCGCTGCAGAAGTCAACGCTTTGGCTGAACTTCCGACCAAGGAAGTGCTACAGGCTCAAGTGTTGGGCACCATGTTAGCTCCCATCACTGGCCTTGCTAATGTGCTCAATGCAAACATCCGCGGCTTAGCTGTGGCTTTACAAGCCATTGCCGATCAAAAGGCAAACGCCTAAACTTTTTACAAATTAACATTACAAGATTGAATATTTTTGGAGGTAATGAATAATGGCAAGCGAAAAAGTAACTGCTTTGATTGAAGAAATTAAGGCTCTGACCGTTCTGGACCTGTCCGA
>CAWVKD010000083.1:0-12033 GCA_963929765.1 Clostridia bacterium | reverse complement strand
ACGGCCGAGCTCTGCAGAGCTCGGCCGTTGAGTTTGTTTGTGCAAGATTTATTCCGGGGTCGCCACGAGGAAACACATGTCGTTGAGATCACCGTTGGCGGTGTCGAAAAAGTTATAGAATGTAAAGTTATAGAGGAACCGCTCAGCGCTGTATACACCATAGCCATCCTGGTTATGGTCTGTTGTGTCATAAGGATCTGCTACGATGATAACATCGTCCTGGGTGGTTTCGGTACCCATTGTATCATATCCGATGATGACCTGCCAATGACCGCCCCAGTCATTCCAGCCTATCATAATCGGGTTCCCTTCTGCAAGGGTTTTCTGAATAAAATCAAAAGTGAAAACATCGGCTACTGTGTCTTGGCAATCGTAAGTAGAATAAAGTTTATATCCACCCACCCCTTCAAAGATTTCAATCAGCTGCCGTAAACTGGTAGCCTCCGGGGTAAGCTCATTGCTGCGGTAAGCGGCTAGGGTCTCTTCATTGTAGTCGCCTAATTTATCGTACCAGTTCATGACCATAAGCGCACTGGAAACGCCGCAGCTCCATTCACTGGTTTGCTGCTGCGTTTGGAAGTTGTGGAGAATGGTCAAAGTATCTGTGGATTCCATATTATAAAAATCTAAGGTGTTGAAATAAGGGCTGTCCTGATGGTCGCCTTGCCGTTCCACACTATCGGCACCGTCTGGCTCGCTGAGATCGGTAGTGTATGGGATTTTCATTTCATCGGTGTAGTTTCCTTTGGAGTTTGCTTCATCCTGGCAAGCCGTTAGCATGCAGATACAGAAAAGCAGCAGCAGGAAAGCAACGGTTTTTTTCAAAAAAATCACTTCCTTTGTTTTTTATTGCTGAATCACCAGCACGTTCATTGAGCGTCATGGTAGAGTATACTAAGATTTCCCATCAAATGCAAGCAAAACATTCTCCTTTTTGTTGTTTTTTTGTTTTTTTACAATGCCACATTTGCCATATTGGTATGGTACATCATAAGGCTGGGATAACCACACCTTGTATTGGAAAGGTGTCCAGTATGAAACAGAGGCTGATAATGTAAAACAGGATGACATCAATGAATATGTCATCCTGTAACATGTGTCTATGGTGGTTATTTTCCCATTTTTGCAGCGCGGGCACGCATCCTCTGGCTGTGATCCAGTAAACGCTTCCGAAGTCGCAAGCTTTTGGGCGTTACTTCCAGTAGTTCGTCATCTGCCAGAAACTCCAAACACTGCTCCAAGCTCATATGACGCGGCGGAGTAAGACGCAATGCGTCATCACTGCCAGCAGCACGCATATTAGTAAGCTGTTTTTTCTTGCAAACATTGACGGCGATATCTTCTGATTTTGGTGAAACGCCAACAATCATTCCGGCGTAAACGGGGACACCGGGGCCGATGAACAGAGCGCCACGATCCTGGGCGTTGAAAAGCCCGTAGCCAACAGACTCCCCAGTTTCAAAAGCAACTAAGCTACCAGTGGAACGGCGTGACAATTCTCCTTTAAAGGGTTCGTACCGCTCGAAAACAGAAGCCATGATCCCTTCTCCCCGGGTGTCAGTTAAAAATTCATTGCGGTATCCAAACAAGCCGCGAGAAGGTACTAGAAATTCCAGCTTCATACGTTTTCCAACGGGGTTCATTTCCAGAAGTTCTCCCTTGCGAGCCCCCATCTTTTCAATCACAGAGCCTACAGCGTTTTCGGGCACGTCCACTACCAAACGTTCGATAGGCTCACACTTTTTGCCTTCGATTTCTTGATACAGCACACGGGGAGGAGAGACTTGAAACTCATATCCTTCACGTCGCATCGTTTCGATAAGAATGGATAAATGCATTTCACCCCGGCCGGCAACATGGAACGAATCGGTACTTTCTGTTTCTGTGACACGAAGAGATACATCTTTTAATGTTTCTCGTGTAAGCCGGTCTCGCAGATTACGAGAGGTAACATATTTACCTTCTCGTCCAGCAAAAGGAGAATCGTTAACAGAAAAAGTCATTTCCATGGTAGGTGCTGAAATTTTCACAAAGGGAAGGGGCTCTGGTGTTTGCACGTCACAAATGGTGTCACCAATGGTGATATCGCCAATACCAGATAAGGCGATAATATTACCGGCAGATGCCTCTGTAACAGGTGTGCGATTAAGGCCTTCAAACTGATAAAGTGATACTGCTTTTGCCTTTTCCGGTGGACGGTCGCCATGGAAATTGCAAACAGCAATTTCCTGATTTTGATGTAATGTGCCTCGTTCAATGCGTCCAATAGCGATTCGACCCACAAATTCATTATAATCAACGGACGAAACCAACATTTGAAAAGGTGCATCTGCATCAGCTTCAGGTGCTGGAATATAGTCTACAATGGTATCAAACAGTGGACGCAAATCTGTGCCAGGGACATCTGGTGTAAAGGAGGCAATTCCCTGACGCGCAGAACAGAAAAGCATGGGGGAGTCCAATTGTTCTTCTGTGGCATCCAAATCCATTAGAAGCTCTAGGACTTCATCGATTACTTCATAAATTCTCTGATCCGGTCGGTCGATTTTATTCACTACAACAATAACCCGGTGTCCCAGCTCCAATGCCTTGGATAGAACGAAACGGGTTTGAGGCATAGGCCCTTCTGCAGCGTCTACCAAAAGAATAACGCCATTTACCATTTTTAAGATACGCTCTACTTCGCCTCCAAAGTCAGCATGTCCCGGTGTATCAACAATATTGATTTTCACATCGCCGTATTGTACAGCTGTATTTTTAGCTAGAATGGTGATGCCGCGTTCCCGTTCCAAATCATTAGAGTCCATAACCCGTTCTACAATGGTTTGGTTTTCCCGGTATACGCCGCCTTGTTTTAACATTTGATCGACCAAGGTGGTTTTTCCGTGGTCAACGTGAGCGATAATTGCTACATTACGAAGCTGTGAACACTGCAAGCTAAGGTTCCCCTTTCTCTCCGCCTTTGCTGGCGGTCCTGCGATCATACGATAACGATCATGCAATCAAAGTTTCTAATCACAAACCTGTATTATAGCATAAAATTAAAAAAGATGCAAATCTTTTTTGATTTATGAAAGAGTGACTTGTATTTTGGAGAGAAAGAAATTATAATGTCCAAAGCCGTGAAAATTGGTTGTTCCTTTGGTGAGAGAAAATGATACGGAGGTGACACATGCCATTGAACCATCGAGAAAAAGCAGTACAAGCTCTTGTACGTTTAAAAGAAGGTAACAGGCGGTATCGGGAAGAGAAGACAAATGTCTCACATTTGGGAAAAGAGCAAAGAGAGTATCTGGCCAAAGACGGACAAAAACCATATGCTGTCATTTTAACATGTTCTGATTCCAGAGTTCCCCCAGAACACATTTTTTCCGCAGGTTTGGGTGAACTGTTTGTGATTCGAACAGCGGGACATCTAGTGGATTGGAACACTCTGGGAAGTGTGGAATATGGTATTACAGGTTTAGGGGCATCTTTGGTGGTAGTTCTGGGACATACGAAATGTGGCGCTGTCCGTGCAGCACTATCTGGAACAGCGCAAGGAGCAGTTGCTAAAATCGCAGAACGCATTGCCCAAGGACTTCATGGAGAAACAGATCCTTATTTATGTGAGGTGGAGCATACCAAGAACAGTTTAAAAAAATTAGAAGAATCGGAAACCCTGGCTCCACTTCTCCGGGCAGGGAACGTGACGATGATAGGTGCCATGTATGATATTGAAACAGGCCAGGTAACCTTTTTTTCATAATCTAAGCGTTATTCAAACCGATCAATAGGCGCTTTTTTGGTGACCATGGGATAAACAGACAATTGATGATTGAAAGAGCAGGTTGCCAGAAACACTTCTCTTGGCGAGGAATAGCCCTGTTTTTTCAGCTCTTTTATTAGCCAAGTGGTGTTTTGTCCCACTTTTTTTAAGTTTTCTGTGAGAATATGACCATCCATTAATACAGTAGTGTAAACAGTTTCTTGCGGTGGAGTTAAATTGAGATCATTTGGAGTTGCTGGCCTTTGACTGGAGACGGGAAGAATACTTACAGCTCCGTTGTGTTCCAAAATGGCAGTTTGAATTTGGCTGAGATCAAAAAAACCGCTTACTCTGCAAAACATCAAAAATTCGCTGAGATCTAACCGTGCTTTTTTGAAGTTACTTCGGTAGATGATACCATTATCCATTAAAACAATAGGCTTTCCATTGATGATTTTACGTAATTTTAGAGATTTTCCTGTCATTTTGGAAATCAAAAACGATAAAATGCCATATACGATCATAGCGATCAATGGTTGCAGAGGTGCTTCTAATTCTGTGGCAAGTTCTGCAGCAATGGAGCCAATGGTGATTCCATTGATATAATCAAAGATACTCATTTGGGAGAGTTGCTTGTCACCCATTAATTTGGCGAGCAGAAACAGTACAACAACAGACAGAAGGGCAGTCAGTACTACATAAAGGAATTCCATCCATCATAACCTCCTTGGTAGATTCCTGCATAGTATGTGTGAAAACCGAGAGAATATGGGTAGAAAAACAGCGAAGAGTGTCTCTTCGCTGTTTTTTCTTTGAAAAAATAGAACGTATGTTTTCCAATGGAATGTGCATACTAGAAGGAATGAAAAGATGGGGAGGAATTTGCTTTGTTTTTTGGAAAAAGAAGAGAGAGAGTACCATATCACCCCCAAAAAAAGCCAAAATTTGATGCACCTTTGACTGTCAGTGCCATTGAGACCATCTTTCAAGGAGCCGATGACTTTGTGCATCGTACGGTTCTCATCGATGGAGATCCCAAAGGGAAAGTAGATCTATTTTTTATAGACGGTTTGGTTTCTGGAAACAACATCAGCGAATCTGTGATCCGACCTCTGGCCCAGGGGATTATGTTGGACGGAGGAGAAACACCATATCAAAAAATTGAAAAGTTGAAACAAGGCGGCGTTTACAATGCCGTGGTGCAATTGCGGGAAACATTGGATGATGTAGCATCTGATCTAGTTAATGGTTTTTGTGTGGTCTTATTTGAAAAACAAAAAATAGCTTTGTCTTTTGAGACAAGAACCCAGGACGGCCGTTCTATTTCAGAGCCTTCTGTTGAAAATGTATTAAAAGGTGCCAAAGATGCCTTTGTGGAAACATTGCGTACCAATACTTCTTTGGTGCGTCGACATATCCGGACGCCGGACATGCGAATTCAGGAGCGGGTTGTAGGCCGCCAGACATTGACAAGAATTGCCGTTGTTTATATCGAGGGCCTGACCAATCCGGATCTGGTGCGTCAGGCTGTGGAACGAATTGAAAAGATGGATGTAGATGGGGTTTTGGCCGGTGGTGCATTGGAAGAATACTTGGTAGACGATATAAAAACGCCATTTCCATTGATATTGTATACAGAGCGAACAGATCGTTTTGCATCCGGATTGATTGGGGGAAGAGTTGGTATACTAGTTGACGGGCTTCCTCTGGGATATTTGCTGCCAAGCACTTTGGCTCAGTTTATGACGGCACCAGAAGATCGGGCCAATAACTATATCCAAGCTACCATTTTACGCTTTGTACGATATATGGCGCTTTGGATCAATGTTCTGCTCCCGGGATTTTATATTGCAGTCTCTACCTTCCACCAGGAAATGATTCCAACAGCATTATTGCACTCTATTATCAACAGTAAACAGGATGTGCCGTTTCCAACGGTTTTTGAAGTGTTTGGTTTGTTGTTTTCTTTTGAAATCTTACAGGAGGCAGGATTGCGATTGCCCAAAACCATTGGTCAAACCGTTAGCATTGTAGGTGGGCTTATTGTAGGACAGGCAGCAGTTGACGCAAAGATTCTTTCTCCTGTTATCATCATTGTTGTGGCAGTGACAGGAATTGCAGGATATACATTGCCGAATCGTGATTTTGCAGGTGCTATTCGTATCTGGCGTTTCTTCATTGCTTTTGCTTCGGCTGTGCTGGGTCTATTTGGAACGGCAACTGCTGGATTGGCACTCTTGTACCATTTGGCAAGTCTGGAAAGCTTTGGCGTGCCCTATTTATCTCCTTTTGTCGCAAAGGATGGAGGTAATATTGGAGGAAATGGCGTAATCCGTCCTCCTTTTCCAAAAGAAAAATATCGAGAGTCTGATATCAGGCCCCAGAATGTCAGACGCCGGAAGTGAGGAACTCTATGAAACGGATATATTGGAAAATAGGATGGGTTCTGTTGCTTTTGGCGCTGTGCGTCAGTGAAGGGAGCCAAACAGTGGTAAGAGCCAGAGAAATCAATCAATTGGAACTGGTAACTGCATTGGGAGTAGATCGGGTCAACACAGAGGATGGGACACTTCGTGTTATTGCGCTGGGTAATGAGAGTCGAGATAACAGCCCGATGCTTGTGGAAACGGAGCAGCAGACAATGGCCCAAGCGGTCAGTCAGCTCCGGGTGATTCCAGAACAAAAGTTGTTTTTTGGCCATGTAGGGCAGTTCATTTTAGGAGAAGAAGCGGCAAAACAGGATTTGGGTGAACAGCTGGATTTTATTGCAAGGGATATCTCTATGCGTCTTGATACAGACATTTATGTGGTGAAAGGCGGAACAGCAGAGGATTTAATCCGGGCGACTACCAGTCAGAATCGAACGACTTTTGACTATTTGAGGGATGCGGAAGATGACATGCTTATACTGCCTATTTCCTATCCTTTTAACACAGGAGAGGTGCTTCAGCAATTGTTGGTTTCGGATGGATGCGCATTGGTGGCAGCTGTTACCATAGAAATACAGGAAGAACCATCAGAAGGGAGCAACCAAACGGAAAGCAGCCAGGGAAATGACGGAGAAAAAACGCAAGAAGCACAGGGAGGGACAGAGCGTGAAGTAGAAGAAAAAGAAAAAACAAACAGCACGCCCACCCCTGTTGCAAGACTAGATGGCTATGCTGTCTTTCGAGACTATCACTTGGCAGGCTATATTGATGCAGAAGATGCACCAGGTGTGAATCTGCTGCTGGATAAGCTGCGTAATGACTATGTTGTAGTAGAAGGGCCAGAGGGTGGCGATATTACGCTGAAAGTTACCCGTGACAAAACAAAACTACAGCCAGAATTTGAAGGAGACACATTAAAGAGAATTGTCATTTCCGTAACAGCTTCAGCAGATATCAATGAAGTCCAGGGGGTCGACAATGCCACAGATCCTTCTGTCCTCCAATATATAAAGCAACAGCTATGCCAGAAAGAAGTTGCTTTGGTTGAAAAAACCGTTGCGCAAGCGCAGATGCTGAAAGCCGACTATCTTGGAATCGGGGAGAAAATAGAGATTGCGGCGCCGGCACAATGGAAAAAGATCCAAGGAGATTGGAAGTCCCTATTTCCTACGGTCCCTTTTCAGGTGGAAGCAGAAGTGAGGATCAACCAGACATATGATTTGAGTATTCCGGTTGAGGGAGACCATGCGGAAAAGGAGAATGCGCAGCGATGATTGCAATCTATTTTGTCGTTTTGGTAGGCTTATTTCTGTTTGATATGAGAAATTTACTGCGTACAGGAGAACGAAAAGAAAGAATACTCTACCTATGTTTGATGCTGGTAGCAGTAGCGGCTGGTATCTTTTTGTGGTTGGCCCCCACAAACTTTAGCATAGTTGGATAGGAGGCAAAAAGATGGGGGATGGATTAGACAAAATTTCGTTGCGGCAAGTGATGGCGATTTTTTCTGTTGGAATTTTGTCTCCTATTATCAAGGTTGTACCAGGACAGACAACAGCAGAATCAGGCAAAGGAACATGGCTGGCTTCTCTGTTGGCTATCATTCCCATGCTGTTTCTGATTTGGGTGATGTACCTTTTGTTGCGCAAGGCAAAAGGAAAACATTTGGGAGAGATATATTGCGACATTTTTGGATCAGTTGCAGGAAAAATCATCGTTACACTTTATTTTTTATGGACCTTTGTTCTCATGTGTATGACTGTGAGAGACTATAGCGACCGGTTTCTTGCCACAACATATCAAGATGAAATCTTAGCCATATTTGTCGTTATTTTGTTGCTCTTTGTATTTGTGACGGCAAGAGGCCGTTTACGAGCTTTCGGAAGATTGGGCGAAATGTGTATGACCATCCTTTTGGTGGTGTTGATCTTAGCCGTTATTTTTGCTACATCTCGCATGGATGTACGGCGTGTCCTCAATGTAACGGCAAGTGATGTAGGAGCATCTTTTCCCTCTGTGTTACCCTGTATTAGTATGATGGGAATTGCAATGTATAGTGGATTCTTGTGGCCAGAGATTCGTCTGCAAGAAAAAAACAATGTGAAAGTCATTGTACGTTGGTTGGTTTTCTTTTCTCTATTCCTTACGGTGTTGCAGATTGCCGTTTTGGGGACATTAGGGATCGAATTGGTGCCGCATTTGCAGTTTCCTTTGTTCCACATGATCAAAAATATATCGGTTTTTGGTGTTTTAGAACGGCTGGAACCTATTGTCATCGCCCTGTGGGTTGCTACAGATTATATTTTTGTAGGTATTTTAGCTATTCTTTCCGCTAAACTGCTCAAATTTTTATTCCAGTTGAAAAGTGCAAAGGCAATGCTTACCCCGATTCTACTCATTGTATTTGTGGGGAGTTTACTCATCACATCTAGTAGTTTTGCTCTGAAAGAGTTTACAAGAACGGTTGTACGTGCAGGGGATATTGTTCTTTGTTTCGGTGTTCCCTTATTGGCACTGATTACGGGAAAAGTGCGCCACAAAGTATGAAGTGGCAGCAATAGTAAAAATCATAAGTCGTCTACCTTGACCACAAGAAAAATTTGTGTTTCAATACAGTTGAACCTCCTGCTCATTTTAGGTGGTTCCGAAGAAACGATAAAGAGGGAGAAATGAAGATGGTATTTCTTTGTTATCCAAATTGTACCACATGCAAAAAGGCACAACAATTTTTGGAAGCAAGTGGCATGACATTTTCCGTGCGTGATATCAAAAGTGAACGGCCGACTTATGAAGAACTCAAACTTTGGCATCAACAAAGCGGCCTTCCACTCAAACGGTTTTTTAATACCAGTGGATCAAAATACAGAGAACTGAAGTTAAAAGATCGTTTGCCTCAAATGAGCGAGGAAGAGCAACTGCAGCTGCTTGCCAGTGATGGTATGTTGGTGAAACGTCCTATTTTACTCACAGAGCGGGGCGTTTTGGTGGGATTTCGACAATCTGAGTGGGAAGAAGATATTTCATAAAAAAGGTGGCATAGCCCATGGGCTATGCCACCTTTTATGCTAGGGAAAGATCTATCGTAATTTGAGTGTGATCATACAAGTTGCCTACAAACAAAACTTGACGTAAAATTACAATAGAGGTAAAAAGTTGAAGAAAAAAATGAGGGTAGAAAATGGGGGAAAGGAGGTTTGTGGTTCAAAGGAGACATCTGAGAATGTCTCGTTCTTTGTGCTTTTACAATACCATAACATTTCTCAAAGCAGAAGATATAAAAACGGCATACCGATATGTCAAAATCGGCATGCCGCGAAATATTGGTAGTACGAACTATTTTAAAAGCGAGATACCATATCCACCGATTGTTGGAGTTTTTGAACAAAAATCTGGTCGATTTGCCGCATAGAATAGCTCTTTCGATAGACTAAGATATCTTTGTATTTATTTTTTGCCATATTACATTTTTTTTGCACCAGAGAAAAGCAAGAGAGGACATCAGGCGGCATGGGAGAAACCCACATATATGTGCCGGAAATGCGGTATAACAGTTCGAACTGGCTACCTCGTTCATAAACAGCGATTTTTCGCTTCCTTTCATCGACAGGTTCCATCAATTTAGCACCGGCGATGGGCAGAGTGGGGATCAGAGTATCTCCGTGTACAATCTCAGTATATGTGAACAGATCATTATAATCAATTTCTGGTTCGTTTGCCAAAGGGTGGTTTTTTGACATCAGGGCTAGATATTCAAATTCCCAAATGGGTTCATACTGTAATTTGCGTTCTTTGAGAAGATTGAGATAGTATTCCTCATAAATGGATTGATATCGAACCACGGCCAGATTGTTGGTGCCATCTGCTACATTGCTAATTGCACGTAAGGAATTGGTTTCCCGATAATTCACATTGATTTCTTTGGATTGATCCATGGATTTGATCAATTCAGTAAATGCGAAGGATACATAGCTGGCGCGGGGAACAGAAATATCAAAGATCTGCTTATAAGGGTCGGCAGGTTGATACAATGATTCCATTTCTTTGACTTGGGATAAAATATTTCTGGCATAATTTAAAAACTCCGCCCCTTTTTTGGTCGGCACTACACCTTTTGAGGTACGATTGAAGATAGAGATCCCTAAAGAAGATTCGATTTCTCGAATGGCTTTGCTGATTTGCGGCTGTCCCATATACAGATTTTCTGCCGCCTTTGAAATGGAACCTGTTTTTTCTACTTCCACTGCGTATTTTAGATGTAAAAGATTATTCATCTTCGCTTCCTTTCCAAAGCATTCCAATTTTCTACCCTTTTCTACACTACTTCAACATATAGTTTACCATAGGAATGAAGATGAAACAAGGACAATGATTGTTTTTTTATAAAAAACAAAAAAGCGGCAAAAAAACCGCTTTTCTGTCACACTTTCCAATGTATGTTATTTTTGTTTGAGAATTTCCTTTAATTGATCGGCAATCCGATACACTTCGTCGAAAGAGACATAGGGGTTATACAGAGATTCCAATTCATCGTGAAGCCGTTTGGCTTCTGCAAAGGCAGCAATGGCGTCTTCTGTTAAAATACGAGACATTTTTTTATGGAAACGCAAACGTGCACGATTGCTTTTCAGCCAATCCGAATCGATGAGATGGTCGAAACGTAACTTACGAACGGGGCGGCCTTCATAAGGTAAGGTATCTGTTGATGTAATAAATGCCAAAGACAGCTCGGGAATTAGCAAATGTTCGATACGTTCCGGTTCAAGAGGGGCAGGGCAACAAATGACGTCATATCCGGCAGCAAGAGCAGTTTCCAGCAGGAAATGGAGAGAAGAGTGAGCAAGACCATATGGATCCACGAAGGTATAAACCCGTGTGCAAAGAGCGTCCACGGTGTCAAAACGGCAAAGATAACCTTGATATGTTATTCCGCCCAGCAGACGTTTGGTTATCGTACCGGGAGCAGTTGTATTTGACTTTTTTTTCAGCTCCCGTGAGGCGATAACACGAATACGTTTTTTCATTTTGGAGACAGCAGGTGAAGAGAGAGCAGAAGTGGGCAGGGGATCTGTCATCTGTTGGGCAGCGGATAAAATACGATAAGCTCTTTGATATTGGGCGCTGCAGCGATCGGAACAGGTGCAGATTTCGGCTTGGTGTTCCAGAAGACTATCCGTTTGGTAGCATGCACCCAAATTGACATAGGAATCTAAGACACCAGGATAACGAGGCTCTATTACGTGAGGTGCTGTTCCATCTACAATCACTGTATGGAGGCGAGGGAAGAGAACTGCATCCAAAGAGTCAGGGTCTCCGGAACAATGTATGTATTCAACGGGCTCTTCCAATCCCTTGGCCACATGACGCATTAATGAGGACTTGCCACAGCCAGGCCCGCCTTTTAAAATGATGACAGCATATGGGGAATTTTTTGTCATGAGTTGGTCATATAAAGAATAAAATCCATTGGGTGTGTTGGCACCCAGAAAAAAATGCGCAGAGGCAGATTTCATATTGTTCCCTCCATATTTGTTATACAGGGATCAAAAACGTACGCTATGTTGTATGATTCCGATCCGAAGTGAAAAGGTTTGGTATCTGCCATAGTGTATGCAAGGCAAGAAAGATTGGTCATTCGCTCCAAAAAGGAATTTTGATTGTTGTGGAGCAAGTCAATTTTTGAATTCTATTCTTGTGAAAATTGTACAGCATTTATGCAAAGTGCGCGAAAAAGGAAAGAGAAAAGGAGTCGAGTATAGAAAAAAGTTTGTATTTTTGAACAAAATTAAATATTTGTCTAATTACAAATGAAAGAGAATATTGTATAATAACAGGGACAGTTGACCATGCGACATGGTT
>CAWVKD010000082.1:0-9586 GCA_963929765.1 Clostridia bacterium | reverse complement strand
ATCATTATCAACCAGTGCCATTTGGCCGCTTTGATCCCCAACACCTTTTAATCTATATTCGATATTGTTGTACTTTTTAAGATTTTCTTTGAGAATTTCGAAAGTACTAGGTGTAATCTCATAACAGTAGATCTTTTTGTAACAGTCTTCACCGTAATTTTTAATATATGAAAGAACTGTATCCCCAACATAAGCACCTAAGTCCACAATGACTTCTTCCCTTCCACATTGAACCAGATCCAAATCAAAATAATCATCATATAAATATTCTTTGGTTTGAAATGTTGTAACAAAATCGTATCTATACCAATTGCTTAAAATCGAGTATAATGTTTTTTTTGAACGATAGTCAGATAGATGATGGTATAGCCACACAAAATCATCTATATGGTTGAACAATGCCTTTTCCTTCAGTTCAATCTCTTCATAGATACCATTATCTATATCAAGTAGCCCCCAATATCCATATCGATTGAAAAAATCCATACAACTTCTCTTGGTTTCATCTGGCACTTGATCAAAACATTTTCTGATTCGGTGATATAATTCTTTCTCACTTAAAAGTTTAATTTCATTGACTAATTCTGTAAAATCCCTGTCGACCACATTCATGAAATCACTCTCCTTCTATTAAAAAGATAATGTGGAAATGGCACTCTTTACATTATATAGAAGGTCAACAAAATCATTATCACCTTTTCGGAAAAGAAGAATAGATTGTTTAAACCATTTCTTTCCTGCTAAGAGGAGAAATTGATATTCACAAATAAAAAACAGTCAAATCCTTTATAAAGAGAGATTTGACTGTTTTGATTCTCATTGTATTGCTTGTCGCTCTCTGGAGACAAATACCACCTAATGGCAAAAAATGTATCCTATTTAGGCAATGCAGGAACCATCTCGAAGACCGCGTCCATTTCCATTTTTCTGGCCAAGTCCTTGATTTTGGCCTGCATTATGTCCCTTGCCATTGCCACAGTTTCCAAGACCCAGACCACTTCCTGTTCCGTCACATAAAGACTGCCGTTCTTCTAAAGCGGAAAGTGCAGATTCTGCTTCTTGCTGTGTTAAAGTTCCATCTGCCACCTGCGCTTCCAGAGCAGATTTTCGAATATCCAACATTGCCTGTTGAAATTCTGGCAACTTTCCAGCTTCATTTGCTATAGTGCCATAACTTTTCCCGCTTTGACGCTCTGAAATCACCTGGTCTAGCGTTTTTCCTGTTACACCAGCAGCTGCTTCAGCAGGTGTGTTGTATACCGTACTTGCAAATGCGGTCACAGAGGTCGCCACAAGTGTTAGTGCAAGCGCACAACTTACGATGATTTTTTTTCGTATGTTTCATAAACCGTTCTCCTTTCTTGTTCTGTTCTCTTGGAACGACTTCATTTTACTTCTCTTATATGTCAATTGTGTGGCAAGTGGAAGATATTATTTTGTCATTTTTCATGTGCTGCCATTGATTTGCCACATGACCTTCCTATTATAATACTACTTAATACTACTATTATGAGGAGATGGGGAAATGTCAACTATGCTCATTGCAGATGATAACCCACAATTGTTGCATATTTTAAAGAGTGTAGCCCAGAAAGAAGGTTTCGATGTTTTGTTGGCAGAAGACGGACAACAAGCAATAGAACTATTCCTTACCCAGAAGCCACACATCATTTTATTAGATGTAATGATGCCAAAACAAGACGGCTTTCAAGTATGTCGAGAAATACGAAAAGTATCTAATGTTCCCATTATCATGATTACTGCCAGGGGTGAAGATTTCGAAAAAATTATGGGGCTTGAGATTGGAGCTGATGACTATGTTGTAAAACCTTTTTCACCTGGCGAAGTTATGGCTCGAGTACGAGCTGTTTTACGACGGGTGGAAAAAGCAGACATTTTAGGACAGAACATATTATCAATTGAGAATCTGCAAATCAACCTGAATGACTACACAGTTACCATTGATGGGCACCTTATTCCACTTACCAAAAGAGAAATCGATATGTTATGGACACTAGCCAATGGAAAAAACAGAGCTTATACGCGGGAAATGTTGCTGGATCTACTATGGGGTTACGATTACTATGGAGACCCTCGCACAGTAGACTCGCATATCAAACGGTTGCGTGCCAAACTAGGTACCGTTCCTCATCCCAAGTGGGAAATTCGCACCATTCGAAATGTAGGCTATAAATTTGAGGTGATATCATGAAGAGCCGTATCGTATGGAAACTGGTAGCTTGCTTTGCAGCGGTACTTTTGCTGTTTGCCATTGTATCGGGTATTATATTTTTCACTCTGTTTCGTCAACATACTATCACTATCAACCGCGATTCTATGGAAAAAAGAGCAACTTCGATTGCACAAACACTCGCTTCTTTCAACTACAGCAGTGGAAAAGGGAAAAATGGTGTAGGAGGATATGGTGCCTATCTACGTTTTTTAGACGAAATAGCAATGGCAGAAATCTGGATTGTAGATAAAAATCTGGATCTTATCACCCGTGGATACGGCCAACATGAAATAACATATTCAGAACTTCCTGAACATGCGGAACAGATTGTTCAACGTGTTTTTGAAGGGGAATTGACTTATAGCGAAGCATTTTCACCTATACTAGGCGCTCCATCCCTTACCGTGGGAGCACCAATAACGATCGATGGAACAATAATAGGTGCTGTGTTACTGCACTCCCCTATTAGCGGGATAGATGAAGCTGTAAAACAGGGCATCACTACATTGGCAGCAGGCACTGGTATAGCTCTTGTGCTGTCAGGGCTAGCTGCCCTACTGCTTTCCTATCACTTTACACGTCCATTACGCCAAATGAAAAAAACGGCACTTCGTTTGTCAGATGGTGACTACACAGCAAAAACCAATGTGACTCAAAAAGATGAAATTGGTCAGTTGGTCACAATGATCGACATGCTTTCCTCTCATCTGGCTCAAGCAGAGGAAGATCGTAAGGCATTAGACCAACTAAAAGAAAATTTTGTGGAAAATATATCTCATGAACTCCGAACACCAGTGGCAGTGTTACGAGGCTCTCTAGAAGTGTTACAAGATGGAACGATACACGAACCTGATGAAGTTGCTGACTACTATGAACAAATGTTATCAGAAAGCCGACATCTGGAACGACTTGTAAACGACCTTCTGGACCTGTCACGGCTCCAAGATATCCACTTCCATTTGGATATGGAAGAAGTGAATCTCTGCGATATTATGCGAGATGCGGCACGCACCATTCGCCGTTCTGCCCATAAGAAACAGATTTCCATCCAGCTTGTTTGTCCAGAGGAAGTATGTATGGTCCATGGCGACTATGGGAGAATCCGCCAACTTTTGCTAATTTTGCTAGACAATGCTGTAAAATTTTCAAACATGGATGGTACGGTAGAGTTAGACTTAACGACTGATAATAGGCCCGTACTCACAGTCACAGACCATGGTGCTGGCATTTCTTCTGAAGAATTGCCATATATTTTTGAACGTTTCCACAAATCGAGAAGTCCACAAAATAAGACTGGAACTGGATTAGGTCTCGCTATTGCCAAGGAAATTGCAGATCGGCATAGAGCAGAAATACACGTGGAAAGCAATGTAATGTACACACGTTTTACAGTTCTGTTCCCAGAAATATATCTTGAGAGATAAGACTTTAGCGGCATCAGCAACCAAATCAGCTTTTGGTGCAATAACTAGATTATTACGAACTTTTCAGCAGTAACAATTTGCTTGTTTTGTATCTTTTCTTGTTTCTTTTTGACTGCATTTGTGTTACAGTGGTACAATCGATGTAGGTATGGAATCATTTTAATCTTTTTTAAGCAATGCTAAGGAGGTGTTTCTATTATGGACAACCTGTTTCCTTCCATTCAAGAGTGGTTGGAACAATCCTGGACTTGGCTTCAAAGCTCCTCGGTATCTGGAACATGGTACACATCTATCATCCGATGGATTATGCCTATTTTGGCGCTTGCCATTTTAGCTACATCCATTCGATCTCTTTTACGTGTCAAATATCCCGCAGAAATTTGGGGCTATGTAAGCTTGCCCGGTGGTGTCCGCCTCCCTTTATCTCATTGGGAAAACACCATAGGACGTGCCAAATCTTGCGATGTACAACTGAATTATCCTACTGTCTCCCGTAATCACGGTACTCTAATCCGAGATGATGACGGTAATTGGACCATTACTGATCTTTCGTCTAAAACGGGAATCTGGGTCAATGGTTCTAAAATCGATGAGCCCACCTATGTCCATCCAGGAGATGTCATCAACATTGGCGGAATGGACTTGGTATTGATCCCAATCTCCCAATCAGAGCGTTCTCTTCTCCTTGAAGAGCGTACAGAGGAATCCCGTCCAGTGTTTCCTTGGGGGTCGCTCCTTCTCCTCACATTGTTTCAAGCACTAACAGCAATGGAATTTTTAATGGCATACGGAGATAATATCAATCCTTTGGTCCCATTGTCATTTGCTGGATTATGTGGTGGCATGTGGTGCTACGCTTTGTGCATGCGTGCAGCGAAACGTTTTGGATTTGATATGGAAATCATTGTTTTCTTTTTGTGTACACTCAGCCTTGCTGTAGTCTCATCTTCTGCTCCATCTTCCACACTCAAGCAGCTAATCGCTATTTTCCTTGGGATTTTTGTTTTTCTTATCTTGGGGTGGATTTTGCGGGATCTAGAACGTGCCGTTAAACTACGCCATCTTATGGCTTTACTAGCCATTGGATTATTTGCTTTGAACCTAGTGCTGGCAAAAACAGTTTATGGTGCCCGCAACTGGGTTTCGATCGGCGGTTTCCAATTTCAACCTTCTGAATTAATTAAAATTGCATTTGTCTTTGTAGGCTCTGCTACATTAGATCGTCTATTCGCTCGTCGGAATCTTTATGGATTTATTCTTTTTTCTGGTTTTTGCCTTGGATGCCTGGCATTGATGGGAGATTTTGGTACTGCCGCCATTTTCTTTGTCACATTTCTTGTTATGGCGTTTCTTCGTTCTGGCGACTTTGCAACCCTTGCCTTGATTTGCGGCGGAACCGTTTTTGCCTGTTTCATCGTTTTGCAAATAAAGCCATATATTGCTCAGCGATTTGCTGTCTGGGGACATGTATGGGAAAACGCAAGCACCACAGGATATCAACAAACCCGGGCAATGAGCGCTGCTGCCAGCGGTGGCTTGATCGGCGTAGGTGGTGGTCGAGGCTGGCTCACAAATGTCGCTGCTTCTGATACTGATCTTGTTTTCGGTGTTCTATGTGAAGAATGGGGTCTCATCATCGCATTGCTTGCTATTTGCGCCATCGTAACACTTGGTGTTTTTGCTGTACGTTCTGTGAAAGCTGGGCGCTCTACTTTTTATACCATCGCAGCTTGCGGCGCTACTTCTCTGCTTATATTTCAAACCATCCTCAATGTATGTGGTTCCGTCGATTTATTACCTTTAACTGGCGTGACATTTCCTTTTGTGTCAAATGGCGGCTCCAGTATGCTTTCATCGTGGGGGCTTTTAGCCTTTTTAAAAGCAGCCGATACTCGTCAAAATGCCAGCTTTGCTATTAGATTAGAAAAAAACTCACCACGGCATGAAAGGATAGAATCATGAAAAAACTAGAAAAACGATCTATTTTTTGCCTCATTCTGGCGTTCCTATTGCTGTTAAGTGGTGGAATCTTTACATTTCGTTTTGTCAGAGATGGAAGCACCTGGGCTTCTTTTCCTTCCAATCGTCATTTGTACAATGGAGGTGTACTGGCTACCGGACAAATATTAGATCGAAATGGATCAACTCTCTCATCTACTGAAAATGGGGAACGAAGTTATAATCAAAACAAAACCATCCGTCTGGCTACCTTGCATGCAGTAGGCGATTCAGAAGGCCGAATTGGCACAGGTGCACAAACGTTTTTCGCCAGTAAGCTGGTTGGATATAATTTGATTACAGGTGCGTATCCCATTGGCGGAAGCCGAAATCTGTATCTCACCATCGATGCCAATGTATGCGCCACTGCTTATCGGGCACTGAACGGAAGAAAAGGGACTGTGGGTGTGTATAATTATCAAACAGGAGAAATTATTTGTATGGTTAGCACTCCAACCTTTGATCCGGCCAATCCTCCTACCATTGAGGCAGATGACGAACAATACGATGGTGTCTACCTTAATCGTTTGCTTTCAGCTACATTTACACCAGGTTCTATTTTTAAATTAATTACTACCACAGCAGCCCTAGAAACAACAGATGATTTATTGGAGCGTACGTTTCATTGCGATGGCACACTGAATGTCGACGGGACTTCCATTACTTGCCCCAAAGCACATGGGGATCTCACCATTCAGGAAGCACTTGCTGTATCATGCAATTGCATTTACGGACAACTTGCTATGGAACTGGGCTCCGATGCTCTCCAACACTATGTGGAACAGACCGGTTTGACAACTAAACTTTCCATTGACGGAATGAGCACAGCCAGTGGTACATTTTCATTTTCTGATGATGATCTTGGAAATCTCGCTTGGGGTGGAATTGGTCAAGGAAAGGACATGATTAATCCTTGTTCTATGATGGTCTATATGGGGGCTGTTGCAAATGGTGGGAATGCTGCAACTCCACGCATCATCTCGAAAGTAACTACAACCCAAGGTTTCTCTATTGGATCTTATCACTCTGGAAATACAGGACAATTGATCCCACAAGAAACAGCCAAACAACTAAGCGACATGATGCGTAATAATGTTGTAAGCAACTACGGTGCTAAAAATTTCCCCAACCTTGACATTTGCGCAAAATCTGGTACAGCAGAAGTTGGCAACGGCGAAGAACCTCACGCTTGGTTTACAGGATTCTTGCGAGACGAGGAACATCCCTTTGCGTTTATTGTCTTAGTTGAAAACGGTGGAAGCGGAAGTACGGTAGCCGGAAATGTAGCAAACAAGGTATTACAAGCAGCTGTTCAGGCAGATTAAATGAAAATCTGCTGACAAGTATGGCTACAACAGACAATGGAGCAGACAGCTATTATGTGCTGTCTGCTCCATTGTCTGTTATGGTACTTTACCTTTTGCGTCCAACATAAAACAATGCAATCGTTCCAGGGCCAGAATGGGCACCAATAACTGGACCAATGGGTAAAATTCTAATTCCTTTTACTCTGACAGAACGGTTGATCATTTGTGCCAATTTTTCCGCATGTTCCAAATCGTCTCCATGGCCAATAAAAATAGTCTGGTTCTCCAGATCAATTGCATCCTCTTTCATATGCTTCAATAGCATATCTAACGCTTTGGTTCTACCTCGGGCTTTTTCCATTACAATCAAATGCCCATGATTGTCTACATGTAAGATAGGTTTGATTTGCAATACACTTCCTGCAACAGCTACTGCTTTTGATACTCTCCCACCTCGATGCAAGAAATGTAAATCGTCTACTGTAAACCAATGACAAAGGTGCAACTTTTCCTTTTCCAGCCATTGATACAATCCATGGATATCCATTCCTTCTTCCTTCTGGAGAGCTGCATGATAGACAAACATTCCTTGTCCTACAGATGCACATAAAGAATCAACACAATAAATCATTTGCTCTGGATAGGCTTCTTTTAACTCTGAAATAGCCATGTGAGCAGATTGAATCATGCCGCTAAGACCAGAAGAAAAACAAATATAAATAATGTCCATTCCCTGCTGTAAACATTTTTCAAAGCAAGCAAGATATGTTGCCACATTCACTTGGGCCGTGCTGGCCGTTTCTCCACTGCGTAATCGCTGATAAAATTCGGAAACAGAAATTTCCCTCCCATCTGCATAATGGGTGTACTCCTGGTCACCAACAACCAGAGGCATTGGAACTACTTCGATTTGATATTGTTTGATCAGTTGAAGATCCATATCGGAAGTTGCATCTGTCATAATGACGTATTCTTTTTTCATGGTTTCTTCCTTTCTATAGCAATAAATTGGTCACACTCATTTATTTGGATGAAACTTACGATTTTAATGATTTTAATTAATATTGTAAAGAATCCCTTTTCTTTAGAGTAAATCACATTTTATCATAATTCTGTTTTTCACTCAACCATAATCATCATACAGAACAATATTGAATGTCCATGTTCAAATGTCAAATATTTCTACTGAGATACCTTAGGGCAACCTCGGGTAGACCCAATGATTAAACTACCTAGCATACTCAGAGAACAATGATTGATAGAGCATGTCTAAAAATGTGATTTGCAAGTTTTGTCTAAAAGGAATCGAAACATGATATTATCAACTAAAACAATTTTATATTCAATAAAAAAGTTGCCATATCGAATTTGAAGACGGAAAATAAAAATTAGGTCATATTGGGTATATCGATCATGCAATTTCTACTTGTAAAAAGACGGAGCAAGCATTGTTTCGCTTGCTCCGATATGGAAAATGTTGAAAGAATATATTTTATGTATGAATTATATTGTAATACACAAGCAACAGTAAAGTGCAAATATAAAAAAGCAGATATAGAGAAACTAAAGGAATATAATACATATTGGACAGATGAATAAAAAAATGAAGGGTAGAAAATCATGGCACTTAATTTCGTGAAAGGTGGCCATATCCATCACGAGCAAGAATATAAACACAGAACATAGCTGATAAAGAATCCCTGATGAAATCCACAGAAGAATATGGTGTCAGTCGGGTCGGCTAAAAACACAACAAGATCCCATTTATAACATGTATTCCGATAAAGCACGGTATTCTTAACCTGTCAGTCCAGGCAGCCTGACAGTCATCCCAATCAGCACACAGCGGCAGACTCTATCATCTCCATTCAATGCCATACCGCTCCATCCAGTAGTTGACCTGTAAAAAATAGGCCATCATTTGAGGTCCTGCCATCAGTTGTCCAAACCATGGCTTACCGTAATCCTTGGGCTTTGCAAGAAATTGTACAGCCTTCTTACGATCCAAAAAGCGATGCACAGGTGCCTTAGAATTGGAGAGCAACTGTTGAAAGCGTTCCGCCAGCAAAGCCTCGTATACAGGCGAATAAGTCTTGGGGTACGGGCTTTTCTTTCGATACAGCAGTTGGGGTGGAAGAAGCTCCTTGCAGGCATCCCGAAGCAGCTTTTTTTCCATTCCATTTTCATATTTCATACTCCATGGTACGTTGTACACATATTCCACGATCCGATGATCCGCAAAGGGCACCCGAGCCTCAAGGCCCCAAGACATGCTGGTACGATCCATCCGATCCAGCAGAGTCTGCATAAACCAGCGTAAATTGAGATAGCTCATCTCTCGTCTGCGCCGGGCTTCTCCCTGTTCTTCCGGCAAAATCGGAACTTGGGCCAGAGTGTCCAGGTACTTCTGCCTCACATATTCTTCCAAGTCTAGATCGTGGATCGCCTCGTCCGACAGCAGCGCAGTTCTGGCCGACAGGTCAGCGGACCATGGAAATCCATCCACGCGCAGCAACTCCTCCCGGTAAAACCAGGGGTAGCCGCCAAAAATCTCATCTGCACACTCGCCGGTCAGGGCTACCTTGTTGTGTTGCTTGACCAGTCCACAGAAATAGAGGAGCGAT
>CAWVKD010000081.1:0-8489 GCA_963929765.1 Clostridia bacterium | reverse complement strand
GGTGGCTCCAGTTGCTCCTGTAGGTCCTGTAGGACCACCGGCAGGCCCAGTTACACCAGTAGGTCCGGTTGGTCCTATGGCGCCTGTGGGTCCGGTTGGTCCGACAAGACCTGTAGCACCGGTAGGGCCCGTTGGACCTGTTATGCCAGTAGCGCCTGTAGGACCGGTAGCGCCTGTGGCGCCAATCATACCAGTTGCTCCAATTGGTCCAGTAGATCCTGTTGGTCCAGTAGGCCCTTGCATCCCCTGGCCGGTAGGACCGGTAGCACCAGTTGGACCAGTAGGCCCTGTTGGACCAATACAACAAGAGCGGGAACAACAAGATGTGTTTAGAGCATTGGGATTATGGCATCCATAACGGTAATGATCGAATGAAGGCATCGTTCGTTCCAACTTTCTTACAATATTCTAGAGTATTATATTCTACTCATTGGTAAAGAGGTTCCTTGATATGATACAGTCTTTTTCTTTTCCGGAAAAATCGAAAGCACACGGAATGTGTCATAGTGATTCTTTGGTGCATAACTTGGAATAGGGAAACATCCCAGAAGGAGGTAACACAATGGGTGTTACAAATTCAAATAAAGTAATTAATATGGAACAGATCGACTGTGACGGATCTCTCAAAGTAACACTTGCACTGACAGCTGCTCCGGACATTGTTTCAAATCCCACTGATATTGTGCTTGTTTTGGACCGCTCTGGCAGTATGGCAGGCAGCCCTTTAGAAAATATGAAAACAGGTGCGAAGACTTTTATTGATATTATTGAAGAAGCAACAGATGGAACGGCAGATGGTGAGATTGGCTCCGGAAGTCGAATTGGAATTGTCAGTTTTGCCAGCACTGCTGTGGATAACACACAATTGATCACCTCAGTCGACACATTAAAAAATGCAGTCGATGGATTGGTGGCAAATGGTAGCACCAATCATGCAGACGCTTTCACAAAGGCAATGCAGCTTTTTGATCCTATGTCCAGCAGCCAAAAAGTGATTGTGATGTTTACAGATGGAAATACAACAATAGGTGATCCGCCTTCTCCTGTGGCGGCAGAAGCCAGAAGTCAGGGAATCATTATTTATTGTATTGGTCTGGTTGGCTCTGATGGAGTGGATATCAATACGCTGAACGATTGGGCTACAGATCCGGATGCATCCCATGTAGCGGTTACACCTGACGAAGCAGAATTAGAAGAACTGTTTGCTGAACTTGCAGCCAATATTTCCAAAACAGGAGCTACAAACATCGTGATCGATGAAAAAGTAAATCCTGATTTTAACATTACCAGTATTCTCCCTCCCAACAAAGGAACAGCCACTATGGTTGATTCGAACACCCTTAAATGGAGTATCCCAGAGCTGGGTGTAACAGCCAGCGAAAGCGCGGTATTAGAGTTCTATATCCGGCACATTTCGCAAACACAAGGGACGAAATTAGTGAACGAATCTATCACTTATTCCGATACAGAAGGAAATGTAGTTGTGTTTCCTGCCCCTACGGTAACTGTAGATTGTACCGTAGTTGTCAATCCGGAGGAATGTCCCGTTCCTGTTGATCTAACGGTCCAGGATTGTTCCGACTCTGTTTTGATGGATCTAGGTGACACCTATTTAGAATCCCAGGGACGAATTATTCAAATTGATGTAACAATTAAAGATGTCTGTCCAGAGAAACGAGTGGCATTGGCTGTCATTTTGACAGAAGTGGATGAAAATGGAATGGAATACCAACGAGGTATGAAGACAGTAACCATTCCTGCTCATAGCTATCCTACTTGCCGAGATATCCTGGTAAAATGTATCAAATTTGTGGTGCCAGAAGATTTAGATGTTTCTGGAGATGGTCCAGTTACGATGTGTAACCCACGTCAATTCAAGGCTAGATTTATTGCACACAACATTGATACTGATTATAGTTGCTGTGAGTCTGTACTCACTTTGTAAGGTTTTTATAACCAAACGCCGCCCATTTTGGCGGCGTACATAAGATAAAAAAAGAGTTTGTTTCACCCAAATATAATAACCTATGACAACTGACAACTGGTCGCGTAAAAAACAGATTTTATACAAATGGGAGAGGCATCAGAGATGCCTCTCCCATTTGTATAACTGATTTTCCATTTATTTGTCCCATTTTGAAAAAAAGGAGGCACTGTCTGGGCCATTTGGACGGTTAAAACGACACAATTCAAGCAGTTCATTTGGATCTCCTGTTAAGTGGTTCACTCGCTCTGTACAGGTGAAAATCATGCGAAATCCCAAGTCTTTAGCAATGCTTATGGTGTCTTTGGAATAGAATCCAAAAGGCAGTGCAAGAACGTCACAAGTGTGACCGGTGTGTGCGGAAAATTGCGTTTGAAATTGGTTGATATCATTTACCAGTGCCGTTTGATAGGCTTCATAAGATTCACCTGATTTTGGTCCACAACCTTTTCTAGAGGAAAGTTTGTGCATGTTATAAGTGTGGCATTGGACTTCCATAACAGAGCCTGCGTCCATTTCTGCAATGGTATCCCAGTTCATATGAGAATAGTCTAAGTTGTGATCTGGTATATCAGAGTATTGCTGAGCTACAGAGCCAATCACCGCTACCACTCCATGCATTCCATATTGTTCCAAAAGAGGCAAGGCATATACAAAAGTGCTTTCATATCCATCGTCGAATGTGATCATAACTGGTTTTTCAGGTAATGTGCCTCGACCATCGCACCAAGCCAACAGTTGAGATGTTGTGATGGTGGAATAGCCATTTTCTTTGAGATAGATCAGATCCTGCTCCAGTTGTTGAACAGATAATACATACTCTCCAAGCAAATGTTCCTTGGGAGAGACATGATGATACATGACAATGGGCAATTCTATTGTCTGTGTCGTTGTTTTTTCTTCAGGACCACTGGCAAATGCTTGTAAGACAACTGTGGACAAGACAATAAAAGAAACAAAAAAGAAGATCATTCGTTTCAATGGCATTCCTCCTTCTTTTGTAGTCTGCCCCCAAAAAAACAGGTTCACCATAGAAAAAAACAGTCAGTTCACTTTTTTTTCCCAAATGAGAAAAGATATACTTCGTATCAAACCAAACTATTCCTGTTTTGAGGGACAATTTTTAGAAACAACATCACATACTGTGAGCTGGTTTTCTGAAACGGTAAAACGAATGTCAAAATGGAGGAATTCCATTCCATAGATGCGGCTTACATTTGAATGGTAAGATGGGCGTGGGTCCTGGGCTAATACAGCAATCAGGGCTTCGCGATGCTGATGTGGAACCAAATCAAGTAATTTTTCAGGAAACACAACAGAGAGGAGAGGCTTGTCCACTTGAAAAGCAGGATGGCATATTGCATCCGGATGGGAATCCGTGTAAGGAAGATATGGTTTAATGTCATAAATAGGACTTCCGTCCATTAGATCAGCTCCTGCAACGTGGAGAACAGGGCCAGATGGTGTATGTAATTCCACTTGTTTCAAACGTACAGATGATAGGCCAATGGCATTGGGGCGAAAAGGAGAACGGGTGGCAAATACTCCCATTCGTCTATTTCCACCCAAACGAGGGGGACGGACAGTAGGCGACCAATTGTGCTGCAGCGTTTCAGAAAACTGCCAGAGCAGCCAGATGTGAGAAAACGATTCTAGGCCTCGAAGGGCATCTGGATTTCGATATTCCGGTTCAAAGACAATGGTTGCAGAAAGGGCATCTACAAGACCGCTTTGACGAGGCACACCAAATTTGGTTTTCAAATCACTGTGGATTCGGGCGATAACGGAAAGAGAATGCATAAAAAACACCTCACAAACACTCAATGGGAAGAGGATATCATAGGAAAAGGAAAGCGTCAAATATTTCGAGACTGTTCACGCTCCACGTTTCTTTATTTGTAATGAGATGAAAGAGATTACTTGTCATTTTTTCATTTTTTGGTATCATAAAAATATTACTAAATCATCTCATATCAAGAGAACATGGAGGATCAAAACAAAAGACGGAAACGGAGGATTGATTTAGATGAAACGATTCAAACAATGGGGGTTAGGTTGCCTTGCGGTTTGTTTGCTGTTGTTTTTGGCTGCTTGTGGCCAACAAGAACCATTACTTCCAAGGGCAGAAACAGAAGAGGCATTTCAAGAGCTGCTCTCTCAACAGCTAGCACAGTATTCTGAATATTTCAAAACGTTTGCCGACGAAATGGAAACATTTTATGAGGCAGTAGAAAAAGGCGAGGCGCTGGAACATCAAGAATCGTATCGGACATTGCGAGATTCCTTGCAGACGTGGTGTGAAGGGCTGGAAACCTATGATGAAGAAGGGGTTTTTGAGACATACCGGCCCATGTATGAGAAAATGCAGGAACTGGTTCGGGTTACCAGAACATTTTTGGATGAGATGAGCCAGATCCAATCGACAGCTGACATGGAAACGGTCATTGACACGTTTGTGCAAGAGTCCTCTCAAATTCTGGCCGACTTGGCAGAAGATGTGAAGGATACAGGGACGGATATCACAGACCCTGATTGGATCATTGGTAAATGGTCTATAGAAGAAGAGGGCACTGTTTATGAATACAAGGCGGATGGAACGGTGATATTCCCAGACGGCTCCCAACATGTATGGAGACGAAAAGGTGTTGACGATGAAGAAGACCCATCCGTTTGGAAGGCCGAATGCGACGAAACAGATGCACAGATTTATTATATCGCGTCTGATGGGCAAGATGCATGGAAAGAAGTGGTAACAAAAAAAGAAGATGGAACATTGCATGTGATAAGATCTGCGATCTATTCGACTGAAACAGCAACCTTTATTTATGTGCCAGTATCATAATGCTTGACAGAAAAAGCACTTTATGATACAGTCAAAATGTATAGGAAAAGGCAATGACAGGGACACACAGATGCAGATAAATGCAACAGAGAGAGGGGACATTGGCTGAAAACCCCTTGCAAGCATTTGTATCATGTACCGCCCAAGAGCCGCCCGCCGAACCGCAGATGCGCAGTAGACCGGGCCGGGTGAGCCCGTTACAGCCAAATGAAGCGGGAGCCAAAGCGTTTGGCTTCAAGCAGGGTGGAACCATGGGATTTTTCATCTCACCCCTGAAGGAATTCAGGGGTGAGATTTTTTTCCCCCGGGAAAGAAAGGAAGAAGAATAGAATGATTCATTTAACTTTAAAAGATGGTTCTGTTATTGAGCGGGAGGCAGGTGTAACAGGGCAAGAAGTGGCAGAGTCTATCAGCAGTGGGTTGGCTCGAGTTGCTCTTGCTTGCGAAGTAAATGGTGTTGCCAAAAGCTTAATGCTTCCCATCGAAGAAGATTGCAGTATTTCCATATTGACATGGGAAGATCAAGCCGGCAAAGATACACTACGACATACTGCGTCTCATATTCTGGCTCAAGCGGTGAAGCGTCTGTACCCAGAGGCAAAACTGGCCATTGGACCGTCTATCAAAGATGGTTTTTATTATGATATCGATTCTGAACACGCATTTATCCAAGAAGATCTGGAACGTTTAGAAGCCGAAATGAAAAAAATCGTAAAAGAGAATTTGAAACTAACGCATTTTGAATTGCCGCGAGAAGAAGCTTTGCGGTTTATGCAAGAGCGAAATGAGCCCTATAAAGTAGAGCTAATTGAAGATTTGCCCAAAGATGAAGTGATTTCATTTTATCAGCAAGGAGAATTTGTAGATCTTTGTGCCGGGCCTCACGTCACTGCAACAGGCAAGGTGAAAGCATTTAAACTTACTTCCTGTACCGGCGCCTATTGGAGGGGAGACTCCAACCGTAAAATGCTCCAACGGATCTATGGAACTGCTTTTCTAAAAAAGACGGATTTGGAAGAATACTTGACCCGCATAGAAGAGGCAAAAAAACGGGATCATCGTAAATTGGGAAAAGAGTTGGATTTGTTCGCGTTGATGGATGAAGGGCCGGGTTTTCCGTTTTTCTTCCCTAAAGGTATGATTTTGCGGAATCAACTGGAAGCGTTTTGGCGAGAAGTGCATGCAAAATGGGGCTATGAAGAAATTCGCACTCCTCTTATCTTAAACGAAGAATTATGGCATCGCAGTGGCCATTGGGATCATTATAAGGAAAATATGTATTTTACCCAAATTGATGGAGAAGGGTATGCGATCAAACCCATGAATTGCCCAGGCGGTATGTTGGCTTACAAGAGAAAGCCATGGTCCTATCGTGACTTGCCGCGCAGAATGGCGGAACTGGGTCAGGTGCACCGACATGAACTTTCCGGTGCATTGCATGGGCTGTTTCGCGTCCGCAGTTTCACACAGGATGATGCTCATATTTTCATGACTCCAGAACAAATTCCAGAAGAAATTGCAGGTGTTATCGAACTAATCGATAGTGTATATAAAGTGTTTGGATTCAAATACCATGTGGAGCTTTCTACCTGTCCAGATGATTTCATTGGATCAGAAGAAATGCGTCGCATGTCGGAAGGTGCACTGCGCCAAGTCATGGAAGATCGTGGTATGGATTATATTATCAATCCGGGAGATGGGGCATTTTACGGTCCTAAGATCGATTTCCATTTGGAAGATTCCATTGGTAGAACATGGCAATGTGGTACCATCCAGCTGGATTTCCAAATGCCCGAGCGGTTTGATCTTACCTATGTGGGGTCTGATGGAGAGAAGCATCGGCCTGTTATGGTCCACAGAGTCGCTTTTGGTAGTATTGAGCGGTTCATTGGTATTTTAATTGAGCATTATGCTGGTGCTTTTCCTGCTTGGCTAGCACCGGTTCAGGTGACGGTTTTGCCAATTACAGACAGAACAGCCGACTATGCTGACCAAGTGGCAGAGACGCTTAAAAAAGCAGGATTCCGTGTGGAAACAGACCATAGAAATGAAAAAATCGGATATAAAATCCGAGAAGCCCAAATGCAGAAAATTCCCTACATGATTGTGCTGGGAGACAAAGAAGCAGCAGAAGGCACATTGGCCGTGCGTTCCAGAAGTGGAGGCGATTTGGGTCTGATGACTATGGAAGCCTTTGTGGAGAAATTGAAATTAGAAGTAGAACAAAAAATGTAGTGGAAGGAAATAAAGAAGAGGAAGGAGCAACAATAGTTGCTCTAACCTACATCTTATTAAGAGAAAGGAACCCGAGATGAAAAAAAGGCTTCTGAGTTTGCTCTTGGCTGTATGCTGTCTGGTAGTGGTAGCATTTGCTGTAGCGCTGGGCGGTTCCTCCTCAGATCCTCTGATTTCACAAAGTTATTTAAATGGAACATACCTTTCTTCTGTTCTTGGAAAAGCCCAGGAGAAGATAGACGCTGTGTATGATGAGGCATATGAAGACGCTCTGGACTATTTGGCAACGGTCAGCGGTTCCCAGAATTCCAGCTCTTTGGCGGCGGTATCCAATGAAAGAGGTATAGAGTATGCCAATGGCTTTCAGGAGATGCGGCTGAAAAAGGGAGACACACTTTTCGGCACAACAGGAGCAAGTGTGTTTCTGTTAGCTGGAGAAGTGTCTGTGTCGTTCCAGGGCGGAGCGGTAATCAACATCACAGAAGGGGAAACAGTACCAAGTGGGATCCTGCTCTCTCTTCGCCAGCGATATCTGACAGGAGAGAACACCAAACCTAGTTTTATTATACAGTCGGATACGGCTGTGCTGTCTGTAGATGGATACTATACCCTCAAAAAAAGTACAGCTACAGATTATAACCAATTGGCTTCAGCTTTGCAGCAAATGAGTTTATTTAAAGGAAAAGACTTATCTTATGGATCGGGATACGCTTTGGAAGATCAAGCAAATCGGATCGAAGGTTTGATTATGTTTCTCCGCATGATAGGGCAGGAAGAAGAAGCACTTTCCTGTCAAACACCTCATCCTTTTCGTGATGTGCCAGATTGGTGCAATGGATATGTGGCATATGCCTATGAAAAGGGATATACCAAAGGAGTATCCAGCGTTGCCTTTGGAACATACCAACAGATTGGCGCAAAGGAATATGTGACCTTTTTGCTTCGAGCCTTAGGATATCGAGATTCTGATGGAGAATTTCAATGGGATACTTCATTGGAAAAGGCAAAAGCTGTAGGTGCCATTACAGAGGGAGAACGAAAGATGCTTTCTACTCAACCTTTCTATCGTGCACAGATGGTTTATTTATCTTATTATGGGTTGCTTGCCCAGAGAAAATCAGGTGAGACACTTCTCGCTTATCTCGATGATCAAGGAACCCTCCAGGCTGATCAGGTGAAAAAAATTATGTCTTCTGTTACCAGCAATCGTATTCTTTGAAAAAATTTATGATCTTGCCGCACCTCTTTTGGCTAGCCACATAGAATGAATTGAGACCGAAAACAACGGTTTCAAACATAACATATTGTACAGGAGGTTCGGCACATGGGTTGCTGTAATAATGGTTGGGGCGGTGGCTGCCTGTGGATTTTGATTATCCTCATCCTTTTGTTTAGTTGTGGTGGTTTTGGCAGTTGCGGAAACAACTG
>CAWVKD010000080.1:0-14439 GCA_963929765.1 Clostridia bacterium | reverse complement strand
CAATTAAAGAAGCCCAATCCTCCTCTCAAGAAACAGCCCGGCTTTGCCCATCTTGTGGCAATGCTGTAGGACCAGAATTAAAATTTTGTACCGTTTGTGGTACCCAGTTGCCAGAGCCAGATGACTCTTCTAATCTTGCTTCATCGACTCCCAAAACGTTAACCTGCCGGAACTGTGGATCAGAGTTAAAACCAGGGCAGAATTTTTGCATCGTTTGTGGAACCAAGGTAGAATAAAATCATTAAAAACACCCATACCCCTCAAAGAGGTATGGGTGTTTTTGGAATCGTTCATAAAACGAGTGATTTTCCAAGTTCCTGGCAAGCCTTACTTGCCGTTTCATTCGGAGCACCATTGCAAATTACACTGTCACAAGCCAAAATAGCACCATCCTCCATACAACTTTCTTCCCAATTACGCATCCATTCTCCATCTCCCCAACCATAAGAACCAAACAAAGCGATTCGTTTGCCACAAAGTTTCGGTCTGCACATTAGAAACATTGGTTCAAATTCATTCTCTTCTAATTGTTCCGCTCCCATCGACGGACAACCAAACGCAACTGCATCAAATTGATCCATCATACTGCTATCAAATTCTGTCGGCGTCAAAAGAATCCCTTTTGCACCTGCTTCTATGATCCCTTTCAACACTTCATCTGCCATTTGTTTGGTATTATTAGTACCACTCCAATAAACAACTGCAACTTGACTCATATGACTGATATTCTCCTTTCTATATCTACAGTGATCGCTTACTAAGCTGCCACTGTCAGTTGTAACAGGCTCCTTCCTTGTTTCCAAAGTTTTCCATAAATGTCTTTGCATTTTTTATATTTGGCAAACAACTGCAAGGCCTTACCTTCGTTATCGTATACTTTCCAAACCCCTGTATAGATACAGTTTCGCCCTTTATTGCGAATAAAGCCAATAACATCTTTCAAAGGATATCCCAAAAAGACTCCTATTTCATGCGGGAATATTTCTTCCTTCTCTAAACGCTGTTCCAGCCGTGATAGAGCGTGTTTTATATCAGTTTTTTCATAACCATACTCTTTTAAAAAAGAAGCAACACCAGGAGCTTGTAAATCTGCTTGCAACTGAGACTTACGATAAACATAAATCAAAACACTTTGCTCTCCCCGCTTTATCAAACGTAGACGAATACCCTTAGATTCTAATCGATTGTTCCATTGAGAAAGCTGCTCTTCAATATCCCTTTTTTCACAAAATGACAGGTGAAACAGACCAGCTGTTTTTAGCGAGGCTAGAGTAGGTGCACAATGTTTGATCAAATAAGTTTCTAACAACGAATTCCCTCCTTTCTACATGCAAGTACACCGTTTAGACAATACAGCATGTAATGCAGTTGCGCTGCTGCTGTGGATTCTTTCGACGGGAATTCGATTCCTTTTTGCTTCTTGAAAAGCACTCATAACCATTTTATGTGACACTGTATTGGTAAATAAAATCAGTAGGTCGGGATTGCCCATTTTCTTTTTCAAAGAGCCATTCTCTTTGGTAAATACTTTGGCCTTGCATCCATATCCTTTGCAAATATCTGCATATTGACAAGCCATGCGCTCATTCCCTCCAACAATAACAACACTCATATAATCTCCTTTCTTGCCCCATCAGTTAGTTTTAACTAACTGATGGGGGTGGGAAATAATTTCCTTTTAATGGGAGTTGGGAGGTGGAATGTGAGAAGGATAATCACATTCCACCTAATACATTGATAAAGCAGCTTTAAGCTTATTTTTTATGACAAATTTCTGAAGCACTACACTGGGCACAACCACATCCACAGGAAGATATCTTTTTCTTTTTCCTTTTGTACATACTAAAGAGGATTCCTGTTATCAGTAAGATCATTGCCATCCCAACCAAAATCGTACCAATATTGGCTCCCAGAAAAGCAATCATAGTGATTCCTCCTTACTGTAACGATACATGTGCAATATTGCCTTGCAAATCTCGATTTTTCGCTGGGCGAAATAGCATATATAAAACAAATGCTACAATGATAAGGGCAGCAATCACTCCGATAATACTTCCTGCTCCAGCAAATAGCATGCCTAATTGGTAAATGGACAATGAAATCGCATATGCGAATACGCACTGGTATGCAATAGCAAACAGGGTCCACTTTGCGTTGTTCATCTCTCGTTTAATAGCACCCATTGCAGCAAAGCAAGGCGCGCATAACAAATTGAATACCAAGAAAGAATAAGCAGCCAACGGTGTAAAAGTAGCTTGCAAGTTAGACCAAACCTGCCATCCATTTTCCGCCACTTCTTCAAATCCGCCAAATAAGATGCCAAAGGTTCCAACAACATTTTCTTTAGCAATGAGACCTGTGATAGCTGCCACAGCACTTTGCCAGTTCCCCCAGCCCAAAGGTGCGAAGAGCCAGCTAATAGCACCACCGATTGCTGCTAAAAGGGAATGGTTCAAATCGTCTACCATACCAAATGTTCCATTTTCAAATCCAAATCCTTGTAGGAACCAAAGAACAATGGCAGAGAGCAAAATCACAGTTCCTGCTTTTTTTATGAACGACCATGCCCGTTCCCACATGGAACGCAGAATATTCCCTAAAGTTGGCCAATGGTAGGAAGGAAGTTCCATTACAAAAGGTGCTGGATCGCCAGAAAACATTTTTGTTTTCTTCAACATGATGCCAGAAATGATAATAGCAGCAATACCAACGAAATAGGCACTGGGCGCAACCCACCATGCGCCGCCAAATAAGGCGCCAGAAATCAAAGCAATAATAGGTAACTTGGCTCCACACGGGATAAACGTAGTTGTCATAATGGTCATCCTACGATCTCGTTCATGTTCGATGGTACGTGATGCCATAATACCAGGAATGCCGCAACCTGTTCCAATCAACATTGGAATGAAAGATTTTCCAGATAATCCGAATTTACGAAAAATTCGGTCCATGACAAAGGCAATACGAGCCATATAACCACAGCTTTCCAGAAACGCTAAAAAAAGGAATAAAACTAACAGTTGAGGCACAAATCCCAATACTGCGCCTACCCCGCCAATAATACCATCTAGAATTAATCCTTTTAACCAATCAGCACAATGAACAGCATTCAATCCATTTTCAACTAAAACTGGAATTCCAGGTATCCAAAGCCCATAGGAGGCTGGATCTGGCTCCTCTATCTCTAATGCCTGAAGATAGTTTTCATATGTAACAGGAATCTCTTCTTCTACAACTCCATTGTCATCATAAAGATACGCTGTTGTTGTTAAATCCGTTGCCTGTGCCGGATCAATTCCTGCTTCTTCTGCACTTGCTTCAAATGCCTCTATTTGTGCTCCAGGAACTACATATTCTTCTACTGCCGCTTCATAATCGGCAGAACCTATAGCAAATAAATGCCACCCATCTCCAAATACACC
This sequence comes from Clostridia bacterium, assembly GCA_963929765.1. Taxonomy (GTDB): domain Bacteria; phylum Bacillota; class Clostridia; order Oscillospirales; family Oscillospiraceae; genus RGIG529. The sequence continues at coordinate 11,017 of CAWVKD010000080.1, read as the reverse complement.
ATCATTGGCCCAATCTGTTGCCCATGTTCCAACTGTAGTGACCGATATATAATAAACGATGAACATGACTACTGCGAAAATGGGCAGTGCCAAAAAACGGTTGGTAACTACTTTGTCAATGCGATCAGAAATTGATTGTGTTCCAGCATGTTTTTTACGATAACACCCCTTCATAATAGAAGCGATATACACATACCGTTCATTGGTAATAATGCTTTCTGCATCGTCATCCAATTCGTGTTCTGCCGCTTGGATGTCTTTTTCGATGTGCTCCAATGTTGTTTGACTTAATTTGAGCTGGTCCAGTATCTTTTGATCTCGTTCAAAAATTTTAATCGCATACCAACGTTGCTGTTCTTGCGGCATATTGTGCACTGCTGCTTCTTCTATGTGCGCAATAGCATGTTCCACAGGACCGCTGAACTGATGCTGAGGGATCGTTTTTGTTCTCTTTGCTGCATGTATTGCTTCCTCTGCAGCTTCCACCGTACCTTGCCCTTTTAACGCAGAAATTTCTACGACCTTACACCCAAGTTGACGAGCAAGTTCTTCAATTTGAATATGATCTCCTTTCTTTTTTACAATATCTATCATATTCACTGCAACCACCACAGGAATCCCCAGTTCTGTTAACTGTGTTGTAAGATATAAATTGCGTTCTAGGTTGGTGCCGTCCACAATATTTAAAATGGCATCAGGACGCTCGTTGATGAGAAAATTTCTTGCTACCACTTCTTCCAAAGTATATGGCGATAAAGAATAAATGCCAGGTAAATCTATAATTTCGACATCATTATGCTTTTTTAATTTCCCTTCTTTCTTTTCAACTGTAACCCCAGGCCAGTTTCCAACAAACTGATTCGCGCCAGTTAAAGCATTAAATAATGTTGTCTTGCCGCTATTGGGGTTTCCTGCAAGGGCAATTCTAATCTTCACAATTGTTCGTCCTTTCTGTGTTCTCATCAAGCTTATTTATGATCAAAATGGGAAGTGTCTCTCTTTTATTTTTTCTCTTCCACTTCCACTCGCTCGGCATCCTCTTTCCGAATTGACAACTCATAACCCCTCACAGTGACTTCAATTGGATCTCCCAATGGGGCCACTTTCCGTACATAAACATCTGTTCCTTTCGTCAACCCCATATCCATCATACGACGTTTGACTGCACCTTCTCCATGCAGTTTTACAATAGTTGCTCGCTGTCCTATCTTGATTTGTCTTAATGTTTTCACTCGCGCACCTCCACGCTCTATCCAAATACAATCTATACCATAATTTTGCTTGCCATCTCTCGACTAATTGCCACCCTTGATTCTTTAACATTCACAATCAAATTTCCGCCAATAGTCGATACAACGGTAATGTTTTCTCCTGGCACAAACCCAAGATTCTCCAAGTGTATGCGTACCTTCTGCGCACCACCTACTTTTTTGATAATATTTTCTTCGCCCACATTTGCAAAAATCAATGGAATCATTGTAAATCCTTTCTTTACAATCATATTGTTTACGAATCATGTTGTTAGTTCCAACTAACTATCAGTTAGGTTAGCATATACTAACCGATTTGTCAAGATATTTTTCAGTTAAAGGAAACACTGCCCTTTACTCTTGCTTTAAATAGATGATTCATGATATGATGTATGATGATTTAAAAATCTTACTTTAAAGTAGGTGATTTTTTGAAAATCCAGGCATCCGCAGAAAATTATTTAGAGACTATCCTCATTTTACAGCAACGCAAAGGCATCGTACGTTCTATCGATATTGCCAACGAGCTGGATTTCTCCAAGCCTAGTGTTAGTGTAGCTATGAAGAATCTACGCGAAAACGGATATATCACTATCAGTCCGGATGGACATATCACACTTCTAGATAAAGGTCGTACCATTGCAGAAACCATCTATGAACGACATACTCTCCTCTCTGCGTGGTTGGAAGAATTAGGGGTGGATCCTGAAACAGCTACAGAGGATGCTTGCCGTATGGAACATGTAATCAGTGCAAAAAGTTTTGATGCCATTAAGAATCACGTTGAAGGTTTCAAAAAAACAGTTTGTAATTTTCCCCCCTTGCAAAAAAACTAAAAAATCTAAAAAACAAAGCCACGTGTAGACCCCAGGGATCTCGATGGATGCTCCAGGCTTTGTACATGTTTTTTTCATTACCAGTAGGTTAAACACTCCTATTCTTTACCCATTCTTGCCTGGAATGCAGTATGGCTCACTACTTCTTTATTTAGTAGAAACAACTCATTATTGGTTTGTACCCTTATGATTAAAGTGCCCGCCATGGCGTTCAAAATTGCAAGAGCCTTAACAATATTTTAAGCTGAATCTTTACAATAAGCATTTGTAACTACATCTATTTTAATATATTTTTATTTCAAAACAGTTTTGATATAGAAATATTATTAAAAGCTCTAATATAAATTTGTAATAATTCTCCAATGGATAAAACATCGATCTCTATGGTGCATGGCAATCTAACTTACTGTAGGAGGAATCATGAAACGAACGAGCTTTTTCTTAGCTATATATCTGTTTTTTATATGTATCAGCGGTTGTACAGGTCCAACACCTCAAACTGATTATTCACTCTCTGAAAATTGGGCCTACTGCGAAATGGAAGAAAACACCTACGCTGATGTTTTTTTTCTGTGTCCTACTATATACACAGGTGATGACAATAGTTACAATATGCCTCTTACTGACAAAAAAGCAAAAGCATCTTTTTTGGGAGCCATTCATATGGAAAAAGGAATCTATGATGGTAATACCCGCTTCTTTGCACCTTACTACCAACAAGCAGGACTACATGTCTATACGTTGTCCGAAGAGAAGCAGGAAATTTATTTACAACGGGCTTATGAAGATGTCAAAGCATCTTTTTCCTACTATCTTGAACATTGGAATCAGGGTCGACCTCTGATTTTGGCAGGATTTTCCCAAGGTGCCGATATGTGTATTCGTCTACTAAAGGACTTTGCTGCCGATCAGGAAATTGCCAAACGTTTGATAGCTTGCTATGCAATTGGATGGAGAATTACGCAAGATGAACTGGATACATATCCCTTCTTGGCAGTTGCTTCTGGTGAAAATGACACAGGAGTTATCATCTCTTTTAACAGTGAAGCCGAATGGATCACCGACTCTTTGATAGTCCCACAGGATGTAAAAACGCTTTCAATTAATCCACTAAACTGGAAAACGGATTCCACACCGGCAGATTCATCTCTTAACATAGGTGCCTGTTTTACAGATTACGAAGGCAATATTGTAACAGAAATCCCCAACTTAACAGGTGCATATATTGATCCAGAAAGAGGTACTCTAAAAGTTCCTGATATAAACAGTAAAACATATCCAGCTGCTTTAGACATCTTCCAGAATGGAGTTTACCATATTTACGATTACCAATTCTTTTATAGGAACTTACAAAAAAACGTTCAAACTCGCCTTCAAGCATACCAAAATCAGTGTGAAAGATGAAATAACTCAAAAGATAGGTTAAGAAAATATAAAATAGCCCATAGATTGCATGCAATCTATGGGCTATTTCCATCATTGATTGAATATTTTCGGTCTATTATGCCATTCTCGGTTTTATAAAGAACATCATTCCACCATTTTCAGCCACAGCCATAGTGGGTTTGTACATCATAGCAGCTTTCTGTGACTATTTCATAATTTCCATATCTGTATTTCTCATATGATTTAATTCTTATGGTCTAAATCTTCAATAACTGAAAGGGCTGCTTGCTGCCCTTCTCCCATAGCCTTGATTACCTGTAACGGACGTCCAGTGCAGTCTCCAGCAGCATATACACCTGGGATGGATGTCTCCATACGTCGATTCACCCAAATACCACCATTTTCTGTCTTTAAATGGGGCAGAAGATCATTTGGTGCTACTGTCTGGCGTAATATGAAAATCCCATCACTTGGAATCTCTTTTCCATCTGCAATAAGCGCTTGCACTGCCTCATCACCCTTAATCTCTAGTTTATTTGCGATAACTGGTTGAATGGCTTCATCTAAACCTTCTACCGGTTTTTGACTAATAAAAGTAACGTGGCAACCTATCTCATTGAGATAGTTGGCTTCTTCTACTGCATCAGCTGCTTTTCCAATAACAGTTACTCTTTTCCCATTTCGATATAACATTCCATCACATGTGGCACAGTAACTGACTCCTCTGCCAATCCATTGTTCCTCTCCCGGGAATTTTACATGATTGCCTGTTCCTATTGCTAAAATAATTTTTTTTGCTTGCTCTGTTCTTGCTCCAGCTGCAATATAAAAATAGTCATCCATAGGCATAATGGTCAACACACGTTTAAGATCTATTTCTGTCCCTAGTGATTGCGCATGTGATACCAACTCCTCTAAAAGTTTCGAACCAGAAATTCCAGGACGGCCCGGATAGTTATCAATCGACCTTGTTTGGTAAAGATATGAGTGTTTCCAATCGTTTGTAAAAAGGAGTACGGACTTATTTCGAACTCTTCCATTAATGGCAGCTGTTAGTCCAGCCGGACCTCCGCCGATAATAATCATGTCATACATAATGATCCCTCCGTTTTGATGGGTCTTGTCTTCCCGTTCTCACTATTTATGATTATATTCCTTACTTAACTATTAGAGTAAAAAGTAATACAATTGTCAAGTATTTCATTCAACTTTTTCAAGTGAAAATTCCTTTTCTTTTTCCTCGTTTTGCGGTATAATGTATTTTGTATTTTATTTTTCTCAAATTTTACAAATACTTGTATTGTAATGGAAAACCGGATTGATACTGTTGAGATAAAGGAGTGATCAGACAATGGCTGAACAACTGAAAACCACTGACAATACTCCCGAACTCGGGAAACATTTTATTCATACATTGATCGAAGAAGATTTGGAACAGGGCGGCCAATTTTATGGGATGCAAGTACACACTCGCTTTCCGCCAGAACCAAACGGATATTTGCATATTGGACATGCAAAAGCCATTAATATTGACTTTGGCACTGCAGAAAAATATGGTGGCATTTGCAACCTTCGTATGGATGACACCAATCCCACTAAAGAAGACGTGGAATATGTAGAGGCTATTCAAGAGGACATTCATTGGTTGGGATACGATTGGGATGACCATTTCTATTTTGCATCTGACTATTTTGAAAAAATGTATGAATTTGCAGTGGAACTGATACAGCAAGGATTGGCATATGTTTGTGAACTTACACCTGAGCAGATGAGAGAACTACGAGGAGACATCAATACGCCTGCACAAAGTCCCTACCGTGATCGCCCTATCGAAGAGAGTCTAGCCTTGTTTCAACGAATGCGTGCAGGAGAATTTCCTAATGGTTCAATGACACTTCGGGCAAAAATAGACTTAGCTTCTGGTAATTTTAATATGAGAGATCCGGTACTTTACCGAATCAACCATATGAACCATCATCGTACAGGAGATCGTTGGTGCATTTATCCTATGTATGACTATGCTCACCCTATTGAAGATGCACTAGAAGGAATTACACACTCCCTTTGTTCCCTGGAATTTGAAGATCACCGACCACTGTATAATTGGGTACGAGACCATATTTCCTGCCAGTCTAAGCCGAGACAGATTGAGTTTGCACGTCTTGGTATTAATTATACCGTAATGAGCAAGCGGAAATTACGTACATTGGTAGAAGAAGGAATTGTATCTGGTTGGGACGACCCGCGAATGCCAACTCTTCGAGGGTTACGTCGCCGTGGATACACTCCTGCTTCCATCCGAAATTTCTGCGACCGTATCGGTGTCGCAAAGGCACCTAACACAGTAGAATACAGTTTTTTAGAACATTGTTTACGAGAAGATCTCAATGCAACAGCGCAGCGTGTAATGGCAGTTTTACACCCTGTCCGTTTTACAATAACCAATTACCCAGAGGGTAAAAAAGAATCATTTGAAGTGGAAAATAATCCCGAACGACCAGAAGATGGAACACGTACCGTTCCCTTTTCCCGCCATCTTTGGATCGAGTCTGATGATTTTATGGAAGAACCACCCAAAAAATATTTTCGTCTTTTCCCCGGAAACGAAGTGCGCCTAAAAGGAGCCTATGTTGTTCGCTGCACCGGATGTGTAAAAGATGAAAACGGTCAAATTGTAGAAGTATTAGCAGAATACGATCCACAATCACGAGGTGGAAATCCATCAGATGGCAGGAAGATCAAAGGAACTATCCATTGGGTAGATGCCGAAAGTGCAATTGATGCTCAAGTACGCCTATATGATAACTTATTTATCGATCCCGATCCAGATGGACCAGACAAGAATTTTCTGGATTGTATCAATCCCCATTCTTTAGAGATCGTGAATGGGTGCAAAGTAGAAAGCTCCCTTGCTTCTGCCACAACACCAGCCTCTTATCAGTTTATGCGTCTGGGATATTTCTGTTTGGATCCAGATAGTCAACCAGGTGCTCTGGTCTTCAATCGCTCTGTTTCATTGAAAGATAGCTTTAAAGCAAAATAAGCAAATTTCCTGATCTTTGATAACTGCTAACACTTCTATCACCTATCATTTAAAAATGAAAACGCACAACAGTTACCTTGAACAAGGGGGTAGCTGCTGTGCGTTTTTTGTGTTATTCATGCAAGCCAGTCATCCAGTACGTCTGATAATGTTGTTGGCGTTACAACATTTTGACTGAGTAAATTCATCAAAACTGTCATTTGTTTTGCATTTGGAGAAACACATGGTACCATTGCCAATTCTTCTGTTCCGTCACCCCATAAACGCAGTTTGATTCCGTAATTTTCACAGAAAAGCGTCTCTCCTATTTTGATTTCGTCGATTAGCAGATAATACTCTGCTTGTAAAGCATCATATTCTTCAAGAGATACTTCTTTCCTGTCCCATAAAATTTCTTTCATGCCAGACCCCCCGATTGCTATACCATTTATTTTAGTATACTGCATCTTTATACGGTCTGGCAATCCCACATCGTTCGCAAGTTTCGACAAAATGCAACACCAGCTATTCTTCCATACTAGATAACAAATGTTCCAATCTCTTCGGAGTATATAAGATACGTAATATTTCTAAAAGGGCATTTGTGCTTAAATGTTCAGGCAAATTCAAAAAACGAAGAAGTTTTTTTCTTTGTATGCCACTCTCTGTTCTTCCAAGGAGACCTATTTCATAGAGGTCTGACTTGGTCCATGGGTAACAAACGGGATCAGATGTTTGATCCAAAAATGTAGCACCTGCCCGCCTCAATGCAGCCAAAAGGAGGTCAGAGTGCACTCCTTCAACACCAATTTTCCCCTCTTTCCCTGCATGTCGTTTTCTCTTTTCTTTTCCATATATATCCGGAATAAAAGCATGTTTGATTTGTTCTTTAGGAATAGCACCTTTTATATAATTTCGAATCACAAAACCAGCACCATCACTGTCTGTCATCACAATCAGTCCTCTTTCCGCAGCCAAGCGGCGCAAAAGGTTTAATTGTTCTCGTTGTGAAAAAATCCCAAATCCCGCTGTTGTAATAATAGTCGCTTTTACAACCTGGGAAAGCGTATTTTTATCATATTTTCCCTCTACCACAATTACTTCTTTGATTTGATACATGTTACCTTCTCCCTTTCTTCTGTATCTCTTCTAGCAATTGTAGCAAAAGGAAAATAAGCTGATCTTCTGGTGTTACTTTAGACTGTTTCATATCAAAATCACTTTGAGCACAAAGCATTACCGCTTTTCGGCACCATAGAACGTCAAATTGTTTTGCACTTCGCATTAAATTTTGTGCAGGGTATGAAGAGCGCATTTTCCACAGTTTTGTCAGATAGGTCGCATCTTTCCCGCATTCTAACGCTAATCTCGCGGAGTGTAGCTGCCGCATTTGCTTTCCCAAAACAGAAAGAATCATAATAGGTGGTTGTTGCATGCGTAACAAGTCTCCTAATAGTTGAGTTGCTTTTTCCATATTACCTTGTAAAATTGCATCTGTCATTTGAAATACCACAGCATCCAGAACGGGGTCGGCAACCGCGTCAATATCCTCTTTGGCAATATGTGAAGAATTTGCATAAGCGCTGATTTTGCCAATTTCTGAAATGAGACCTGTCATAAGACCACCACATAAGAAAATCAAATATTCTGCTTCTCTTTGTCCAATTTGATGACCTGTAGCTGCAAAACGTCTTGCAATCCAACGCACAAGATCGTTCTGAGATTGCTGCGCAAATTGAATAACTTGTCCTGTTTTTTTAAGTAGACCATACAATTTTGTCCTTGCGTCTCCCTTATATAGCTGAACATCATAGACAAATACCAGACAGCAATATGCAGGGATATCTGACAGTAGAGCCATTAATGCTTCTTTCCCAGCGGTTTGATACAAATCATAGTCATAAACCACTACCATCGTTCGTTCACTCCCCATGGGAAGTGTATCCACTGCATCCGACAAAGCTTGTATAGACAGATTTTTCCCAGAAAAACGATGAAAACAAAATGCATCCCATTCGCCAACAAGCTGTTTTTTCATTTCTTCTAAATAATAATCTCGCAAATAAGTTTCTTCCCCATAAAATACATAGAGCGATCCTAAAGTGTGACTTGATAAATCTCGTTTTAGTTGAGAAAATTGCTTTATATCTTCTGATTTTTTGGATGGCATACCTTTCTCCTTTTTACCATTGTATATTTCTAGTTATTGAGATTGTATGGTTATGGTTCCCATTTCATCTGTGCGATACCATTTTATTTTCCTTCCAGACAGACGCTCCAATGTTTCTGGCGCAGGATGCCCATATGAATTTTTCCCGACTGATATCACCGCAATTTCCGGTGTTATATCATCCAAAAGCAAGTCGCTTGTTGAATATTTTGAACCATGATGTCCTACAACCAACACTTCTACATCTGGCAATTCAACATTGGAAACCAAACGTTCCTCAGTCTCTTCACCCATATCCCCTGTGATCAACAAATCAAATGATCGGACATTGCAAAGTATTGTTAATCCACGTTCATTCTCATCCTCTCCCTCAAAAGGCGGATAAAGAGTCATATTGGCTTGTCCGAACAGAATATTGGTCGTTTCGTTGATTGTATATAGTGTAGAACCTTCCTCTGCGACGCATTTGAGTACTTCCATATGCAAATCATCTTCTTCCTCACTGTCAGGCATTGCCACACGCAACACCTGCATACGCTCCATTAGCTGTACAACACCGTTGGCATGGTCTTCATGACAATGAGATAGTACCAAACATTCTATGGTTTGGATTCCCATACCTTGTAAATAATCTGCTGCTACATTACCTGCATTATCTGAACTAGACCCTCCACAATCTACAATAACTGCTTTCCCACTAGAGAGTAAAACAATACACTGACCTTGACCAACATCTAAAACAGACAAAGTCAGTTGGGAACGATTATAGGTAAAATAATTGAGCAACATCGCAATACAGAAACTGGCTACACAAAGGCTCACAGGCACAATGGGACGATTTTTTACTTTTTCTTGCCGCCTCTCCTTGAATATTGGCCAGAATAGAAAAAGCAACAATAGAATATAGGAAAATACAAGCCATAACCTGCTATAAATATGTACTGTAGATAATGCTGAAAAAGGTAAGTTGCCCAATGCCTTAACGATTGTCAATATATATTGAAGCAGTGGTGAAACCACAATTGCTAACCCTTTTCCAATGGGATAAAAAAGAATCCCTATTACACCTGATAACAGGCCTCCAATAAATACAAGAGAAACAGCCCAAAGAACAAGAACATTGGCTAAAAGTGATATAAGGGAAACCAATCCAAAATAATATGCGCTCAACGGGATGGTAAAGATCAATGCTCCAACGCTGCTAGCTATTACAGCACAAAAAGAGCGAATCCAAGCGGTAAAACGTTTCTTTTGCTTCCATCTCTTTCTGATAAATATCATTTGCAAGGAGAGATCCACTCGCTCTGTAACCAGATAAATACCGGCAATCGAAGCAAAAGACAATTGTAAACCTACATTGGCAGCTGAAAAAGGATTGATAGCTAACAACACAGCAAGTGCCACTGATAAAGAAGTAGGGGGATCTACTTCACGATGACAGCACGGTGCAAGCAGCCATAAAATCTGCATGATTCCCGCACGCACCACAGAGGGTGAATTTCCTGTTGCTTCCATAAAAAAGAGAAGGATGGGTATTGTAATCATCAATTTCTTTTTTGGTTTTCCAGGCCATAAAAAAACAAGTCCCGTTAAAAAAGACAAGTGCATTCCAGAAACAGCAACAATATGAGTTAAGCCTGTACGAGATAATGATGTTTCAAGAGAATCTGAAAAGTCGCTCCGATCTCCCGTCAGCAATGCCTGCATCAACTGAGACTGTTCTTGGGAGTACAAAACTGAAATCTCTTTTTTCAGTTCTTGCGCTGCAAAAACAGGCCAATCAAAAAAAGCCGGAGTATCTCGTGAAATCACACGGATTTCTCCCTCTTGATAAGCCAATAGAAAAATTCCTTTTGCTGTATAATAGGTTACATTTTCGTTTTCTATCCGTTGTGAAGAAGCAAAATTTGCCATTAATTCTATTTGATCCCCTGGTTTTAAATCTTGATACATTTCATCTGCATATAACATGGTTGGTATATTTTTTGAATCATTCTCTATCGCAATTTCAACTTTTATCCCATATTTTGTATTTTCTGGAAAAGAACGAACCGTTGCATAACATGTTGTTGTGGTCCCATCCCAATCTTGTGTTGGTAAAAAGAAAAGTGTATGATATCCCCAGTTCCAGAAAAATCCAATTCCAAGCCCAACACAAATCAACAACATACGCAGTCTTCTTTTATTGCGGATAAATGAAACAAACAATGCGGCTGCTCCGCAAACCAATGCCAATGGGAAAAGATACTGATTTTTAAACAGATACTGGGATAAAAAAATGGCAATTGAAAACGAAACGCAGAATGTGCCTAGCTTTCTCATAAAATCATTTCCTTATATAGAGAAAGGGCGG
>CAWVKD010000079.1:0-11720 GCA_963929765.1 Clostridia bacterium | reverse complement strand
GGCAGCCATTTTGATATTTGTTCTTGGTTTTGTGCTACGCTTTTTAACCATAACAGGAATGCAGTTTTCCTTCTATCTTTGCTGCGGGACTTCCTTTTTCCTTTTGGTTTGGTGTGGCGTAAACATGTTAGAACAAAGTAGGATAAAAACACTAGGCCATGCATTAAAAGCACTCCTAACACTTTTTCTCTTAGCAGGCAGTGCAGTTTTTTTGGTGGCAGAAGCTTTTGTTCTTTCAGGTGCCCGTACAACAATCAATGTACAGGCTGATTGCTTATTGATTTTGGGTGCTGGCGTGGATGGGACTGTGCCATCATTGATCCTACAAAGTCGACTGGAAGCTGCACAGTCTTATTGGGAAATACATCCTTCTATTCCGATTGTTGTATCTGGGGGACAGGGAGCAGGAGAAGATATTTCCGAAGCAAAAGCAATGCAAACATATCTTATCAATCATGGCATACCTGAAAATTGTATCTACTTGGAAGATCAATCGCGTAATACAGAAGAAAATATGCAATACTCTAAAGCTTTGATGGAAAAGGAACATATTCCACACGAAACAGTAGCAGTCGTTTCCAATGAATTTCATCTTTACCGGGCAAGGATTTTGGCAGAAGATGTTGGACTTCAAACCATTGGTGTTTCAGCTAAGACACCATATTTGATTTTAAAAATCAACTATTTTATACGAGAAGCATTTGCTTTGTTGCAACAGACTGTATTCCATTAACTCAACAGGAGGCATCATGTATGCTAGAAAAATTAAAACAGATTGAATTGCACTATACAGATTTAGAGAAACAGCTTTCTCTGCCAGAAGTTTATTCTGACCCTGCTCGCGTAGCAAAAATTGCAAAAGAACAGAAAGATCTTTCTCCTGTTATTGAGCATTATCGTCAATATTGCCATGCAGAACATACAGTAGAAGAAGCCAAAAATCTTTTAAATGGCGGTAATTTAGAACCGGATTTTAAAGAAATGGTACAGGAAGAATTAGACGAAGGGAAAAAGGAAATGGACCGTCTGAGGGAAGAGCTAAAAATTCTCCTTTTGCCACGGGATCCCAATGACGAAAAAAATGTAATTGTTGAGATTCGAGGTGGAGCAGGAGGAGAAGAAGCTGCACTGTTTGCCCATTCTCTTTATCGTATGTACAGCATGTACGCAGAACGAAATCGTTGGCAAACAGAAGTGATGAATCTCAACGAAACAGAATTAGGCGGCGTCAAAGAAATCAGCTTCTTGATTGAAGGCGATGGTGCTTACTCGCGTTTAAAATTTGAATCTGGTGTCCATCGCGTTCAAAGAGTGCCTGAAACCGAATCAGGTGGAAGAGTCCATACCTCTACCGTAACCGTTGCAGTGTTACCTGAAGCAGAAGATGTAGAGTTGGAGATCAATTCCAATGATTTGCAAATTGATACGTTCCGTTCATCAGGTGCAGGAGGGCAGCATGTCAACAAAACAGAGTCTGCAATTCGAATTACACACTTACCCACGGGTTTGGTTGTAGAATGTCAGGATGAACGCAGCCAACACAAAAACCGTGAAAAAGCTATGAAAGTACTCCGCTCCAAATTGTTGGAGGCAGAACGTGAAAAGCAAAATTCCGCCATAGCGGCAGAACGAAAATCTCAAGTAGGCACAGGGATGCGTAATGAGCGTATTCGCACATATAATTTCCCTCAAGGGCGTGTAACAGATCATCGTATCGGGTTGACATTGTATAAAATTGATGCCATTATGAATGGTGATTTAGATGAATTGATTGACGCTCTGGTAACAGCTGACCAAGCGGAAAAACTCAGCGCCAGCGGAGATGAAGATGGTGAATAGAAATGGAAACACGTATTTTTCGAATGACAGAGTGGGCGGCGGAAGATGATATGTTACAGGAGGCAGCCACCATACTGCAATCTGGCGGCCTTGTGGTTTTTCCAACAGAAACTGTGTATGGACTAGGTGCAAATGGACTAGATGCCAAAGCGGCAGCTCGTATCTTTAAAGCTAAGGACCGACCTCAAGATAATCCCTTGATCCTACACGTCGCCACCCCATCAGAATTGGATCTTTATTGTAAAGATATTCCCTTTTCAGCTCGGGTGCTGACAGAACGTTTTTGGCCCGGACCACTCACATTGGTCTTACATCGACGAGACATTATACCTGATGTTATTACAGCTGGCCTGGATACAGTTGCAGTACGTTGTCCAGATCATCCCATAGCAAGAGCACTGATACGAAAAGCAGGGATTCCATTGGCAGCACCTTCCGCTAATCGTTCTGGAAGACCTAGTCCCACACATTTTTCTCATGTTTGGGAAGATATGCAAGGGCGAGTAGAGGGCATCATTGATGGAGGAGATTGTAGAGTAGGGGTAGAATCTACTGTTCTGGATCTCACAGAAACACCGCCACGCTTATTACGGCCAGGTGGAATTCCTTTGGAAACGCTGGAAGAAGTTTTGGGGGAAATATCCGTAGATACAGCTTTGTTGCGACAGATGGAAGAAGGAGAACGTCCAAAAGCCCCTGGTATGAAATACCGTCATTACGCACCGAAAGCACCGGTTACCGTGCTTTGCGGCACACCTGCTGAAACAGCGGTCTGGATCTCTAATCGAATCGGACAGAAAACAGGTGTCCTCTGCTTTTCGGAATACGTAGGTTGTTTTCCGGATGCAACGGTACGTTCTTTTGGAAATGCAGATCACCCGGAAGAGCAGGCTAGAATGTTATTTCATGCTTTGCGTAGCTTTGATGAAACGGACGTAACAGAAATTTATGCTCAATGTCCTAACGAAACAGGCCTTGGTCTCGCTGTATCAAATCGTCTCAAAAAAGCGGCTGGATTTCATATTGAAACCATTTCTCCTCATATTCCACGCTTAGCAGTATTTGGGATTACAGGAGGAACAGGAGCCGGAAAAACAAGTGCTCTAATGGCATTGGCGCAAATGGGTGCCTGCGTCATAGACTGCGATGCTGTTTATCACACATTGTTAGCAGAGAGTCAAGAAATGAGGCAGGCATTGATCAAGCGATTTGGAAATATTTTAGATCAGAACGGAAGGATAGACCGAAAGAAACTAGGTCGTATCGTATTTGACGACCAAGAATCTCTTTTGGCACTGAATGAAATTACCCATACCTTTGTAACAAAAGAAGTGGAAAAAGAATTGGAACAGGCAGCTCAAGAAGGAACCCCCATTGCAGCCATTGATGCCATCGCTCTCATTGAGAGTGGGTTATCCAAGCGATGTCATCGAGTGGTAGGTGTCATTGCACCTGAAGAACTCCGAGTACAACGTTTAATGCGCCGGGAAGGTATTAGCAAAGAATATGCACTGATGAGGATTCATGCCCAAAAACCCGATTCCTTTTTCCGTGAAAACTGTCATGCTATATTAGAAAATACCAGCGATGATTTACACGCATTTTCCCAAATGGCAACTGCATTGTTTGTTCGATTATTAGATGAAATCAGAAAGGAAGGTCGACAATGAGCGAAAAAAAACCAGGAGATGTATTAAGAGAATCTTTATTTTATGCTCCCAAAAATGGATTTGACACCTGTTCAAAGGAAGATGAAGCATCCTGTGAAACGTATTGTGAAGCGTATAAGACGTTTTTAGATCAGAGCAAAACAGAACGAGAGGCCACTAACACTGCAATAGAATTAGCCAAAGCGGCTGGTTTTCGTCCTTATATTCGAGGAATGGAATTGAAAGCCGGAGATAAGATTTTTCGCGAAAATCGTGGTAAATCTTTGATGCTGGCAGTCATCGGAGAAATGCCTTTGAGAAGAGGTGCCAATATTGTAGCAGCTCATATTGATGCACCACGTCTGGATTTAAAACAAATCCCTTTATATGAAGATAGCGAACAAGCTTTTCTCAAAACTCATTATTACGGTGGAATCCGTAAATATCAGTGGATGGCCATCCCTTTAGAGCTAAGAGGACATGTATCTTTACGTGATGGTGGATTCGTTCAAGTAAGTATCGGCGGCGACAAAAACGATCCTCAATTTACCATTACAGATCTTCTTCCACATTTGGCTGCTACACAAAACAAAAAAACATTGGCCGAAGCAGTTCCTGGTGAAACACTCAATATTTTGGTAGGAAGTCGTCCTTTCCGAGATGATACTGGTTCAGACCGTGTCAAATTAACCGTTATGCAAATATTAAATGAAAAATATGGCATTACAGAGGAAGATTTTATCTCTGCTGAACTGTGCGCTGTACCCGCTTTTTCTGCTCGTGACATTGGATTGGATCGTTCCATGATTGGTGCATATGGACAAGATGACAGGGTATGTGCTTATGCAGGTTTAGAAGCCATCCTTCAAATCAGCAATCCTCAAAAAACAGCTATCTGTATTTTAGCTGATAAAGAAGAAATTGGATCAGAAGGTGTAACAGGAATGCGTTCAGCAGCATTTGATACATTCCTATCCGATATCTGCCACAGTGAATTGACACCACTTCGCATTTTTTATGAAAATTCTCATTGTATTTCCGCCGACGTAACAGCAGCTTATGATCCAAAGTTCCCTGATGTCTACGAAAAAAGGAATAGTGCAAAAATGAATTATGGGGTTGGATTATGTAAGTTTACAGGTTCTCGCGGAAAGTCCGGCGCTTCTGACGCTTCCGCAGAACTAGTGGCACGAATGCGTCATTTATTTGATCAGGCTGGTGTAACATGGCAAATGGCAGAACTAGGAAAAGTAGATCAAGGCGGTGGCGGAACCGTTGCTATGTTTATGGCAGAGCGAAACATTGACACCATCGATGCCGGTGTCCCTGTGCTCTCTATGCATGCTCCCTTCGAAGTTGTATCAAAGTTGGACTGCTATATGACTTTCAAAGCAATGAAGGCTTTTTATCAAATGATCTAAAATACCAAAATAAAAAAGAACCCATTACCCATAGAATAGGTTAGCGGGTTCTTTTTTTATTCTTTTTTCCCGCAAAGTGGAACTGATGCAATCAAAGCCAGAGAATCGCCGATGGTTGTGAATAAAGCAGCTAATATGGAAATCTCATCTTTTGATCGTCCGCGTGCAATTTGAGATGCGGCGGCTGAAGATAAGAGAAGGAAAAGTTCGCCGCTGTTTTGACAAGACCCCATTTTTTCACCTCCCTTCGTTTTAATTTATGCTGATATGAAAAAGAAAGTTCGAATAAAACCTTATTTTTTACAAAGCAAACTCCGTTCCGCACAAGTATTGAAATGCTTGAAAAAAAAACAGTCTTAAAGTATAATCAAACAAGATTACTAAAGTTGAATTTTCTGATCCTTCTCTTTGTATGATAGGGGTGTATTGTTATGGCCAGTCGAAAGAAACAGAAAAGAACTGGAACAGAATTATGGATTGCATCTGGATCTCTCTTTGTGATTGGTTTACTGCTTTTTATTTGGCCTACAGTGTCTGGTAGTATTCTATGTTATCTCATTGGTGCAGCATGCTGTGGATATGGTATGTTTCAAATTATTAGTTACTTTAATCGACCGGTAGAAGAAGGAATTGAAAAACATACTTTTGTCAAAGGTCTTTCATCATTGATTGCAGGAATCGTTCTCTTTGTAAAACCTGAACTGCTTGCTACTATACTACCATCTATTTTAGGCTGTATTTTGGTTGTCGGCAGTATTTTTAAATTACAAGTAGGTCTGGATTTGATGCGCATAGGGGTAGAGCATTGGTATATATCTGCTATTGTTGCAGTAGCTATCTGTGCCTTAGGCATTATTGCAATTGTCAATCCTTTTCGTGCCCTTCTGGGCTTGATGCGTTTTATCGGTATTTCCTTAATATTAGAAGGAATATTAGATGTGATTGCAAGCTTTGTTTTATCCAATCAATATGATTCCGATCCTGCTACTATAAACCGAAAGGAGTCTGTATGACACCAAGTGCGGCTTAATGAGGCTTCAGTTTTAGCGGTGTTTTATATTTGCAACGGATGTACTAAATGATGTTTTCCCAGATTACGAATGATACCTTCC
This sequence comes from Clostridia bacterium, assembly GCA_963929765.1. Classification (GTDB taxonomy): domain Bacteria; phylum Bacillota; class Clostridia; order Oscillospirales; family Oscillospiraceae; genus RGIG529. The sequence continues at coordinate 5,699 of CAWVKD010000079.1, read as the reverse complement.
ACGTGTTGCAACGTTTATACTATAGGTTTTCCCGTGTAAAATTTCGGTAAAACAAGGTGGAATGCGTTGATCTTATAAAATGGACAAATGAGAGACGGTGCAGAAAACCTGTACCGTCTCTTTTGAAGAAAAGGAGAAAGAGTGTGACAAAGCTATTGCTAGTAGAAGATGATCCCGAGATTATTCATAATCTGACAGAATATCTACAAAAGGAAGGATTCTCTGTAACAGCGGTAACCGGACAGCATGCGGCAGTGGATATGTTGGAAAAAGATCAATTCGATTTAGCACTATTAGATATATCATTATCCGACGGAAACGGATATGCTGTTTGTGCTGCCATCAAAGCAAAAGGGGAAACTCCTATTATTTTTGTTACAGCATCAGGAGATGAATTTAGCGTTGTGACAGGTCTTGACATGGGGGCTGATGATTATATCAACAAACCGTTCCGTCCTAGAGAATTACTTTCTCGTATCCGAAGTGTACTGCGACGGAGTGGAAAAACACAGTCTATTCTGAAATATAGCGATGTATGTATCGATACCGGGCGTGGCACCGTATGTAAAGGAGGAAAAGAAGTTTTTCTTTCCCCGCTGGAATACCGTCTTTTGCTGTTCTTTTTTACCAACCAAGGAAAAGTGTTGTCACGCAACAAGCTTCTAGAAGAAATTTGGGATATGTCCGGGGAATTTGTAAGTGATAATACATTAACCGTATATATCAAGCGTTTACGAAAAAAATGGAAGAGGATCCTCAAAATCCCGTTATAATCAAAACCGTGCATGGCATGGGTTATCGTATGGGGGATTAGAATGACATTTTTTCGAAATCCAGAAATTCAAAAAGGGTGCTTTTTTTTCTTATTTGTTGACATTGTCATAATAATAATTGGCATTTTAGTTGGAGGATGGATTCCAGCTATGATTGCTTGTATTTTATTCGATTTTCTTTTCCTTATTATCACATATCAACGATACCAACAAATTCGTTCTTTAAGCCATGAAATTGATCAATTACTCCATGGTGCAAAAGATATTGATTTTAGGCGATATCAAGAAGGGGAATTGGCTATTTTGCAAAATGAAATAGCAAAAATGACAGCCTGTCTAAATGACCAGGCTGAAGCACTGCGAAACGATCGACAATATTTGAAAAATTCAATCGCAGATATCTCTCATCAATTAAAAACTCCCTTGACATCTATCCATTTGATTTTATCTCTTTTGGAACAATCCGACATAACCGAACAGCGCAGACGAGAGCTGGTACAAGAGGTGAAAGGCCTGGCACGAAAAATCGATTGGTTGATCACTGCACTATTAATGCTGTCAAAATTGGATGCTGGCGTGGCAGAATTCAAACGAGAACCGATTTCTGTTTTAGAAGTCATTCAAAAAGCAGTTGAGCCTATAGCTATTACAATGGAATTAAGAGGACTTCTCTTCCATCTTCAATGTGAAAGGCAAATATACTTTACAGGGGATTTTTCATGGTCAGCAGAAGCCATTGGTAATATTTTAAAAAACTGTATGGAACATACACCTTCTGGAGGGACCATATCTGTGAAAGCTATAGACAATGAACTGTATACTGAAATCATTATCCGAGACACCGGAATTGGGATCGATCCAGAAGACTTACCTCATATCTTTGAACGCTTTTATAGAGGAAAGCATTCCTCTATACATAGTGTAGGAATTGGTCTGGCACTTTCCCGGCAAATCATAGGCCAACAAGATGGTACAATCAAAGCAGAAAATGCACCAGATGGCGGTGCAAAATTCACGATTCGGTTTTATAAAAAAATAATCTAATTGATTTGCTTGGAAAGTGACAATTCCGTCATTAGGAAGTCACTGAGTTGTCATTTCCGTTTGATATACTTTTGTTATTCAGTCAAGAGGAGGGGACAACATGGCACTTTTGCGCGTAGAGCATTTAAACAAACAATATGGGCAAGGCGAAAATTTGGTAAAAGCGTTGGACGATGTTTCTTTTTCTGTAGAACGTGGAGAATTTGTTGCTATTATTGGTCCATCTGGATCTGGAAAATCAACATTGTTGCATATACTAGGTGGAGTAGATCAGCCTACGTCTGGTCATGTTTTCCTAGATGGAAAAGATGTATACGCACAAAACGATTCTCAGCTAGCTATTTTTCGCCGGAGAGAAGTAGGTCTTATCTATCAGTTTTATAACCTCATTCCTGTTCTCAATGTGACGGAAAATATTACGTTACCTGTTCTTTTAGACGGACGAAAAGTAAACCAAGACCGTCTCAATGAACTACTTACGATCTTAAACTTGCGTGGAAGAGAAAATCATTTGCCAAATCAGTTATCCGGTGGTCAACAACAGCGTGTTTCCATTGGAAGAGCTTTGATGAATACACCTTCTGTGGTTTTGGCAGATGAACCAACTGGCAACTTAGATTCAAAAAATAGTCAAGAAATTGTTGAGCTTCTAAAGATATCCAATCGTAAATATAATCAAACTTTACTGGTTATCACCCATGATGAATCCATTGCCTTACAAGCAGATCGGATTATTTCGATTGATGACGGCAAAATTACACATGATGAGGTGATCCGAAAATGAATGTATTACATCGTTTTACGAGAAAAACCTTACTTGAAAACAAAACAAGGACCATTGTAACAATCATTGGTATCATTTTATCCGTTTCCTTGATTACAGCAGTGACAACGCTTTTCTCTAGTCTACAAACTTTTCTGATTGATACGGTTGTTATGGAAGACGGGAAATGGCATGGTCTTGTCACAGACGTTAGTAGTGACCAGTTACAACAAGTGAAATCATCCAATGAAGTGCAAGCATATGGAACCATCCAAACAGTTGGTTATGCTGCTCTTGAAGACGGACAAAATGAATATAAACCATATCTTTATGTGGCGGGGATTGATAGTGGTTTTCAGGAACTGATGCCTATTACTATAACAAGTGGACGCATGCCAGAGAACGAAAAGGAAATCCTGTTACCGGAACATCTAGCTTTAGATGGTGGTATTGAATACCAACTAGGCGATATTTTAGATCTGGACTTGGGCAGCCGTACCAACGCAGCCGGGGAAAGTTTGAATCAAAGTACCTCTTATACATCAGGAGAAGAAGCGGAAATTTTAACCCCCAAAATACACAAGAGTTATGTGGTTGTTGGATTCTATGAACGTCCTTCGTTTGAGAACTTTGAGGCACCAGGCTACACTGCATTAACTTATGCTGGTGAAAAAACATCAGAGGAAATGACTCTCTATCTGCAAATGAAAGATCCAAAGCAAATTTTTGATTTTACAAAAAGTCATTTTCAAAAAAATGGAATCCAATATCATTATAATCTGCTTCGTTACATTGGAGCATCAGATGAACAGAGTTTTAATACTGTTGTTTTTAGCATGGCAGGTATTTTAATTGCTATTGTAATGATGGCATCTATTTTGCTGATTTATAATGCCTTTTCTATTTCTGTCAGTGAACGCACTCAACAGTTCGGCCTACTTTCGTCCATTGGAGCAACAAAACGTCAGATCAAACAAAGTGTTTTGTATGAGGCATTTCTGCTCAGCATCATCGGTATTCCTTTGGGTGTGCTTACAGGAATTGTGGGAATTGGTATTACATTAAAACTAACAGCAGATTTATTTGCAACTTCTTTTTTTGGTATGAGCAAAGCAACTATGCACTTATCCGTTTCTGCTGCTTCCATTTTCATTGCAATTATTATCGGAATGATCACGGTTTTACTTTCAGCTTATTGGCCTGCAAAACGAGCAGTACATTACTCCCCTATAGATGCGATTCGGCAGAATGCAGATGTTAAAATCAAATCTGGGCAAGTAAAAACTTCCAAACTTACCTATAAGCTGTTTGGCTTGGAAGGAATGCTGGCTAAGAAAAACTTCAAACGTAACAAGAAAAAATATCGTGCTACTGTTATCTCACTCTTTGTCAGTATTGTACTGTTTGTATCTGCAAGTAGTTTTTGTGCCTATTTGCGCCAAAGTGTCGGTGCTGTCATCCAAGACGTTGAATACGATATTGTCTATAGCTATACGCCAGATACCACAGAGAAAATTTCGCTGGATACTCTCTATCAGGAACTATTTGGCGTTGATGGCGTAACCAAAGGTAGTTACTTCTCTTCTACAAATCGTGAAATTCAAATTCCAATGGACGCGGTAACTGAAGACTTTCTGTCATTTTATCAAGAGCACTTATACGATCAAGAAAATGGGAATTCGGAAAATCAAACATTAACTATGAGTGCAAAAATCCTCTTTGTAAATGACCAGATGTATGAAACATATTTGAAGGAAAATGGATATGATGCAACAATCTATATGGATGCACAAAATCCAACTGCTATTGCTATATCCCATTTGAGACTTTATTTGCCAGATGAGGAAAAGTATTATACTTTTCAGGTTCTGAAAGATCAAAACCTATCTCTAGACCTGACTTTCATCAAAGAAATTCCAGGCTACCACTTGGTGGGAGATGGAGTTTCGGAAGATGGATCTTCTGTTTACTCGTACCAAAAGAAAGATGGATCAGGTGATTCTCTTGATCTCACAAAAGAACAGGCAACAGAGAAAAAAACTATCCGAATTGGTGCAGTCTCCGATGAAAAATTATTTGGCATGGATAATTACTATGGTGAACAAATCTGCATATTATATCCATATAGAGCCATGACCAGTATGATAGGTGAATCATATGCACAAGAGCTAATGTCAGAAATGATATTTCAATCCAACAACCACAAAGAAACATATGCCCAACAAGTAAAAGTGCTGGAAGATCATACACTTTCAGAGGGACGCTTATATGATATCACAGAATCCGTTGAAACCAATCGTGCTCTTTTAACCATTGTCAATGTATTTGCATACGGCTTTATCATTTTGATTTCCCTCATTGCTTCAGCCAACGTTTTTAATACTATTTCTACGAATTTGCATTTGCGAAAAAGAGAATTTTCTATCTTAAAATCAGTCGGTATGAGTGAGAAAGAAATCAATCGCATGATGCGGTATGAATGCATACTTTATGGATTAAAAGGGTTACTATTTGGCATTCCCGTTTCTGTTTTCATTACTTTTCTTATTTATCGTAGTATCGCACGGGGGTTGGAACAGGCTTTCTTTGTTCCGATCAGTAGCTTGTTGATTGCGATTGTCAGTGTGTTTGCAGTTGTTTTTGCAACAATGCTCTATGGGAGAAGTAAATTAAAAAAAGAAAATATTATTGATGTCTTAAAATCAGAGAGTATTTAATGGCATCGGAATTTCACCATTTTGTTAAATGCATACTACGGCTATAAAGGGACGAAAAGCAATGCTTTTCGTCCCTTTTTTAATCTCAGTCACACATAAGTTTTGACGAAACTTGATGTACAAAATACATACGAAATGCAATAGTCTTTAAATAATTATATACCCATGCAAGCTAGAATTTTGCAGTCTGAGCTGCACCTCAAAAGTAGAATAGTTTTATACCTTCTTCCGTGTCAAAAAAATTCCAACGATTGCCCCTATCAGGATAATCGGTGCTAGCCTGACAAACAGCCATTCAAATGCATGAAAAGCTACTCCTATAACAGCGGTTTCAGGGGCACTATAATCCCAACCTATGTAAGGACTGTTGAATGCTATTAAGATCGCAGAAATTGTTACTAT
>CAWVKD010000078.1:0-18805 GCA_963929765.1 Clostridia bacterium | reverse complement strand
CCCTTCTTGTCATTGGCCAATTAATTGATGCTGTGCAAAGTGGCAAGTATGATCCTCATAAAGTAGGGCTTCTGATAACCCAAACTGGTGGTGGATGTCGCGCATCCAACTACATTCATCTGCTCCGAAAAGCATTGGTAAGGGCTGGCCTTGCATTTGTTCCTGTCGTTTCCGTCAACCTCTCGGGCCTGGAAAAAAATCCTGGTTTTCATTTGAATCTCTCTTTGATTCGGCAGTTGATCTTTTCCATGATGTATGGAGATCTGATCGTACAAATTGCAAACCAGTGCCGCCCTTATGAAGTGGAGTCTGGTGCCACGGACACGCTGATTGAAACATGGATCAATCGCCTTGTCACAGGCTTTAAAGCTGGAAAAGGTCTTAAATTCTCTGCTATGGTAAAAAACTTTGATGCCATTGCCGCAGATTTCAAGGCTCTACCCCGAACCGGTAAACCCAAAATCCGAGTAGGGGTTGTAGGGGAAATCTATATCAAATATGCCCCTTTGGGAAACAACCATTTGGAGGAGTTTCTGCTTTCTGAAGGTGCTGAGCCAGTGGTTCCAGGGTTAACTGACTTTATCATTTTTAAAATCTATAATCGTGATGTAGACGTCGATTTATATGGTGGTAAGTGGATCAAGCAAAAGATTGTACGCATATTCAAACACTATGTGGAAAAATGCCAACGTGCTATGATCGATGCCATTGCAAAGGCCGGTTTCCGTCCGCCAGAACCTTTTGAAACCTTACACCAACGGGTCAAAGGGTATTTAGGAGACGGAAATAAAATGGGCGAGGGCTGGCTTCTTACCGCTGAGATGTTAGAACTCATTCACAGTGGAACCAATAATATCGTTTGTACCCAGCCTTTTGGTTGCCTACCCAACCATGTAGTTGGTAAAGGAATGATCCGACGTTTGAAAGATGACTATCCCACTTCTAATATTGTGGCGATTGACTATGATCCTGGCGCTACTAAAATCAATCAAGAAAATCGTATTAAACTCATGCTAGCCAACGCAAAACGTAACCTAGGACACCCAATGGCACCTCAAACAGAGCCTGAATCATCCCACTTGACTTCTTCAGAAACACAGACAATAGCAGTGTAGTGTATTGCGGCAATAAGTGAGAGTGGTCATAAGAAAAATCCCGATGGAACAATTTTCGTTCCATCGGGATTTGTTTTCAGCCTTGCAATGTAGCACCTTCTGACGCAGAGGAAACCAATTTGCTATAACGAGCAAGCCAACCTGTTTTGATTCTAGGCTCTGGCGGGGCCCATTTTGCTCTTCTCTGCTCCAACTCTTTTTCATCTACCAACAATTGGATAGAATAATTGGGGATATCAATCTCAATTTCGTCTCCATCTTCCACCAGCCCAATTAAACCTCCACTGGCCCCTTCTGGAGATACATGCCCAATAGAAGCTCCTCTAGTTGCACCTGAAAACCGGCCATCTGTAATCAAAGCTACTTCTTTGTCTAGGCCCATACCGGCAATAGCAGATGTTGGGCTTAGCATCTCTCGCATACCAGGTCCACCTTTTGGTCCTTCATACCGAATCACAACAACATCGCCACTTTGAATTTTTTTGCCATAAATGGCCTTAATAGCTTCATCTTCACTGTTAAACACGCGAGCAGGTCCTTTGTGTTTCAACATCTCCGGAGCAACTGCAGATCTTTTCACCACAGCACCTTCTGTTGCTAAATTACCAAATAAAATGGCAAGGCCCCCTGTTGTAGAATACGGCTTGTCATAAGGATGAATCACTGTCTCATCTTTGATAGTAATCCCTTTTACATTCTCCGCCAGGGTTTGGCCAGTTACTGTTAAAACAGAGCCATCCAAGGCATCGTGTTGCAACAATTCTGCCAGCAGAGCCTGTACGCCACCTGCTGCATACAAATCTTGTACATGGTGGCCGCCAGCAGGTGCCAAGCGGCAAAGATTCGGCGTCTTTTCACTGATTTCATTAAGCATTTTCAAATTCAGTGGCAATCCTCTTTCTTTAGCAATCGCTGTCAAATGCAATACCGAATTAGAAGAACATCCCAATGCCATATCTGTTGTTAATGCATTCCTCAATGCAGCTTCTGTCATAATATCAGACGGCTTGATTCCTTGTTGAACCAACTCTACAATTTTCATTCCCGTTTCTTTGGCTAAACGAATCCGACCAGCATAAACAGCTGGAATGGTTCCGTTACCAGGCAGTGCCATACCAATGGCTTCTGTCAGGCAGTTCATGGAATTGGCTGTAAACATACCAGAGCAGGAACCACAACCTGGACAGGCATTGTCCTCAATCTCTTTCACACCAGCTTCATCCATGATACCTGCCATAAAACTTCCAACCGCTTCAAAGGCACTATTGAGATCCAGATTTTTTCCATTTAAATTGGTAGACAGCATAGGCCCTCCAGAAACGAAAATAGACGGAATATTGAGTCTGGCCGCTGCCATCAACATGCCAGGTACAATTTTGTCACAATTTGGAATGAACACCATTCCATCAAAAGCATGTGCCAATGCCATTGTTTCACAAGAATCTGCAATCAATTCACGAGATGCTAAGCTGTATTTCATTCCTTCATGACCCATCGCGATCCCGTCGCACACACCAATGGCTCCAAATTCAACTGGTGTTCCTCCAGCTGTACGGATGCCAGCTTTCACCGCTTCTGTAATGGTATTTAAATGAATATGACCTGGAATAATTTCACTATGAGAATTAACGACACCAATAAGCGGCTGAGACAGTTCCTGGTCTGTATAACCCATGGCTTTGAACAAACTACGATGTGGTGTCCGTTCCACTCCTTGTGTCACTTTATGGCTCCGCATAGAAATTCCTCCTTATATCCACAATGGGAATGGAGACAAAATCTCCATTCCCAATTGGAAAACATATCAACTCTTAACGACTTCTTATTTCTTGCCGCCCCAGAGCATTTTTTCACGCAGCTCTTTGCCAACGATCTCGCACTGGTGCTCTGCTTGCTTTCTCTTAGTAGCGTTGAAGTATGGACGGCCACACTGGTTTTCCAAGATCCAGTTGCGAGCAAATGTACCATCTTGGATGTCGCTGAGGATCTTTTTCATTTCCTTCTTGGTATCTTCCTTAATGATTTTGGGACCAGTGATATAATCACCATATTCTGCTGTATCAGAAATAGAGTGACGCATGAAGTTCATGCCGCCGGAGAAAATGAGATCAACGATCAGTTTCATCTCATGAATACATTCAAAATAAGCACTCTCTGGCTGATATCCTGCCTCTACCAATGTCTCAAAACCAGCACGCATCAATGCACATACGCCGCCGCAAAGCACTGCTTGTTCACCAAATAAGTCGGTTTCTGTCTCTTCCTGGAAAGTTGTTTCCAGAATGCCAGCTCTTGCGCCACCAATACCTGCACCATATGCTAGTGCAATTTTTTTGCAGTTTCCAGTAGCGTCCTGATACACGGCTACCAGGTCAGGAACGCCTTTTCCTTCCAAATATTGAGATCTTACAGTATGACCCGGACCTTTCGGTGCAATCATAAATACGTCCACGTCAGCGGGCGGAACAATTTGTCCAAAATGGATATTAAAACCATGGGCAAATGCCAATGCTTTTCCTGCAGAAAGGTTGGGACCAATATCTGTTTTATATAAAGCAGCCTGACGTTCATCATTGATCAGGATCATAATGATATCAGCGGCTTTTGTAGCCTCTGCAGCTGTCATGACTTTCAGTCCGTCAGCCTCAGCGCGAGGCCATGATTTACTGCCATTGTACAGGCCAACCACTACATCAACACCGCTATCTCTCAGGTTCTGTGCATGAGCATGGCCCTGGCTACCATAACCGATAATAGCAACTGTTTTCCCTTTTAAATAATTAAGATCACAATCTTTTTCATAATACATTTTTGCCATAATTGAATTCTCCCTTCTCTTTGTTGTCGTCATGAATGGTATGCGATCCCCGCTCTAAAGCGATCGTGCCAGTGCGTGCCATTTCTAAAATACCAAATTCACTCAAAAGTTTTAAAAGCGCGTTGTTTTTATCCGTATCTCCAGTAATGGAAATGGTCAAAGCACCGCGGGAAACGTCGATAATATTGGCCCGGAAAATATTGCTGATCTGAATAATCTCATCTCGTGTATCCCTTGTCTCTGCCTTCACTTTGATAAGAAACAACTCTCGATGAACTGCTTGCTCAGAATCCAGCTTCTGCACAAAAATAACCGGACGCAACTTTCGAAATTGACTGATCATTTGTTTTACCATCAAATCATCGCCAACCATGATAATGGTCATACGAGAAACCGTTGGATCATCGGTAACGCCTACGGCCAAACTTTCAATATTATACCCCTTTCGAGAAAATAGGCGGGACACTTGCGACAGAACACCGGCACTATTTTCTACCAGAGCAGATATGGTATGATGTTGCATGTAAACTCTCCTTCCCTGATCAAATTGTCTGGATGGACGTTTTGGTTATTTCAGTAAGAATTCGGTAATGGGCGCACCACCTGCTACCATGGGCCACACCATTTCATCTATGTCAATAATGCATTCTATCAATGCACTTTGACCACTTTGAATTGCTGCCTTCAACGCCTCATCAAATTCTGTGGCTGTTCGCACCCGCCATGCTGGCATTCCAAAGGCATCGGCATACTTTACAAAGTCGGGACCTCGATCTAAATCTGTCTGGGCGTATCGCTTTCCATAAATCAATGTTTGCCACTGACGCACCATTCCTAAGGCACCATTATTAAATAACACAGTGATAACAGGTGCGTTGTAATATTCTGCCGTGGCATATTCATTCCCATTCATGCGGAGACATCCATCTCCTGTCGTGTGAATGACAACCATATCCGGATTACCAATCTTGGCACCAATGGCCGCTCCAAGGCCAAAGCCCATGGTACCAAATCCACCGCTGGTGAGAAGTTGGCCCGGCCGACTATAATTGTAATACTGCGCTGTCCACATTTGATGCTGACCTACATCTGTAGCAATAATGACATTATCGCCAAGCTGCCGGTCAATGCATTCAAACACTTCTTTCGGATCCAGCATATCACTTCGCTGACGGTCCGGTTCTACTCGCCAAGTATCTACTTGAGCAAGCCACTCTTTATGCTCATATTGAGGCATTTTCTGACAAAGTTCCGATAAAACTTCTCCTGCATCCCCTATGATGTGGTGCTCTGTAATGACGTTCTTATCAATTTCAGAACGGTCAATATCAATGTGGACCACTTTTGCCTTGGGTGAAAATTGTGCCAAATCACAAGTGACACGATCTGAAAATCTGGCCCCTATTGCAATCAATAAATCGCATTCTGTGGTAGTCATATTGGAAGCGTGGGTGCCATGCATCCCAATCATTCCAGTGCACAGAGGATGGCGACCCGGAATGGCTCCTTGTCCCATCAGTGTAACTGCTACTGGCGCATCTAATTTCTCAGCAAAGGTTACAAATTCTCCAGATGCTCTTGATCGGATGATACCACCGCCCGCCAAAATCATGGGCTTCTTGGATTCTTTCATCATCTCAAGTAGCACTTCAATATCTTGTTCGTCTGGCTCAGGACGTTTTAAGGTGCTTCCTGCTCGACGTGCCAATGCTGCTAGTCTGCCATGATTGACATGTTCTTCTTTTGGCAATGGCGTAAAGTCTACTGTTTCTGCTGTAACATTTTTTAATATGTCAATCATAACAGGACCAGGGCGGCCACTGGCTGCTACAGCAAATGCCTCTCGCACAATGTCTGCCAATTGAGAAGCATCTCGCACAAGATAGGTGGCTTTCGTAATAGGCATTGTAATACCTGTGATATCTACTTCCTGAAAGGCATCTCTACCAATTAAATTTTCACCTACATTGACACTCAAAAAAACAACGGGAGAAGAATCCATATATGCGGTGGCAATACCAGTTGTCAGGTTGGTGGCACCAGGTCCAGATGTGGCAAAGCAGACACCAACTTTACCTGTAGATCTTGCGTATCCATCTGCCGCATGAGCCGCACCCTGTTCATGGGCTGTTAAAATGTGGCGGATTTTTTTTCCATATCCATTACGTTCAAATTCGTCATAGACGTTCAAAATGGTGCCACCTGGATAGCCAAACACGGTATCCACGCCCTGCTCCAGCAGACATTCAAACAGCACCTGGGTACTTTTCATCATCATTGCACAACAACTCCTTTCGCTCTTTCCGCTCCATTTCAATTGGTTGCTGTTCCTGAAGTAAACATAAAAGCTTCGTCCTATTATAGGACGAAGCTTAACTCCGTGGTACCACCTAAATTCACACAGTATTACCATTGATACTGCATGCGCTTTCCTTGTCAGATAACGGTGACAAACCGACTGCGCCTACCCTTGCACTTAATTGCGCAAGCTCAACTCAGCTGCTCCAAGGCGACATTCCATTCTACGTCCATAGGAATTTGCACCAACCATTCCCTCTCTGTAACGACCTGTAGTTTGTACTTACCTTTTCATCGCTTTTACCAGTTTATTTACTTTGCTGCAGTAATAACCAACAACCAACCTAAGATATTGTAGAAAGTATAGCACATTCTTTTCTTTTTTGTCAACGCAAACTGATCAAACAGATTGCTTTCTGCGTTTTTGACAGAAGAAGCAGAAAATTTGCCTCTATTTTTCAACCTGTTGCCAAATCGATTTCTATCTTTTCGCTTAAAGCGAAGCCCTATTTCCCTATGGAACAAAGATAGAATCGATAACTACTCTATGCTTCCCAACCGTTGAAAGGGAAATAGAATAAACAGTGCACGTCCTAAAACATATCGTTCGTCTACAACTCCTAGCTCAGGTACACGGCTATCTGAAGAATGATTACGATTATCTCCCATTACAAAAATGCTTCCTTCTGGCACAACCACAGAGTCAATACTGTCCCAGCCGGGACGTTGCATCTTTTCATTGATATCGAGATACGGTTCATCTATTTTTTCCCCATCGACTCGAACTTCTTGGGCATCATAATCAATCTCCACGGTTTGCCCACCAACAGCAATCACCCGTTTGACAATTGGCTGATCCATAAAAGATTTTTTGGTAAGCACTACTACATCACCTTGCTTTGGATGGTAGCCGATACTTTGCAACAACAACATATCTCCATTGTGCAATGTGGGCACCATGGATTCTCCCTGCACGCCGATGATTCTTCCTACAAATGTGAAAATTAAAATAATGCATACCAAAGCAAATACCATTGCTTGGAGCCAAAAATACAATTCCATCTTAATGGTTTGTTTCATTGGTAATTTTTCCTCTGGAAGCGGTGACACATTGTTCATCGTTAAGACTTGCCTCCTTTCTACCGTGTGGTACGGATTTTCACTTCGCTCCTACACTTTCTCTTGTATGATGTGGACATGTGGCCTCCCCTTCAAATAAGATGCCTCTCTCCTATGGCATGTAAAAAGCAAAATCTGATTCTTATGTGCCGCTTCATAAAGGCCTTCCAACGTATATTGCAACCGGATATCGTCAAACCGCACTAAGGCATCATCTAAAATCAACGGCACTTGTCGATCATTTAGCAATGTCAGCTCGCAAATAGCCAAACGGACAGCTAGATAAAGCTGATCCACTGTTCCGGCACTTAGCATAAGATGAGATCGAGAGATGGGATCTGTCTCTGTGCGCACATGAGCAGAAAAAGTTCGATCCAGTCGCAAATCCTGGTACTTACCACCAGTAAAACGTGACATCCAAACACTGGCTTTTTGGTTTAACACGGGAGAAAATTTGGATTGTAATTCCTGATGAACATCTTGAAGAACTGCTTGTGCCAGCTCCAATGATTTATATTCCTCTTCCAAATTTTCTCGTTGCACCATCAGTGACATGCGTTGGGCTTGCAATTGTTCCAAGTCTCCTCCAACCGACTGTTCTCCTTTGGATATTGCAATGCCTTCTAAGTACCTAGCCTTTTGGGTTTGTAAACGTTTCCATTCTTCTTGTAACTGTGCTTTGGATTCCAGCGGCGGGGCCACTGGTTCGTCATCATCCTCAAAACCCGGCAGGTCTAGTGCCTCCCATTGTTTTTGTAACGTTTCTACTGAACGTTGCTCCCTTTCCCAAAGCGTCCAAGTTTCCAATCCTTGGTTACAGACTTTCACTGCTTCAGAACATGTTTGAACTTCGGGTGCAAATGGATTTACAAGATGGAAAAGATGATTTTTCATCTCCTGGATATCGGCTTCAAGACGGATCTGCTCCCCCAGCGTTTCTTGCAGCTGCTTGTTCAACTGCTCTGTCTGGCTTTGCCATTCCCGGTAAGCTGCCGCTCGCTCCAATATTTCTTCTGGTTGCTTTACACCATAAATACGGCAAAGGGATGCTTGCTCTCCCAAAGCCGCTGTACGCTTTCGATACCAGAGGAACAAAACAATCGGCAGTATAGCACTCACCAGTGCAGCAAACACCAATGCCAATGCTGTGTTAAAAGCTGCCTTCTGTAACGATAGTATGACAACTGCTGCAATGGCAGAAAATATGACGAAACAGAGAATAGCAAAGAGCCAAGGACGAAACACTGCTTTTCGATCCAATGCCTTACATTTTTCTACCGCAGATTGAGCCTGTTTCCAGGCGTCTTCAGCCGACTTACCTTCAAAAAGGCCTTCTTTTGCATGATCATCTCTCTGTTCAATTTCTTTTTGTAAATGGCTGATTTTTTCCCTTTTCTCCTGGATCATTGATTCCTGAGCAATAATGGTAGCACCTAGTTCTTGTCCCTGCCGCAGTTCATCTGGTTCTGGAAGCAATTGCTTGGCCTGGTTAATGGACTCCCATTTTTGAGAGGCTATTTCAAATGCCTCTCGTGCAGCTTGTCGCTTCGCATTCTGTGTATGGCGCTCTATTGCAACCCACTGATCCAATTTTTCTTGAACGTTCCGTTCATTTTGTTCAATTGCTTCCAATGATATCTGATATTGCGACATTCGTTCTTTGCTTTGCTCTACAAGGCGCAAGCTTTGCTCTATCTTTTCCAATTGGCCAGATATTTCTGGTATTGCCCCTGTCTTATGATGCTTTCTTCTATTCTTCCAGCTGTTAAGCCGGGAAAAAGCTTCTGAAAACGAGACATCTTCTCCAGAAGATACCAATGCAGCAATTTTCCGTTCCAGCTCTGGTGTTTGGCTGACCGTAAGACCTGCTTGCCCAATAAAAGCACTTCGTACAAATACTTCTCGTTCTACACCCAGCAAAGTTTGGCCAACCGTATCGCCTGTCAATCCTGGAACTGGTTCTCCTGTGTCGTAATACCAGGCAGAAAATTGGCTCATTGGCGCGCCATTTTTTTTGCCGCTGCGCTCTAACACAATGATTCTTCCGTCTACGTCACACTCTACTGTTCCTGCCATGGGCATACCGTTCCAAGGCTGAAATTTGTTCTTATCCGCAAGCACTCCTTTTTTATCTCGTTGTGACTTGTCTATACCGTAAAACATTGCCACCAGAAACGCACTCCAAGTGGATTTTCCCCACTCGTTGGGAGCCTGAATGATATTCATACCTTCTTCTAGTGTTAATGTTTCTTGCTCCAAACGGCCAAAAGAAGCCGTCATTTTTCGAATGAACATATTTTCACCTACTTCTGGGATTCCCATCCCATAGGATCTTCTCTCGCTTCCAGTGCTGCCAGACCAAATCGAACCGCTTTTTCAAGATGGAGTCGCTCCCGTTCTGTTTCTGCATGCTCTATCTTTTCACGCATTGTTTTTAAAAAAAAGCCTGTCAATGTATCTTCTTTTGCTCTTGCCCACAAGTCTCGTTCAATCGTGGTTTTGTCTCGTAATACAACATGATAAAATCTAGGCTTCAATGCCGTATACAACGCATCTAAATGCAACCCTTCCACATCACTCTCTCCGGTGAGAACAAGTCGATAGATGTCTCTTTCTGTATCTTCCGGCAATGCTTCCAAAATAGTATGGATTGGATCTTCTTTCAAAGAAAGTGGTATGGTTTTTTCCCAATATCGATGCTGGGCTAAGGGTATCATCTCCAATTTCACGCCTGTTTCACGAATCCATCCACGTAACATACCCTTTTCTCCCATTTCATCAAATCCTCTACCTTGAGGACATCCTGGCCAAGCATATGTCGTGCTGCCTGCTCTTTGAGGACCACTATATCGGTGGATGTGGCCTAATGCCAGATAATGAAGATTGCTTTCTGCAATCTCTTCTTTCGTAATTGGGCAATAAGGACCTACACCCCCATTTACTTCCCCGTGTAGAACCATTAGATGAAAAAGGCCATCTTCCTGTGGGGCATGAAACCCTTCTAATAAGGAGTCGTGACATTCAGGTGATAAAAATCCTGCACCATATACTATGCAGCCAAGTTCAGGCAAAGGAATGGAAGTAATCGCTTCCGATTGGAAGATATAAACATTTGACGGCCAATCCACTTGACGGTACGGCGATTGGCGAGAAACCCAATCATGGTTACCTGGTGCAATAAAAATAGGGGCTTTAATCTGAGCAAAAGTCTGGCGAATACAATCTATTGTCTCTGGATATACTCGATCCCCATCAAACAGATCGCCAGCCAATAGGACAAGATCAACTTCTTCTGCCAAAGATGCCAATGATGCAAATAAAGTTCGCTGCTCAGCTCTCCGTTCTGCTGCTCGTTCTGGCGGCAACCCAGAAAATGGACTATCCAAATGAAAGTCTGCCCCATGAATAAAAGAAATCATAGCTGGCCCCCCATTACAAAATGGAAATACGTTCCACAGTATCACACAATCCAGTCTCTGAGTCTGCTGTAAAAAGACACCCTTCCAATTTACAAGCCCCAGATGCTACTTCGTATCGGCCGGCAATTCCTCCTAAAAAGGTTGTCACACTCTGCTCGGGGCGAATACCTAATACCGATTCAATTGGACCTGTCATACCTAAATCTGTTATATACCCTGTTCCTTTAGGGAATACTCGTTCATCTGCTGTTGGCACATGAGTATGTGTCCCCCATAAAGCGGATATCCGTCCATCTAAATAATATGCCATCGCCAATTTCTCACTGGTAGCTTCTGCATGAAAATCAACAAAAACCAAATCTGCTTTCATTTTTTTTAGTATTGTATCTACAACAAAAAAGGGGTTGTCCGGCCCGAAGTCCATACCACAACGCCCAATCAGGTTGATAACACCTATTTTAATATCTTTTACATGAAATACACCGTATCCATGTCCCGGCATACGAAAAGATACATTAGCTGGGCGAAGCAGATCAGGCATTTCTTTAAGCATCGGAAAAATCTGTTGCTTTGCCCAAGTATGATTTCCCATTGTTATAACATCTACGCCTGCTGTTTGCAAATCCTTCACTTGCCTTGGTAGCAAACCTAATCCGGCTGCATTTTCTCCATTCGCCACCACAAAGTCGATCTGTTTAAACCGTTTGAGACCCGGCAAAACTCTTGTTAAATGTTGTACACCAGCATCGCCAACAATATCTCCGATTGCCAGAACCTGAAGCTTCATAGTAACCCCTTTTCTTCCCTATAACTTAGTACTCACACGCATTATATCATATTCCTTTTTGAAAATATAGATTATTTTTCCGGTTTTATATCCTTTCCTTGTTTATCATTCCAGTTTTTAACGGGCCTTCTTATTGACTTCCACCAAAAATCTGCATATACTGTTCCCATGCAGATTTTTGTAAGAAAACCAGGAGGAATAACAAATGAAACTCTTTATTGACACTGCCAATGTAGATCATATCCGAGAAGCCGCCTCTTGGGGCGTTCTCTCTGGAGTTACTACCAACCCAAGTCTCATTGCAAAAGAAGGTAGAGATTTTAAAACAGTCGTGCGAGAAATTGCACAAATTGTAGATGGACCTATCAGCGCAGAAGTGCTCAGCGATCAAGCTGATGAAATGGTAGTAGAAGCCATGGAACTTTCTCAAATTCACCCCAACATCGTTATCAAAGTGCCCATGACCAAAGAAGGGTTAAAAGCAACTTCTATTTTGGCTCAAAAAGGAATTCGCACCAATGTAACACTGGTCTTTTCTGCAAACCAGGCACTTTTAGCCGCCAGAGCCGGTGCCAGCTTTGTCAGTCCTTTTGTAGGCCGAATGGATGATATTGGAAATAGCGGGGTTGCTCTTATCGAAGAAATTGTAGATATTTTTACGTTTCATAACATTGAAACAGAAATCATTGCCGCTAGCATCCGTACCCCCATGCATGTCACAGACTGTGCCAAAGCCGGGGCAGATATTGCCACCATCCCCTTTGACGTACTGAGTAAAATGTTCCAGCATCCTTTGACAGATGCAGGAATCGCCCGGTTCAAGAAAGACTGGGAAGCTGCAAAAATGAATTAATCCCTAAAAAAATCATATAGAAAACAGATCTATTCCCTCTCAGCGAAAAAATAGCTTCCTGGCATTTTATTTCCAGGAAGCTATTTTTTATGATAAGAAAATCCTTTTTCAATTTTGTATAAATCGGACTCAATCCATTGTTCCCCTTCTCGGTCTGTGCTACAATAGCACATAGGATCACTCTATTAGGGTAGAAAGGAAGGATGGAAATGTCCATTTTTGAGGCTGGTATGCTCATTTGCTTTGGAATCGCCTGGCCTATCAACATCTACAAGTCACTCAAATCCCGCTCTACTGGTGGAAAAAGTCCCTTTTTCTCAATTGTAATCAATCTAGGGTACATCTGTGGCATCATTCACAAAATTTTATTTAGCCCAGATATTGTTATGATCCTTTATATTCTTAATTTCTTAATGGTTGCATTTGACCTGTTTTTGTTCTATCGCAACCGTAAATACGAAAGATTACAAGCAGCAGCCGCTACTTCTGCCTGCTCCTCAGAAAACTCCTGAAATATTTATTCCAAATTCATTTTTCGTTTGCGATTTGCAGAGTATTCTAGCTTTTCCGACAGCCGTTTAATGTCTCCAGACTCTAGCACTTCCCGGTAGCTTTTCAAATTATCTTCTAATCTTTGAATCATACCACATAGAGCAGGAGCATTCATGGAAAAAAGCTGTGTCCAAAGGGGAACATCTAAAGCGGCAACTCGGGTACAATCTCGAAAGCTATTTCCCTCAAAGCCACGACAGGAAAATAGACCTGGATCATCACAGACAGCCACAGCCATAATGTGCATCACCTGGCTGGTATATGCAATCAATTCATCGTGTTGCTTCGGAGTGGTCTCTACCACATCCCTGCAACCTAAATACCGAGCCATGCGCCGGAGCAGATCTATATGCTCTGGCGCACTATTTTCCCGAGGTGTTAGAAGATAATGCGCTCCTTGAAACAACTTCTGTTCCGCATGCGCAATACCGCTGGTTTCTCTCCCTGCCATAGGATGCCCGCCGATAAAGTCTACTGTATCCGGAAGGTAGGAGGCAGCCGCTTCCATAATGGCTGTTTTGACACCACATACATCTGTTACCAGTGCACCATCTTTAAAATCCATCTGATGGTTTTTAAGAAAATCTACAATTCCCTGAGGATGCAGGCACAAAATAGTTACATCCGCTTGACGGATGGCTGAGCTTGCATCTTGCGTCAACACATCAGCAGCTCCACGCTCCTTAGCAAGACGCAACGTTTCCTCCGACCGTACGACACCTACAATCTGGTAATCTTCAAATCCACGCAATCCGAGGGCTAAAGAGCCTCCAATAAGCCCCAAGCCAACAATAACAATTTGTTTCATTTCAATCTCCGTCCTTTTATTTTAAATGGTACGGCCCACACACTGAGCCATGGGGCGGAGTTTTTCCATAAGATCGTCAAATTCCTTCGGTGTAATGGATTGAGGACCGTCACATAACGCATTTTGAGGATCATTATGCACTTCAATTAAAAGGCCATCTGCTCCAGCTGCAATAGCTGCCAGAGACATTCGTTCTACCATCCACGCTTTACCGCATGCATGGGAGGGATCAACAACCACAGGCAAATGGCTTACCGATTTAATGGCTGGTATAGCGCTTAAATCCAGTGTATTTCTTGTAAATGTTTCAAATGTGCGGATGCCCCGCTCACATAAAATGACTTGATTATTTCCTTCTGACATAATATATTCCGCTGACATAAGCCATTCTTCAATGGTGGAAGACAATCCCCGTTTCAACAATACTGGTTTTCTCGTTCTACCCACTTGTTTTAATAAGTCAAAATTTTGCATATTGCGAGCGCCAATTTGAATAACATCTACACACTCTTCAAACAAAGCAATGTTGTCTGTAGACATAATCTCTGTTACAATAGGCATTCCTGTTAATCGTTTAGCCTCTTGTAACAGTTTGATTCCTTCCTGGGCAAGGCCCTGAAAAGAATAAGGAGAAGTCCGAGGTTTGAACGCTCCACCTCGCAGAGCGCAAGCACCCGATAACTTGACTGCTTTTGCAATTTCAATAATTTGTGTTTCACTCTCTACTGAGCAAGGCCCTGCAATAACACCGATCTGAGCGCTGCCAATTTTTGCAGTGCCGACCTCTATCACCGTGTTATCTGGGTGGTACTTTCGATTGGCTTTTTTCCATGGTTCGGTTACAACCATGACTCGTTCAACACCTGGCATGATTTCTAATTTCTGCTGATCCAATTTTGCTGCATTGCCCTCTGCGCCCAAAATAGTTGTTTCGCTTCCCTCGCTGATCATTACCTTAACGCCGCCCGCTTCCATTTCGCGAACAACAGCATCCAAATGATCTTGAGTGAATCCACGTTTCATAATGACAACCATATCTGTACCTCCTTATGTGAGAATAAAAATACGGCAGCCCCTGCCAGGCTGCCGTATTACGATGATGCATCTTCGTATTACTGCATAAAACCGGTTACAGGCGCGCAAAAACAGCCGCTATTTTCAAAATAGCGGTAATATCCAAAAAATCGCACCTGAAACCGTTGTAACATCGTTTCATCCCTCACTTGATTTGATGTTATTTAATTTATCACTTTGTGGCGCTAAAGTCAAGAAGTTTTTCTATTAAAAATGAAACGGACACCCGGCAGTTTTCGGAAAAAGCCTTCGGTCCGTTTCTTTTTGTATGATAAACTCCGATCGGGCGGGAACGGAGGTTTTTTTGGTCTGCCCCAGCCTCGAGCGGTATTCCGTCCCTCGCGCCAGAGCAGTGAACTTTGTGATTCTTAGTATGCAGGAAAATTGTGAGAAAACTATGAACCTAGATTAAACAATCTTTGAATATAAAAATCCCTTGTCTCATTGAAACTCTAACATAATCCGCCTTCTTTTCTATCTCCTTATATTGATTAACCTTTTCTTCTTTTAGCCTTCTTCAAAAACTCCAATGTAAAAATATCTTTTTTTCATTGTCAAGCATAAGAACCCTCTGTTTTTCGTACAATAAGCAAAAGAATTTGCTTTGGGAGGTACAATATGCAAAAACGCAAATTAACTGCCGCTTTGGCCTTGCTTTTTGCACTGAATATTCTTGTCATCTTATTCGTTCAAGCCAAACCAGCTCAGGCGGAATCATACCGTCAGGGTTCCTCTGGGGATGTAGTATATACCATTCAGAAAAAGCTTAAAAACTGGGGATACTACTCTGGCGAAGTGGATGGAATTTATGGCAGTGCTACAACAGAAGCTGTTAAATTATTTCAAAGTAAAAATGGATTGACAGTAGATGGTATCGTTGGGGCCAAAACAATGGAGAAATTGGGCATTCCAACGACCTCCACATCGAGTAGTAGTAATGCCCAGGACAACGATCTCTATTTGTTGGCAAAGGTTATTTCCGCAGAAGCGCGCGGCGAACCCTATATTGGACAAGTCGCTGTAGGTGCTGTCATTTTAAATCGGATTAAACATCCCTCTTTTCCTAACACTTTGGCTGGGGTAGTCTATCAACCTGGTGCCTTTACCTGTATGACAGATGGGCAAATCAACGAACCTATCGCAGACTCTGCTTATCGGGCAGCCAAAGATGCCATGAACGGCTCTGATCCTAGTGGTGGTGCTATCTATTATTTTAATCCTGCTACTGCAACCAGTGCCTGGATTTGGAGTCGTCCTTTGATTACTGTCATTGGAAACCACCGATTTTGTGCTTAAAATAATAAACATACACCCGGTATTAATAGTGCCGGGTGTATGTTATATACTATGACTTATTTTCTTTTTGATTCGTTCTATCCAGCGAGTCAGATTGGGAAGACTCTTGAAAGGTTTTCTTTTTTCGTTCTGCCCTTCTCACCGTGATATGCCGATAAATAAACATTCCTATGATGCTAATTACTGCAACAATAGCAAATGTAACGACTGCAAAAACATATTTTTGTTCTCCCAACGCATTTCCTCCAACTGTGGACGTAACCACCGATGGAAGCCGCGCTATGTTGGATATAATGAAATATGTTTTGAAACGAATTGGTGTAAGGCCTACTACATAAGTTAACAGATCTTTCGGAGTGCCTGGAATGAAAAACAAAAAAAATGTAACTATATGAAGTCGTTTTTCATCCTGCAAAAATTTCAAGGACTGTATTTTCTCCATAGAAAAAAACAAGGATACAATTCTGACTCCCCACTTACGTGTCATACCAAAAACCATTACACCACCCAAAGCTATGCCAATCATGCTAAGCAAGGTGCCTTTCCAAAATCCAAATGCATATCCCGCACCGATCTCCAAAGGCTCCCCTGGTATAAGTGCTAGAATGACCTGGAGAGCCATCATTCCAATAAATGCTAGCCATCCCAATATTCCATGACTGTTCACCCAAAGTCGGAACTCCTCCGGCTTTGAAACAAATCGTAATATCGGTCTACCGATGAAGTAGCCAATAGCTATACAAAAAATGAGAAAAATAACAATACCCAGAGCTTTAAACCATTTTTGATGCGGATGGCGCCGAAACTCCTTTCGATCTGGTTCCTTGGTCATAGATTCCTCGCAATTCTTAAATAAATTTCTATTACTTGCTCAATGTATTTTCATAGTATAGCCTACTCTCTTTTAAAAGTAAAGATTTTAGATTCAGATTCTCTATCTTTGTTCGTTGTGAACAATGTCTGTATAAATACGCTTCCCTTGACATTTTCTATTAAATTATATACAATCAAGGCATTCTGGACTGAAAGTTAAAGGTGGATGAAACATGGCTAAAGAAAAAAAGCAAGTTGAGCGTATCACTGCAAGAGATATTGATTTTGCGCAGTGGTATACTGATGTAGTAACAAAAGCAGAAATGATTGATTATTCCGGAATTAAGGGCATGTTTATTTTGCGTCCATATGCTTATGCTTTATGGGAAAATATTCAAAAAGGATTGGACAGCATGTTCAAAGAACTTGGACATGAAAATGTTTGCATGCCTCTTCTAATTCCTGAATCTCTTTTGCAAAAAGAAAAAGATCATGTAGAGGGATTTGCTCCAGAAGTCGCTTGGGTTACTCACGGCGGGAGCGAACCTTTGCCAGAGCGTCTTTGTGTCCGACCCACTTCAGAAACACTGTTTTGTGAGCATTGGGCACACATAGTCCATTCATGGCGGGATTTACCAAAGCTTTATAATCAGTGGTGCAGCGTTGTCCGCTGGGAGAAAACCTCCCGGCCATTTTTGCGCCATAGAGAATTTTTATGGCAGGAAGGGCATACTCTTCATGCTACTGCAGAAGAAGCCATGGCAGAAACGGAACAAATGTTGGAGGTTTATGCTAATTTTTGTGAGAATCAACTGGCAATGCCAGTAGTACGCGGTGTAAAAACGGATAAAGAGAAATTTGCAGGGGCGGAAAAAACGTATACCATTGAGTGTATGATGCATGATAAAAAAGCATTGCAAAGTGGTACATCTCACTACTTTGGAAATGGATTTGCCAAAGCCTTTGGAATCACATTTTCAGATAAAAATAATCAGCTACAACACCCTTATGAAACTTCTTGGGGACTTTCTACTCGCACCATAGGAGGAATCATTATGACTCATGGTGATGACAACGGATTGATTTTACCTCCTCGCGTAGCCCCTATCCAAGTCATTGTCGTTCCTATAGCGCAACACAAACCAGGGGTAATGGATGCCGCCAAATCACTCTGTGACCGTTTAAAAGCCTCTGGAATCCGTGTGAAGGCTGATCTGTCCGATCAAAGCCCTGGTTGGAAATTTGCCGAATATGAAATGAAGGGTGTACCTCTTCGTATTGAAATCGGGCCTAAAGATTTGGAACAAAACCAATGTGTGTTTGTCCGCCGAGATACAGGGGATAAAGAGATGATATCACTAGCCAAAGTAGAAGAAGAAGTTTCAAAAGCACTGGATCGTATTCATAATAACCTATTTCAACGGGCAAAAGACAATTTAGAAAATAATACATTTACCGCCCGCACGTTGGAAGAAGCCAAAGAAATCATTGGAACCCGAGGTGGCTTTATTAAAACAATGTGGTGTGGCGATTTGGAATGCGAACTAAAAATGAAAGAAGAAGTAGGAGTCTCTTCTCGTTGTATTCCCTTTGAACAAGAGCAGATCTCTGATGTCTGTCCTTGTTGTGGCAAACCAGCTACCAAAATGGTGTACTGGGGCATTGCATATTAAAAGGCTTAGCCGATGTAAACAGAGTACTGGTTTACATCGGCTACTTTCTTTTTAATAGAATAATAAAAAGAGGACTGATTCAGTTGAATCAGTCCTCTTTTTATGTTGGCACTACCTATTTTCCCGGGCCGTCTCCAGCCAAGTATCGTGGGCGCAAACGAGCTTAACTTCCGTGTTCGG
>CAWVKD010000077.1:0-27727 GCA_963929765.1 Clostridia bacterium | reverse complement strand
TGGTGGCCGGAAAGCAGAATGCTGGGTACAGATTGATTGTGCCAAACCTCTGGCCGAGAATATTGAGGATACTCCAAAAGGCCAGACCAGTGGCTTTCTTCGGTAAAACAATCCTCACACCGCAAAACACCCGGGACCAGGCGGCAAACAGCGTCTGCCACTGCCATAGCTGGGATCTCGCCGCCGGTGAGGACAAAATCCCCTAGAGAGAGTTCTTCGTCGACACATTCCTGGATGAATCGTTCGTCTATGCCCTCATAATGGCCGCAGACTAAGATCAAGCGGTTATATTCTCGTAACCGTTTGGCATCTGCTTGACGAAATACTTTACCAGCAGGGGACATATAAATGGTGTGGATATGTTCCTGGGCGCTGTCTTGGATATGCTTCCAACAATGATACAAAGGATCAGCCTGCATAACCATGCCTGCACCGCCGCCATAAGGATAGTCATCTACCTGCTTTTGCTTATTGAGGGTATAGTCTCTGATCTGATGGCATTCGATGCGAATGTAACCTCGTTCCTGTGCCCTGCCTAAGATACTTTCGCAAAGCATATCGCCTACAACATCAGGAAACAGAGTCATAATGTCAATTCTCATCCACAGCCAACCCTTCTATTAAATGCACTTTGAGGTATCCCGCGTCCAAATTGACCTCTTCCACAAACCCACCCTTTGCGGGGATCAGATATTCCCGTTCCCCTTTGACTGAGTAGACATCACCGGCAGGAAGAGATAAAACTTCGACCAGTGTTCCAATGGATGTATTGGTTGTTGCGTCTAAGACTGTCAAACCCTCTAAATCGGCAATAAAGTACTGGCCTTCTGGCAGGGTGATGTTGCTGCGATCAACAAAGACCAATTTACCACGCAGGCGTGCCGCAGTATCAATATCGTCTACCGATTCTAGGCGGGCCAAAAGGCAGTTTTTGTGGATACGAGAACTCAGAACAGGTACAGGGACTTGATCAATATAAAAGACGTCAAATTGTTGCAAAAATTCTAAGCTGTCGCAAAAAGATTGAATTTTGACTTCTCCCCGTACGCCATGGGTATTCACAATACGGCCAGCTTCTAAAAAAGCTTTGTTTTTCATATGCTTCTCCTATGAAAAAAAGTTGGAAAATCATAAATAAATGGCAAGAAGTCCACTGAACAAATCAGTGGACTTTTTTTGCTTAATCTACAATTTCCACAGAGACCTTTTGATTGGATCGTTGCGCCAAAGAACGGACAATGGTACGGATCTCTCGGGCAATTTTGCCCTGGCGACCGATGACTTTGCCCATGTCTTCAGACGCCACATGTAATTCCAAAATGGTTCCATCCTCCTGAACCGTTTCTTTGACAGAAACAGCATCAGGATTGTCTACCAAATGTTTGGCGATATACGTCAAAAGCTCTTTCATGGAGCATGCCTCCCTTACAGTGCGCCTGCTTTTTTCAACAGAGCTTTTACGGTCTCGGTGGGCTGTGCTCCGGTTTTGATCCAAGCTTGTGCCCGCTCTGCGTCTACTTTCAGCTCCGCAGGATTTGTTAAGGGATTATAGGTGCCGATTTCTTCAATAAAACGGCCATCTCTGGGATAGCGGGAATCAGCTACTACAATTCTGTAGAAAGGAGCTTTTTTAGCACCCATTCTCCGCAGTCTGATTTTTACCATATTCGTTTCACCTCCGACAGTAAACGTGATATATCTGCAAGAAGCAAATATGCTTCATACATACACAATAATTGAATGGAAATTCACAGACAATTTAAAATGGCATACCCGACATACCTTTTAGCTTGCCTCGTAAGCCACGAGGTAATTTTCCTCCGGCAAATTGTCTGGTTAATGCTTGCATCATATCGAATTGTTTCAGCAGCCGATTGATATCTACCACGGAAGTACCGCTTCCAGCGGCAATACGTTTTTTCCGGCTGTTGTTTAAAATAGAAGGATTTTCCCGTTCTTGCACTGTCATAGATAAAATGATGGCCTCCACCCGGGAAAGCATTTTTTCGTCAGGAGCACCAATACCTTTAAGAGCTTTTCCACCCATGCCGGGTAACATGCCGGCAATATCAGAAAGAGAGCCCATATTTTTAAGCTGATTGAGCTGTTCGTATAAATCTGTCAGAGTCAGCTTGTTTTTCTTCAGTTTTGCTTGTAATTCCAGTGCCTTTTTCTCGTCATATGCTTGCTCCGCTTTCTCAATTAGAGAAAGCATATCACCCATTCCAAGGATACGGGATGCCATGCGATCGGGATGGAACAGTTCTATTTGATCTAATTTTTCTCCAGTGCCTACAAATTTAATCGGCTTGCCGGTTACGGCCTTTACTGAAAGAGCAGCACCACCCCGGGCATCACCATCCAATTTGGTTAACACCACACCGTCTAGTCCCAAAGCTTCATCAAATGCTGAAGCCGCTTGAACAGCATCTTGGCCTGTCATAGCGTCTACCACTAGAAGGACTTCCTGGGGGGAAACAGCAGCTTTAATCTGTTTGAGTTCTGTCATCAATGTTTCATCGATATGCAGCCGACCTGCTGTGTCCAGAAACACCATGTCATTGCCATGTTTTTTTGCATGCTCAATGGAGGCTTTGGCAATTTCTACAGGATCGCCCTGCCCCATTTGAAAAACAGGGATATCCAACTGACTACCTACAATTTCCAATTGCTTAATAGCAGCAGGACGGTAAACGTCACAGGCAACCAAAAGAGGACGTTTGTTATTCTGCTTTTTCATCAATCCAGCTAGTTTGGCGCCGTTGGTGGTTTTACCGGCGCCTTGCAAACCTACCAGCATAACCACAGTAGGTGGTTTAGAGGAGATGGTCAGTTTAGCATTTTGTCCACCCATCAAGGCGGTGAGTTCTGCATTGACGATTTTGATAATCATTTGGGCGGGCGTCAAACTCTCCAGAACATCGGTTCCAACCGCCTGTTCCGTGACCCGTTTGATAAAATCTTTTACAACTTTATAGTTGACATCTGCTTCCAACAGAGCCAAACGCACCTCGCGCATGGCTTCTTTCACGTCAGCTTCGCTGAGACGTCCTTTTCCACGCAAACGTTTAAATGTTGCACTGAGCTTTTGTGTCAAACCTTCAAATGCCAAGGTGTGTCAACTCCTTTCCAAACATAGAGCTATTCTTTGAGTGCAGCAGCAGACTGTAAAATGGTCTCTGAGAGTTCTGCTAACCGTTGATTGCCTATGGTACGGTGGTTGATTTCTAAAATCTCTTGAGCCGCTTGTTCAATGGTGTTGATATGAGGCTCAAATTCTAAAAAACGTTGGACAATATTTGTTTTCTTCTCAAACTCTGTCAAAATTCCTTCAGCCCGTACAATGACATCTCGTACACCCTGACGGGTAATTCCGCTGTTTTCCGCAATTTCCCCAAGAGAAAGATCCTCATTATAATATAAGTCAAAAAATTCTTTTTGGCGTTCTGTTAGTAAATCGCCGAAAAAATCAAATAGCAGACTCATCTGGTAAGCTTGGCTTTTCACAGAGTGATTTCCTCCTTTTATGTAAAGCGATTAAACTTTACAACGTTGGTATGATACTATAAACAACGGCGTTTGTCAAGGGAGTGATGTAGAAAAAAGCGGTTTCAAATGGTTTGTTCATAATTTTTGCCGGATCGGAAAATACTAGAATAAACTATACAGGTCGGCAAAGAAAATAGCAGAATAATAAAAACGGCCGACATAACGTTGAAATACAAGGCCCTGTGCCGGACAGGAGAATGATGACATGGAAAAACAGATAGCGCATGAACAAGAAAAAGAGATGCTGATGCAGCAGGCGAAAGCAGTAGGTGCGCTTCCTGTATTGGGCTGGTGTTCTGTTGCCGCATTGGTGCGGAATGGAAAGCGGCAGTTGCGCAATGTGAGACAAGTACGATGGCGTTTGACAGAATGGGAAGGAAAGGAGTTCCAAACGGCAGTTGAGTGGCTGCTGGATAACTGGTATTTGGTTCAGCAGGAAGGAACTTCAGGAATCGATAGCTTGCGCCGAGCAGGAAAATTGCGAGAGACTGTAGATAGTCAAAAGCGCCGTATGCCGCTGCTTTGTGCTTTGGCGGACGCTTGGTTGGAAAGTGATGTATCTCTTACAAGTGAAAATTTCATTATTTTCTTGGAAGAAGTACAAAAAAATCTTCCTCTATCCGAAAAAGAACTGGCCCTTTTTTTGCAAGTAGTGCGATTGCGAATGCTGGAACAATTGAATTACTGGTGTGATGAATTGGAACATGCCTGTATTTTATGGGAAAAAAGAAAGCAGAAGTGCCAGCAAGAGAAAGAGGAAGTAGCTGGCAAACTGGAAAAGGGAATGGAACGCATTTTTAAAGGGCTGCGACTGCTGTCTACAACTGATTATTCCAAAGCCATGGAGCAGGTTAGTCTGGTAGAGCAGACCTTTCAAAAAGATCCAGCCCATATTTATCCGCAAATGGATGAAAGCTCTCGTATTTGGTATCGCCAGGCGCTTTGCCGTTTGGCACAAAAAGAAAAGCGAAAGGAACAGGAAGTTGCCCAAGAGGTTCTTTCTCTTGCTCAGGAAGGAAAGGGACATGTGGGAACATTTCTGTTTGAACAACCGTTGGGCAAGCCGGTGCGAAAACGGAGTGGCGTATTTTATGTAGGGAGTATCTTGGTCATCACATTGTTTTTGACGCTGCTTGTAGGCTTTTCATTATCTAGTGTAGCTGCAGCTCTGCTCATTTTGCTACCTGCTTTTGAAATTGTGAAAAACGGAGTGGATTTTCTGGTCTTACATTTGGTGCGTCCACGTCCGGTATTCCGACTGTCATTGAAAAATGGCGTGCCCAGGGAAGGACGTACCTTATGCGTCATTTCCACATTGCTTACAGGAGAAGACAGTGGAGCAAACTGTGCCAAAAAATTGGAAGAGTATCATCTGGCCAACCGTGACGCGGGAGGAGAGTTACGATTTGGAATTTTGGCAGATTTACCAGACAGCCCTGTTCCTATGGGAAAAAAGGAGAGAGGTTGGGTTCACAAAGCGAAGAGTGAAATAGATTTACTCAATGAGCGATACGGAGGGGGATTTTATCTCTTTTTCCGACCGCCGGTTTTCCATCCTGCGGAAGAGCGTTATATGGGAAAAGAACGAAAACGAGGTGCGATTGGAGAACTCATACGGCTTTTAAAAGGGCGTAAAAGCGAGCTGAAACTGTACGCCGGAGATCAGAAATTCCTTGGAGGAACCCGGTATATCATTGCTCTGGATGAGGATACCAGATTAAATGTGGGAGCAGCCCGGGAATTGATTGGAGCCATGCTTCATCCGCTGAACAAGGCGAAAGTAGATCCCAGAAGAAAAGTAGTGACAGAAGGGTATGGTGTATTGCAACCACGGATTTCTGTAGAGCTGGAAGCGGCAAATCGCTCTCACTTTTCCAGGATTTTTGCAGGACAGGGAGGCGTGGATCCCTATGGAAGCACTACCAGCGATGTGTATCACGACCTATTTGACCGCGGTATTTACACAGGAAAAGGCATTTTGGATGTAGAGGCCTTTTTTCAATGTCTCAATGGCCGCTTCCCAGCTAATCGGATTTTGTCTCATGATTTACTAGAGGGGGCATATCTCCATGCGGGTTTGATCGGGGATGTGGAGCTGACAGATGGTTATCCTTATAAAGTAACCTCCTATTTTTCTCGGTTGCATCGGTGGATTCGGGGTGACTGGCAAATTTCCCGTTGGTTGTGCAATCGGGTCAAGACCTTGGACGGTACAGAAAAAAATCCTTTGTCCTCTATCAGCAAATGGGAAATTTGGGACAATCTCCGGCGCAGTATTACACCGATTGTTACCTTTTTGGCTCTGCTTCTTGGGATGATTTTCTCCCAGCGTGTATTATCGGCGGCGGCAGGAGCCGCTATTTTATCAGCCATGTCGCAATTGCTATTATCAGGAGCAGATCTTGCGTTCCGACGCAGCGCAGGCATGCGTCAGAGATATCACTCTACCATTATCACTGGGTTTGGTGGAGTGGTCTTGCAAACACTGGTTCAGCTTTTGTTCTTGCCCTATCAAGCGTATATTTCCCTATCTGCTATTGGAACAGCTTGGTACCGAATGCTCATTTCCAAACGCAATCTTTTGGAATGGGTAACAGCAGCTGATGCGGAAAAAAGGGCAGGAAACGGTTTGGGTGCCGTCTATCGCAAAATGTTCCCTGGAGTTTTGCTAGGTGGCATTGCCTTTCTCTTTTCCGCCTATCCAGCAGGTTCTGCTGTAGGTCTCGTCTGGATGCTTTCTCCTGTTTTTGCATGGGCTATGAGTCAAGTAATTCATGAAAAGCACGAATTGGGCCAAGCGGACAGAGCCTTTTTGCTCCACGAGGCAACTTTGATGTGGCGTTATTTTGCAGAACATCTTCGCTCAGAGGATCATTTTCTTCCTCCCGACAATGTACAGGAGCAGCCTGCGGTAGGGGTAGCCCATCGCACATCGCCCACCAACATCGGGCTTTCCTTACTCTGTTGCATGGCGGCATTGGATCTGGATTTGGCGCCAAAGGAAAAAGTGCTTTTTCTTCTCGAAGAGACGATATCCACTGTAGAGCACTTAGAGAAATGGAAAGGTCACTTATATAATTGGTACCAAACCGAGACTCTGGATCCTTTGCGACCCCGATATATCTCTACGGTAGACAGCGGAAATTTATGTGGATGCCTCCTCGCCCTCTCAGAGGGGCTCAAAGAACTGGGGGAGGAGACAAGTTCTCTTGCCAAGCGAGCAGAGGCACTGGCATATGCAATGGATTTTAAACCGTTGTATGAAAAAGATCGAAGGTTGTTTTCCATTGGATATGATGTGGAAGCGGGACAGTTGACAGAGGGATTTTATGATCTTATGGCCAGTGAAGCTCGACAAACTAGCTATCTGGCCATCGCCCTGGGACAGGTGGAAGCACGGCACTGGCGTAGACTTAGCCGAGCCATGGTGTCTGTAGGAGAATATAGCGGCATTGTCTCTTGGACGGGAACCATGTTTGAATATCTGATGCCCCATTTGCTTTTGCCTTGTTATCCCAATTCCCTGTTGTATGAAAGCGCAGGCTTTTGCGTATATGCACAGAAGAAGCGAGTTGCAAATAAAGGCATCCCTTGGGGTATCTCGGAAAGCGCTTTCTATGCTTTCGATGGGGCCCTCAATTACCAATACAAAGCCCACGGTGTGCAACGTTTGGCGTTAAAGCGCAACATGAATAAGGAACTGGTCATTGCACCATATGCTTCTTTTCTGGCTCTGCTTGTGGCACCGGAAAGTGCTACTGCCAATTTGCGAAGAATGCGAAAATTGGGATTGGAAGGGAAATATGGCTTCTATGAGGCAGTGGACTATACGGGAATTCGTCAAGTTAATCCTGGCGGATTTGAAGTGGTGCGCACATACATGGTGCACCATTTGGGGATGAGTCTTTTATCCATTGCCAATGCATTGAAAGGGAATATTTTTCAGAACCGCCTCATGAGAAATCGCTCTATGGCCGCTTATAGAGAATTGTTACAGGAGAAGGTGCCAGTAGGGGTGCGGGTAATGAAAAACCCTGTTCGAGATGTACCTGAACGCATTCGCTCTTTCGGTGGTGCCAATTGGAAATCAGAAGGGAACACTCTGGACGTATGGAATCCTCTCTGTGCATTGATCTCCAATGGAGACTATACTGTTTTTGTAACAGAAAGCGGCTGTAATTGGTCCCGATGTGGCACGATGGATGTGACGCGATTTTCCAAAGACCCTGTGGGGAGAGATATGGGTATCTCCATGTTTTTGCGTCGAGGAGATCAGATGATCTCTCTAACACCGGCTCCGGACTTTGCCCATATTAAATATGAATATCAATTTGATGGAATGTGCGCCCAGTATACCATGGATCGGGGAGATGTGTGCACCAAATTACGGATCTGTGTACCGAAAAACGGTACTGGTGAGCTGCGAGAAGTAACTGTCAAAAGTGCAGTGCCATCAGAGTGGGAACTGGTCTGTTATTTCGAGCCTGTGCTTGCTAGAAGAGCAGATTACGAAGCCCATCCAGCGTTTTCTAAGTTATTCCTTTCTACTCAAAGAGAAAGTGATGGCGTATTGGTAATGAGAAAGGCACGGGATTTGGAGCCAGAGCGGTTCTTGTCTTTCTTGTGCCAGGAACCTGGTGTGACATTTGATACCAATCGCGTTGCTATTCTTGGGCGTGGAGGTGTTGATCAACTTTCTGACAAATTGAACCAACCCTCTCGGGAAACAGAAGGAGAGGTTTTGGACCCTTGCGTTTTGGCCCGCTTGCCGCTTTCCATGCAAGAGGGGGAGACGAGAGTGATACGGTTTTCGATTGCAACTGGGGAAGATCGACAGGAAACGATTCATACAGGAGAACAAATATTAAAGTTGACAACAGAAGGTTGCAGCAATCGGTTTGTTGGCGCCATGCATCTGTTGGGTATGTCCCAAAAGGAGGCGACGGAAGCGATCCAATGGTTGGGATCGTTGATCTTCCCACCTGGAAAACGGCCCAAGGGAATGAGAGCTTCTGGCCAGCACGCTCTTTGGCCGTATGGGATTTCTGGAGACTTGCCTATTGTTACCATGGAGATTTCCGATGAATCTCAAGTGGAAAAAGGACTTTCTCTTTTCCGTCAGTACCGGTTGATTACCATGAATGGCATGTTTTGTGACCTCATTTTCCTGTTGTCTGATGGAGGAAGCTACCGGAGACCTCTTCAGGAGGCGCTTTTGGATGGCATCAAAGAGGCAGGCTGTGAATCTCTGATTGGCT
The DNA here is from genome assembly GCA_963929765.1 of Clostridia bacterium. GTDB lineage: Bacteria > Bacillota > Clostridia > Oscillospirales > Oscillospiraceae > RGIG529. The sequence goes on along the minus strand of CAWVKD010000077.1, from coordinate 18,920 downwards.
GTTCTGGTGGCGTGCACCTGTTCAATCTGCCGAAAGAAGAGCAGGTAGTGATTTTAGCTTTGTCTACCGTTGTGGTTCCCAATGAGGAACAAGAAAAAGGAGAAACGGAATTCCTTCCACCGCCTATGGAGCAAAGGCAGACAAGTATAGCAAGAAAGCCAATTTCATGGAACTATTTAGAAGACCATTCTGTAATCTTTGAAACAAAGGATTATCTACCTCCTTTGGCTTGGAGTCATATTGTGGCAAACGAGACTTTTGGCTGGATCGCAACAGATGCAGGAACGGGAAATCTTTGGCGCAAAAATGCCCGGGAAAATCAACTGCTTCCATGGAACAACGATCCATTGGCCATTGATGGTCCGGAGTCTCTGTGGGTGTTACAGGGGGAAGAGCGCATTTCTCTCTTTGCCAATGGAGACGGGAGATCCTGTAAAGTCACTTATGGTTTTGGATTTGCCTCCTGGGAAAAAGAATGGGAAACAGGACACATTAAAGTGACAGGGTTTATACCTTCTAATTTACCAGCCCGCATTTTCCTGATAGAGGGAGAGGGGATTTTGCAATACAAAGCCAAGTTGCGCATGGGTGCCAGCGCAGAGGCAGAGCGGTATGTGGTAACAAAAATGTCCAGTGGGATTCTTATGGCAAAAAATCCGTATCATACGGCCTTCTCTCTTCAGACCCTGTTTTTAGCAGCTACCAATGGCTTTGCCGGCTTTACTTGCGATGAACGAAGTATGTGTGCAGGTATTTTGGACGAAAAGACCGGAGATGGACTGGTGCCTTGCTTTGGCGTTTCTCTGGCATTGAAAGGGACTTTGGCACTGGTTTTGGGTTGTCCTACCAATGAACAGGAAAAACGAGCTATTTTAACGCTAACGGACCCTAGAAAAGCAGAATACGCTCTGGAAGAAACGAAAGCCTTTTGGAGACGGAAAGTGGGATGCTGCACTGTTCGAACACCAGACCCTCATCTAGATGGATATCTCAATGGATGGGCTCAGTATCAAACCATTGCATGCCGCCTTTGGGGACGCAGTTCCCTCTATCAAAATGGGGGGGCCTATGGATTTCGAGACCAGCTTCAGGATGTGTGTGCATTGACCGCCACAGCGCCCTATTTGGCGAAGCAGCAGATCTTGTTGGCTTGTGCCCATCAATTTGAAGAAGGAGATGTCCAGCATTGGTGGCATCCAGAAGATGCCGGAGGGGGCGCAGACAAAGGTGTGCGGACGCGTTATACAGATGATTTGTTGTGGCTACCTTATACCATCTTCCGCTATGTGGAGCAGACGGGAGACCGGTCTGTACTGTTTCAAAAAGTTCCTTATTTATTTTCACCTAGTTTGCGAGATGGAGAAGTGGAACGATACGAGACACCTCGCGTGTCGGAACAAGTAAGCACAGTGTTGGAACATGGTATGCGCGCTTTAAAAAAAGCTTTTTCTCGCGGTGTGGGTGTCCACGGGTTGGCGCTTTTTGGCGGCGGCGACTGGAATGACGGAATGAATCGAGTTGGCGCAGGAGGCAAAGGAGAGAGTGTTTGGCTGACTTGGTTTTTGGCTCATGTATCAGAGCAATGGGCTGATCTGGTGGAAAAGGAGGGAGAAGTGATAGAGGCAGAAATGTTGCGAGAGCGAGCAAAATGGTTGGCGGAAGCAGCCAATGAAGCCTGGGATGGTAAATGGTTTCTCCGCGGCTATTATGATGATGGAACGACACTGGGAAGCCATAAAAATGATGCTTGTCAAATTGATTCTATTGCTCAGAGTTTTGGAGTATTTCCTTCCTTTGCAGATCAGGAGAAGGTACGTCTTGGACTTCAAAGCGCAGTGGATTATTTGTTTGATCGCTCCCATCAGGTAGTCCAATTATTTACACCTCCTTTTCTTAAAAAGAGGCCAAATCCCGGATATATTGCAGGATATCCTGCAGGAGTGCGGGAAAACGGAGGACAGTATACCCATGGTGCGATTTGGCTTGCAATGGGCTGTCTCAGAAAAGGGATGATACAAGAAGGAACTGATATTTTATTGGCGCTGCTTCCTCAGCACCATCCTATGGAATCGTATTTGGCGGAACCTTATGTGATTGCTGCGGATGTGTATACCAATCCTGCTCATATGGGACGAGGGGGATGGACTTGGTATACGGGAGCGGCAGGATGGTATCATCGAGTGGCTCTGGAGGAACTTCTTGGGATCCGAGTCAAAGAAGGGTATTTAACCATACACCCTCGCATCCCAGAGACGTGGAAGGGGTTTCAAGCTTGCTGGACAACTGAGAAAGGTGTTTGGAAGATTGATGTGAGCCGAGGAACGGAGTTTTGCATTCGAAAAGATGGCAAAGAGACAAAAGAAAATGCCTTCCCACTTTCGCAGGAAGGCATACACCATATTGAAGTTATTCTTGAAAATGGCGATCTGATGAGTCAGAAGACATCTGAAGTGCTGATGGCAAGTCAGAAGACAGATCTTCCACATCCTGTTCCAGTTCCGGAGGAGCATCTGCCAATTCAGCAATTATAGATAAATCAATACCGGCCTCGTCTGGATTATGAGGTGACGCGAGGCTTCCGGAATGGGGGGAGGAGACAGGAATGGATTCCTCCTCCTTTCCTGTTGCTGGAGCGGCATACCGGGGAGACGATAATTGGAACAGATCATAAAGGAGAATGGGTATTGATAAACAAAATAAGACAGCACCGTATTTCATCGGATAAATATATCGGGCGGCTAAATAAGCGTGATAGCCGCTGAGAGAGGCCACTTGAATCAAAGCTGGCAGGAAAATGCGGTCTATTCTAGCGCATGCCCAGACGATAGACATCACTTCGGCCAAGTAAAAATACCGTTCGTGCATATGGGGAAGCAAAAGAGGTACGCCAATGGCAAAGAGAAGGCCAAGAACGAATAGGCTGCGGCTACCCAAGGTAGTTCTACGTATTATGGAGATGACAACCAGAGCCAAAACAAAAAGGAAGGCCGCTGCAATACAGATTTTACTCCACATGGTTGTGTCAGCGGTTGCTGGGATAAAGGTAGCCAATGACGGCGCATTGAGAGTCAAAGCGGGGTAAGAGCTGGTTTGATGCAAGTAAATGGTAAATACATCCAGGAAAGGACGCCCCAGAAGAATAGCAGGTAAGCAAATGATGCAATATACGAGGGGGAACAGGAAAAGCTGATACCATTTTACATGTCTTGTAAACAAAAAGATAAGGAACAGGGGAAGTACAAAAACGGCCTGTAATTTGAAGGAAAAAGCAATGGCAATGAGTATAACAGCTTGTCCGCCTTTGCGTTGTAGCGCGGCATAAATTGAGAAAAGGACAAAAGCTGCATAAATACTGTCGCATTGCCCCCAAACTGCACCATTGAAAAAGGCAGTAGGCAAAAAGAGGGTAATAAAAAATGCAATCAAAGGTGCATGGGAAATAAACCCAGGGAGAAAATATCCAGCGCCAGGTTCTTGCTTGGCTGTGACAAGGTGCTGAGTCAGAAGAAAGACACCCCAAGCAGAAAGTAACTCGAATACAATAGAGAAGAATTTGATCATATATAAGTCAGGTAAACCAGTATAAGAGATGGCGGCTAGGAAATATAAGTAAGGTACATTATAATCACCAATGGGTTCGCTCAATGCAGCGAACCCGCCGTTTTCTCGGAAAAAAGCAGCCCATTTTACAAGAAACGTATTATAATCACCAGAAGCATAATCCAAACAGCAGATGCGTAAAAAAAGTGCCAATCCCAGAAGCAAAGCGCAGATGGCGATGCTTTTGGTATTGCGAATGTTCCCTTTTCTAATCAAAAGACCCATACCAAGGCAAAACAATGCGGCAAACAGGGTAAGCATGGAGATAGAAGCAGAAAGCCTTGCCTGTGCCATTTGCTGCAACAACAAAAGACGAAAGCCGCATGCGAAAAGCACAACAACGGTTCCAATTCCTGCCAGAGGGACGATTATGTTGCCATTGGAACGTTCCGTGGGAGAAAGTTCTGATGTCATAAAGTTACCTCCTTCGTCAATGGAAATTCTATTTTTATCATCATAACAGAAAAGTGTTCCGAGAAAAAGGGAAAAGTGAAGAAGAAAGGAATAATTTCAAAAATATCAAGTATAAAAGGGGGCTGTCCATACTCTAACGGACAACCCCCTAAAAATTTCCTTGACTTTTTTGATAAAATCTGATATGATAAAGCACTGCTATGCAAACAATGCCTGAAATGGCGCTTTCCACCTAGTTTGGTACAGTATATCATAGACGCGAAAAAGTGCAAGAGGAACGAAAAAGAAATAAACAACTAGACCGTGTGTTTCTTTTTATCAGATTCCTCTTTTTTATTGAAATTGACGAAAGGCGCTTAGGAAAGCTGGCGCCGGAAAGCGGAGTGTGAGGTTTACAATGGTCAAAGATGTCCGTTATGGCAGAACAGTTCGGAAAAGCTATTCCAGACATGAAGATGTTGTGGAAATTCCGAATTTGCTGGAGGTACAGAAAGACTCTTATCAGTGGTTTTTGCAAACCGGCCTGCGGGAGGTTTTCCGAGATGTGGCGGCGATCACGGATTATGCCGGGAATCTGGAAATGACATTTATCGACTACACCATTGATGAGCACCCTAAGTACAGTGTAGAGGAGTGCAAAGCAAGAGATGCAACGTATGCAGCTCCTATTAAAGTCCGGGTGCGTTTGCGCAACAAGGAAACAGAGGAAATCAAAGAGCAAGAGATCTTTATGGGAGATTTCCCACTCATGACCAAGTCCGGTACATTTATTATCAACGGTGCAGAACGAGTTATTGTTTCCCAAATTGTCCGCTCTCCTGGTATTTATTATGATCAAAAAGCGGATAAAGTTGACAATATGATCTATAGTGCAACGGTGATTCCCTATCGAGGCGCTTGGCTGGAGTATGAGACAGATCTCAGCGATATTTTCTACGTTCGTATTGATAAAAATAGGAAAATTCCTATTACTTGCTTAATCAGGGCGATAGGCATTACATCAGACGCACAGATTTTAGAGCTGTTCGGAGAAGACCCTAGAATTGTTGCAACCCTGGAAAAAGATATTTGCAAGACATATGAAGAAGCCATGCTGGAAATTTATCGGAAATTGCGGCCTGGTGAGCCTCCCACATTGGATTCTGCACAGACGTTGATGAACAACTTATTTTTTGATCCTCGTCGGTATGATCTTTCCGCTGTAGGCCGCTATAAGTTCAACAAAAAATTGGCGATCCGGCAGCGACTGGTGGGACAGGAATTGGTATTTCCAGTGGCTGACCCTCTCACAGGGGAAATTCTAGCAGAAGCAGGAGAACATCTCACAAGGGAACGGGCGCAATTTTTAGAAGAAAAAGGCGTCAATGAAGCAGTGATAGCAGTGGATGGGAAACTAGTAAAGGTTTTCTCCAACGACATGGTGGATATCAGTCACTTTGTTGATTTTGACCCAAAGAGCTGTGGAATTACAGAAAAGGTGCGATTTTCTGTTTTGCGGGAACTGTTGGATCAATTTGAAGGAGAAGCTTTGAAAGAAGCGGTGACCCAGAAAATAGATGAGCTGATTCCCAAACACATTATTCCTGATGATATCTTGGCTTCTATCAACTATCTAAACTGCTTGGCAGCAGGGGTTGGGACCAGCGACGATATTGACCATTTGGGCAATCGCCGCCTGCGTTCTGTGGGTGAATTACTGCAAAATCAGTTCCGTATTGGATTTTCCCGGATGGAACGGGTGATTCGGGAACGTATGACCATTCAAGACTTAGATATCGTAACACCCCAATCTCTGATCAATATTCGACCTGTTACAGCGGCAATCAAAGAGTTTTTTGGATCGTCGCCACTGTCCCAGTTTATGGATCAAACCAACCCACTGGCAGAATTGACGCATAAGAGAAGAATGTCCGCATTGGGACCTGGAGGACTGTCCAGGGAACGAGCAAGTTTTGATGTTCGAGATGTTCATTACAGCCACTATGGCAGGATGTGTCCTATTGAAACACCAGAAGGACCCAACATCGGCTTGATCTCTTACCTTGCCAGTTTTGCTAGGATCAATGATTATGGATTTATCGAAGCACCTTATCGCTGGATTGATAAAGAAACAGGACGTCTGACAGATAAAATCACCTATATGACAGCCGATGTGGAAGATGAATATATCGTTGCCCAGGCCAGTGAGCCGGTGGATGAAAATGGCTGTCTATTAAACCCGCGTATCACCTGCCGACATAGAGATGAAATCATTGAGGTAGAGCGGGAACGGGTAGATTTGATTGATGTTTCCCCGAGAATGATGGTTTCAATTGCAACGGCAATGATTCCGTTTTTGGAAAACGACGACGCCAACCGGGCACTGATGGGTGCTAACATGCAGCGGCAGGCTGTTCCGCTTTTGGTGCCGGAAGCACCAATTGTAGCTACAGGAATGGAACACAAAATCTGTATCGATTCCGAGGTTGCTGTGGTTGCAGAAGACGAGGGTGAAGTAGAGAGCGTCAGTGCAGATCAAGTTGTTGTCCGATACAACCAGAAGGGCGAGACAATCTATCCACTTACCAAATTTATGCGTTCCAATGGCGGTACTTGCATCAATCAGCGACCTATTGTCAGTATGGGCGATCATGTACAAAAAGGCGATGTATTGGCAGATGGACCTTCTACCAGTGAAGGTGAAATCGCTTTGGGCCGCAATGTCTTGATTGGATTTATGACATGGGAAGGCTACAACTACGAAGATGCTATTTTGCTCAATGAACGCCTTGTCCGGGACGATGTGTTCACCTCGATCCATATTGAGGAATATGAAATTGATGCCCGCGACACAAAACTTGGTCCAGAAGAAATTACAAGAGACATTCCCAATGTGGGTGAAGATGCCTTAAAAGATTTGGATGACAGAGGCATTATCCGCGTTGGTGCAGAAGTGCGTTCCGGTGATATCTTGGTAGGGAAAGTAACACCCAAAGGAGAAACGGATCTGACCGCTGAAGAGCGGTTGCTCCGAGCCATCTTCGGAGAGAAAGCCAGGGAAGTGAGAGATACTTCTCTGAAAGTACCTCATGGCGAATCTGGTATTATTGTAGATGTCAAAGTCTTTACTAGAGAAAATGGAGATGAACTCCCGCCGGGAGTAAATACTGTGGTGCGGTGCTATATTGCACAAAAGAGAAAAATCTCAGTGGGCGATAAAATGGCAGGTCGCCACGGGAACAAGGGTGTTGTTTCCCGCATTTTACCTCAGGAAGATATGCCGTTTTTGCCAGATGGAACGCCGTTGGATATTGTTTTGAATCCTCTGGGCGTGCCTTCCCGTATGAATATTGGTCAGGTGCTGGAAGTTCACTTGGGTTATGCTGCCAAAGCATTGGGGTGGAAAGTGGCAACGCCGATTTTTGACGGGGCAAATGAAGACGATATTATGGACACATTGCGATTGGCCGGTTTGTCTCCTGATGGGAAAAGCATCTTGTACGATGGCCGAACCGGCAATCAGTTTGATAACCCTGTAACGGTTGGCTATGTTTACTTTCTGAAGTTGCACCACTTGGTGGATGATAAAATCCATGCCCGTTCAACAGGACCATACAGCCTGGTTACTCAGCAGCCTTTGGGCGGGAAAGCCCAGTTTGGCGGTCAGCGGTTTGGTGAAATGGAAGTTTGGGCACTGGAAGCCTATGGTGCAGCCTATACCTTGCAGGAAATTTTAACAGTCAAGTCGGACGACGTTACTGGTCGTGTGCGCACCTATGAAGCCATTGTAAAAGGTCATAATGTACCTCAGCCAGGTGTACCAGAATCCTTTAAGGTGCTGGTAAAAGAGCTTCAGTCTTTGTGCCTTGACATACGCGTACTGGATGCCAATGGCGAAGAAATTGAGCTGAAGGAAGACGAAGATATGGATACTTTCCAGCCGGGGCACATGGATGATGATGTTTATGTGGCAGAAGACGATGAAATGGCTGCCGGTGGATTTGGCATTGAAGAACTGGGGGAAGATGGCCTAACTCCGGCAAATCATGCAGCAGAAGCGGAAAGTGAAGATATGGAAGAGTCCTTCGACGAGAGTGAGTCGGAAGACGGGTTGTTTGAGTAAAGTGAGGAGAAGTGCAAATGAGCTATACAGCTTTTGAATCCATTAAAATTGGGATTGCCTCTCCGGAGATGATTCGGGAGTGGTCCTACGGTGAAGTGAAGAAGCCGGAAACCATTAACTATAGAACATTGAAGCCCGAACGGGACGGCCTGTTTTGCGAACGAATTTTTGGGCCGACCAAAGACTGGGAATGCCATTGCGGAAAGTACAAAAAAATTCGATACAAAGGAAAAATCTGTGATCGATGCGGCGTGGAAGTGACACGAGCCAAAGTAAGAAGAGAACGGATGGGCCATATTGAATTGGCGGCACCGGTATCTCATATTTGGTATTTCAAAGGAATTCCATCACGGATGGGCCTTTTGCTGGATATTTCTCCCCGCATCTTGGAAAAGGTTTTATATTTTGCAGCTTATATCGTAACGGATCCGGGGCTTTCTCCGTTGGCTAAAAACCAGATTCTCAGCGAAAAAGAATACCGGGATATGCGGGAAAAATATGAGGATGACTTTAGTGCCGGTATGGGTGCCGAAGCGATTAAAAAATTGTTGGCAGATATCAATTTGGAAGAACTTTCAGCTTCCCTGCGGGCAGAATTAAAAGATGCTTCCGGCCAGAAGAAAGCTAGGATTGTAAAGCGTTTGGAAGTGGTGGAAGCGTTCCGGCTCTCTGGCAACCGGCCGGAGTGGATGATTATTGATGTTCTGCCAGTCATTCCTCCTGAACTGCGCCCCATGGTACAATTGGACGGTGGGCGGTTTGCCACTTCTGACCTGAATGATTTATACCGCCGGGTGATTAACAGAAACAATCGTTTGAAACGCTTGATTCAACTGAATGCACCAGACATCATTGTACGCAATGAAAAACGGATGTTACAGGAAGCGGTAGACGCTTTGATCGACAATGGCCGACGCGGCCGTGCTGTGACAGGTGCTAACAATCGGGCATTGAAATCTCTGTCCGATATGTTAAAAGGAAAACAGGGTCGTTTCCGTCAGAACCTTTTGGGTAAGCGGGTTGACTACTCTGGTCGTAGTGTTATCGTGGTTGGTCCGGAACTAAAGATCTACCAATGCGGTCTGCCAAAGGAGATGGCATTGGAACTGTTCCGTCCCTTTGTGATGAAGAAGCTGGTGGAAGATGGATTGGCCAATAATATTAAAAGTGCCAAGAAAATGGTGGATCGAGGTCGTACAGAAGTATGGGATGCACTGGAGACGATTATCTGCGAACATCCGGTCCTCTTGAACCGTGCACCTACGTTACACAGACTTGGCATTCAGGCATTTGAACCGGTGTTGGTAGAAGGCCGTGCCTTGAAACTCCATCCATTGGTTTGTACAGCCTACAACGCTGACTTTGATGGAGACCAGATGGCGGTTCACGTTCCTCTTTCCGCGGAAGCACAGGCAGAAGCGCGGCTTTTGATGCTCTCTGCCAACAACTTACTGCGTCCTCAAGACGGTCAGCCTGTAACAGTACCTACTCAGGACATGGTTCTGGGTGCGTATTACCTTACTTTTGAAAGAGAAGAAGCTGGAACAGGACATATCTTTGCCTCGACAACGGAAGCGCTTCTGGCTTACAACGAAGGAGTTGTAGGAATTCATTCCCCGATTTCTGTTCGTATCGAAAAGGAGATTGATGGACAGAAACAGCAACGTCGCGTCAGCACGACGGTGGGGCGAATTATATTTAATGAAGTGATTCCACAAGATTTGGGATTTGTGGATCGGTCTAATCCGGACAATTTGTTTGAACTGGAAGTGAACTTTACAACAGGTAAGAAACAGCTTGGAAAAATCATTGAAAAGTGCATTGCCAAACATGGATTCGCCGTTTCTGCTGGGGTACTAGACCGAATCAAAGCACTGGGATTTAAATTTTCTACCCAAGGTGCGCTGACCATTTCAATCTCCGATATGGCAGTGCCAGAGGCGAAGCAGAAACTGATCCATGAAAGTGAACAAAAAATCATTCAAATTGAGCAGCAGTACCGTACCGGTTTTATCACCAATGATGAGCGGTATCGCTTGGTCGTTGCTGAATGGGAAGACACAACAGAAAAAGTAACAGAAGCACTGCAAGCTAATTTGGATCGCTATAACCCAATCTTCATGATGGCAGATTCCGGCGCTCGTGGTTCCATGAAACAGATCCGCCAATTGGCTGGTATGCGTGGCTTGATGGCCAATACGGCAGGTAAGACCATTGAAATTCCAATCAAAGCTAATTTCCGCGAAGGCCTGTCTGTTCTGGAATATTTCATTTCATCAAGAGGTGCCCGAAAAGGGCTGGCCGACACCGCTCTTCGAACAGCCGACTCAGGTTACCTTACACGACGTTTGGTTGATGTTTCACAAGATGTCATTATTCGCGAGGACGATTGTGGAACGACGGAAGGGATTACGGTTTCTGAACTATCTGAGCATGGTCAAGTCATTGAAGAATTCAAAGATCGTCTCCGTGGACGCTATTTGGTGGAAGATTTGTATGATGCCAACGGCAATCTTCTAGTATCCAAGGATAAGATGCTGGACGATAACGATGCCAAGCGCATTGAAGATGCCGGCATCAAAGAAGTCAAGATCCGAAGTGTTCTCTGTTGTCAGGCTCGCTCCGGTGTCTGCTCAAAATGCTATGGCATGAACCTTGCTATAGGTGAGCCGGTTGGTTCCGGCGAAGCTGTTGGTATTATTGCGGCCCAGTCCATTGGTGAACCTGGTACCCAGCTTACCATGCGTACGTTCCATACAGGTGGCGTTGCAGGTGACGACATTACACAAGGTCTGCCTCGTGTTGAAGAATTGTTTGAAGCTAGAAAACCAAAGAAAATGGCACAGATGGCGGAAATTTCAGGTCGAGTTCATCTGGAAGAGGCAAAACGCAATTCTCTGTGTAATGTCACTATTACGAACCCGGATGACGGCGAGGTGAAGAGTTATGCCATTCCCTATAGTGCGGGAATCCGCGTCCAGGACGGTGATTTTGTAGAGAAAGGCCAAGAGCTGACGGAGGGCGCATTGTCACCCCATGAAGTATTGCGAATTCGCGGCATTTCAGCCGTTCATAACTACCTTATTCAAGAAGTGTTGCGAGTATACCGGCAGCAAGGTGTTGATATCAACGACAAACACATTGAAGTAATTGTACGGCAAATGCTCCGCAAAGTGAGAGTGGAAGATGCTGGCGATACAGATTTACTGTCTGGCTCTATGGTGGATCGCTTTGAATTAATTGATGCCAACCAAGTCATCCGAGCACGAATTGAGGCTGGTGAAACAGGACTGCGAGAAGCAGTTGGTTCACAACTCCTGATGGGAATTACCAAAGCATCTTTAGCAACGGATTCATTCCTGTCTGCTGCTTCTTTCCAAGAAACAACAAAGGTATTGACAGAAGCGGCGATTAAGGGTAAAGTGGACCATTTGCAAGGCTTGAAAGAGAATGTTATCATTGGTAAATTGATTCCGGCAGGATCCGGAATGCAAATGTACCGGGATTTCGATGAGGTGCTGCATAAAGAAGAGGAGGAAGTACTCTCACCATCAGCGGAAATGATGATATAGCCTTTCGCAAGAGAATATAGAAAAGAAGGGTCAGCAACTGGATAGGGTCAATGTTGCTGACCCTTTGTAAATAAGAAGATAATAAGGTTGCAGTTTTCATAAGAAAAAGAGAGAGAAAACGTAGAAAAGCAGAAATTTTCGTGCGCTTTTTTGGCTTGACGGAAAAAAGAACGCATGATATAATACCCAATTGTGCAGGTTTTTCAAATGAAGGGCCTGTTTTTGAAAAAACTGGAAGAAACAGATGCAGCAAGGGAGGCAGGCTTATGCTGACTGCATTGCAAAAGAGCCCAAAAGTAGTGGGTGCCAAACAGTCTCGTCGTGCGATTGCAGAAGGGAATGCTGCCCGTGTTTTTGTGGCGGAGGATGCTGATCCTAAGCTGGTAGAGCCGTTGAGGACACTGGCAGAGGAAAAAGAAATTCCTGTGCAAACTGTTTCTAGCATGAAGGTTTTGGGAGAAGCTTGTGGCATTTTAGTCGGTGCGGCGGTGGCTGTATTACTCAAATGAGAATAACAAATTTTTCATAGTTGGTATAAAATTCTCCCATATTGTGAAACATAATGCAATCCAGGCATGTTTTCTCCCCCCTATGGGGCGGAGTTGACATAAAATTGAATTTGTATGAAGAAAGGAGGAACAATATGCCTACATTTAATCAATTGGTACGGAAAGGCAGAGAAAAAGTGACATATAAGTCCAATTCTCCGGCGATGCAGAAGGGACTCAATACTCTTAAGAATCGCGAGACCAATCTGTCGTCTCCCCAGAAGCGGGGTGTTTGCACTGCGGTGAGAACATCTACACCGAAAAAGCCAAACTCTGCTCTGCGGAAGATTGCCCGTGTGCGTTTGACCAATGGCTATGAAGTCACAGCTTACATTCCTGGTGTTGGTCATAATTTGCAGGAGCACTCTGTAGTTATGATCCGCGGTGGCCGTGTAAAAGACCTGCCTGGTGTTCGGTACCACATTATTCGTGGCAGCTTGGATACCCAAGGTGTGAGCGGTCGTCAGCAGGCGCGCTCCAAGTATGGTGCAAAGCGTCCTAAGGCTGGCAAGAAGTAAGATGTAAACGATTTAATAGTATCATTCCAATCAGTGTGGCGATTATCGTCGCAGCCCTGATGTTTTTATAAATTGCGAATTCGCGGTTATAAAGTCAAAGGGGCGCAAAACGGAAGCGGGCACGCTTTCGAGTACCTATGAAATCAGACTGTGAAGGAGGGAAGCAAAGTGCCCAGAAGAGGAAATGTACCCAAAAGAGAGGTTCTGCCGGATCCGCTTTATCATTCTGTTATGGTGACAAGACTGGTTAACAGTGTTATGTTAGACGGCAAAAAGGGTGTTGCCCAGAAGGTTGTTTACGGCGCTTTTGAGCTGATCCAGGAGAAAGCAGGAAAAGATCCTTTGGAAACATTCAACGCAGCATTAGAAAATATTATGCCGGTGTTGGAAGTCAAAGCACGTCGTGTCGGTGGTGCTACTTATCAGGTGCCTATCGAAGTACGGCCCAAGAGAAGACAGACTCTCGGACTGCGTTGGCTGACCAATTATGCACGTGCGCGCAGTGAAAAGACCATGCGTGAACGTTTGGCTGGTGAGATTATGGATGCCGCCAACAATACTGGTAGTGCTGTGAAAAAACGCGAAGATACGCACAAGATGGCAGAAGCCAATAAGGCGTTTGCCCATTATCGTTGGTAATCGTCTCAAACAGCGGTTACAGCAAAAAAGAACGGCGCCGTGTTTGACGGCGCGGCGGCGCGGCTCAGACCACCGCAAGAATTTTGGCATGGAGACATAGGGATATGTCTGCCGTGAAGAGGAATTAGGAGCAATTAGAATGCCAAGGCAAGTTTCTTTAGATAAAACTAGAAATATAGGAATTATGGCCCATATTGACGCGGGCAAAACCACCACAACGGAACGTATCCTCTACTATACGGGTGTCAACTATAAGATTGGCGAAACCCATGAGGGAACTGCCACCATGGACTGGATGGCACAAGAACAAGAACGTGGTATTACCATTACGTCCGCGGCAACCACCTGTTTTTGGAAGGATCACCGTATCAATATCATTGATACACCGGGCCATGTGGACTTCACGGTAGAAGTGGAGCGATCCTTGCGGGTGTTGGACGGTTCTGTAACCGTCATGTGCGCCAAGGGCGGTGTAGAGCCACAGTCCGAAACCGTTTGGCGTCAGGCAGATCATTACGGTGTTCCTCGTATGATCTATGTTAACAAGATGGACATTATGGGGGCAGATTTCTATAATGTCTTACGTATGATTGAAGAACGGCTGAAATGTAATGCGGTTCCCATCCAGCTGCCCATCGGGAATGAGGATACTTTTAAAGGGATCATTGACCTGGTGGAAATGAACGCAGACGTGTATTACGATGATTTGGGTAAGGATATGCGCGTTGAAGAAATTCCAGAAGATATGAAGGAAATTGCCGCTGAATATCGTACCAAATTGTTGGAAGCAGTTTCGGATTTTGATGATGAAATCATGGAGAAGTACCTGGAAGGGGAAGAAATCTCTGTTGATGCAATCCGGAAAGCCATCCGTTCCGCAACCATTGCGACAAAGATGGTTCCTGTTACCTGCGGCACATCTTACCGCAACAAGGGTGTTCAGAAGCTACTGGATGCTATTGTGGATTATATGCCGGCTCCCACAGATGTAAAGGATATTGCCGGTATTGATCCGGAAACAGGAGAAGAAAGTAGCCGTCCTTCGGATGATAATGCACCGTTTTCGGCTCTGGCCTTTAAGATTATGACAGATCCATTTGTTGGCCGTCTGTCTTTCTTCCGTGTCTATTCCGGTCATATTGCAGCTGGAGCCACGGTTATTAACTCTACCAAAGGGCAAAAGGAACGATTTGGACGCATTCTGCAAATGCATGCCAACCACAGAGAAGATATCCAAGAAGTGTATTCTGGTGATATAGCAGCAGCAGTTGGCTTGAAAAACACCACTACAGGGGATACTCTTTGCGATGAAAAGCATCCTATCATCCTGGAATCCATGGAATTCCCAGAGCCTGTTATCAGAGTAGCCATTGAACCCAAGACAAAAGCTGGTCAGGAGAAGATGGGCGTTGCTCTGGTTAAGCTTGCAGAGGAAGATCCTACCTTTAAAACATACACAGATGAAGAAACAGGACAGACCATTATTGCTGGCATGGGTGAGCTTCATCTGGAGATCATTGTTGACAGACTTCTTCGTGAGTTCAAAGTGGAAGCCAATGTAGGCGCACCTCAGGTTGCTTATAAAGAGACCATCCGGAAAGCGGTGGAACAAGACACTAAGTATGCAAGACAGTCTGGTGGTAAAGGCCAGTACGGTCATGTTAAAATCCGTGTGGAGCCAAACGAATCTGGCAAAGGATATGAGTTTATCAACAATATCACAGGTGGCGTGATCCCCAAAGAATATATTCCTGCAGTTGACCAAGGTATTCAAGGTGCTATGCAGGCTGGTGTATTGGCAGGTTATCCGGTTGTTGATGTAAAAGTGACCTTGTATGATGGTTCTTATCATGAAGTGGACTCTTCTGAGATGGCCTTTAAAATTGCAGGTTCTATGGCCTTTAAAGAGGCGTGCAAGAAGGCCAATCCTGTGTTATTGGAGCCAATTATGAAAGTTTCTGTCATTGTACCAGAAGAATACATGGGCGATATTATTGGTGACCTGAATGCACGTCGTGGACAGATCCAGGGTATGGAAGCACGTTCTGGCGCACAACAGATTGATGCCATGGTTCCGCTGTCTGAGATGTTCGGTTACGCAACAGATATGCGTTCCAGAACCCAAGGACGTGGACAATATTCTATGGAACCAAGCCACTATGTGGAGTTGCCTAAGTCCATTCAGGAAAAAATCATTGACAACAGAGGCGGCAGCCGCTTCTAAAATAATGGTTGCATTCCCGCTTGTAATGCTGTAGAATATCTAAAAAGTAGTTACAGGTTCGTGAAAACAAAAATAAAGATCAATTAAGGAGGCTTAACCAAATGGCGAAGCAGAAGTTTGAAAGAACCAAACCTCACGTAAATATCGGTACCATTGGTCACGTTGACCATGGTAAAACTACCTTAACCGCAGCTATCACCAAATATCTGTCTTTCCAGGGCAAAGCACAGTTCGAAGCATATGATATGATCGACAAAGCACCGGAAGAAAGAGAACGTGGTATCACCATCAACACCGCACACGTGGAATATGAGACAGAAAAACGTCACTATGCTCACGTGGACTGCCCGGGCCATGCTGACTATATCAAGAACATGATCACTGGCGCTGCTCAGATGGACGGTTCCATTCTGGTTATTGCTGCTTCTGATGGCCCGATGGCTCAGACTCGTGAACATATCCTGTTGGCCCGTCAGGTAGGCGTGCCTGCAATTGTTGTATTCCTGAACAAAGTTGACCAGGTTGATGACGAGGAATTGCTGGAACTGGTCGAAATGGAAGTTCGCGAATTGTTGTCCAAGTATGAGTTCCCGGGTGATGAAATTCCCATCATCAAGGGTTCTGCTCTGAAGGCTCTGGAATGTGATGATCCCAACGCTCCTGAATTTGAGTGTATCAAAGAACTCATGGATGCAGTTGATAACTACATTCCCACACCTGATCGTAAGTCTGACTTGCCTTTCTTGATGCCTGTGGAAGACGTTTTCACCATCACTGGCCGTGGTACTGTTGCAACAGGCCGTGTTGAGCGTGGCGTTGTTAAGATGGGCGACAAAGTTCAGATTGTTGGTCTGATGGATGAGCCAAAAGAAACCACAATTACTGGTATCGAAATGTTCCGTAAACTTCTGGATTATGCAGAAGCTGGTGACAACATTGGCACCCTGCTTCGTGGTATTGACAAAAAAGAAATCGAGCGTGGCCAGGTTTTGGCACAGCCCGGTTCCATTCACCCCAGAACCAAGTTCCGTGGACAGGTTTATGTTCTGTCCAAAGATGAAGGCGGCCGTCATACTCCGTTCTTCAACAATTATCGTCCTCAGTTCTATTTCCGTACCACTGACGTAACCGGTGTCATTTCTCTGCCCGATGGCGTAGAAATGTGCATGCCTGGCGATAACGTGGAAATGGATGTTGAGCTGATCACTCCGATTGCAATTGAAACTGGTTTGCGTTTTGCTATCCGTGAAGGTGGCAGAACCGTTGGTTCCGGTGTTGTTATTGCAACAGAAGACTAAGTTATAAAAAAGCACGGCGCATAGCGCCGTGCTTTTTTTTAGGCAGCTCACCATTTTTCCAGTACCACTGGATAGAAGAGCATATGTTTTATGATTGAGCAAGATTGACTTCTGGCATGTCTAAGCCGTGCATCCAACCATCTAATGAGGCGGTACAAACATCGCCGCCGATGACTTTTCCCCCGTAGATTAACAGATTAACTTGTACATTTGCTTCGCCAGTGGGATAATTGAGGACTTCATAAGTATAGCGAGAGATTTCTTTACCTGCATATGGACTGAGATCGAATCCCTGTTCCTTTTGCAGGGCACAATAGGATGCACAAGAAGTTTCCACATCATCTGGCACCAAAATGGTTTCTTCCGCCATGGGTTGCGTAGACACTTCCCAGCCATATTGAGAAAGGTACTCAATTCGGGCTTCGTTGCTACTTATAGATGAGGAAGTGTGAAAAGAAGTGCCCTCTAGGCCAGGGCGAAGCAGCAAAACAAACAGCCCTGACAAAAATGCGACTGCGAATAAAAGAGCGGCCAATATTTTTCCGCGGTTGACCTTTGCAGTGATAATAAACATAATCCAACGCTCCTTTCTCTTTGATAACACCGTTGATATTTATGATAAATGCGGAGAAAATATGCCTATTCTAAAAAATGAAAAACGGGAAATAGGAACAAAAAAAGACGAAAAGAGACGAAGTGATTTGGAATAGTTACAATAAAAAAACAACTTTTCGGCGTTTTTCACAACAAAATTTAAAATTACTATTGAAAAAAACAGAAAATGATTATATAGTATAAAAAGAGTGTCAAGATTGATGCGAGGAACGTGTACAACAAGAGGGGAGAAAAAGACGATGTCAAGCCGGATTTTTCAGGGAATCGTCCTGCAACTGAAAGCATCTGCAAATCGAACTGTTGGTGTGATTGATGCAGAAGGAAGTGTGGTTGCATGTAATGATATTTCTAAAATTGGAGAACATTGGTCAGAGGTTGTGGACACCATCCATCATGTAGGTGATGAAGTGGCCACTTGGAATGGCTGGAGCTTTCGCCAATTATCAGACTGGAATGGCCAATTTGATTATGCAGCGTTTGCAGAAGGAGAAGACGCACAAAGTGCTTTGATCTGTTCCATGGCAGCAGTGGCATTGAATAATGCGAAGATCTATTATGAGGAAAAGCACGATAAAGCCTCGTTTATCAAAAGCATCATCTCAGACAATATTTTATTAGGTGATATCTATATTCGCGCCAAAGAGTTACACGTTGTTTCCGATGTTCCCAGGGGCGTTTTGCTGATCCGGCAGACGGAACGTATTGATCCTGCTGCAGTAGACGTAATACAAAATCTCTTTCCAAATAAACAAGATGATTTTGTCTTGTCGGTCAGTGAAAGTGAAATTGCAGTTATTAAACAGATGCAGGAAGGAACAGATGGTCAAGATCTGATTCAGATTGCTGAACAAATAGAAGAAACTCTGGGACGGGAATTGCAGCTGAAATGTGCGATTGGAATTGGGTCGGTTGTCACTCATTTACGGGATCTTGCCAGGGCTTATAAAGAAGCCCAGGTAGCCATCGATGTAGGCAAGGTGTTTGAAACAGAGAAAACCATTATCAATTATGAAAACTTAGGAATTGGTCGACTGATCTATCAACTTCCCACGACTCTTTGTGAGATGTTTTTACAAGAGATTTTCAAGAAGAGTCCGATTGACGCTTTAGATTCAGAGACGCTGTTTACCATTAATAAATTCTTTGAGAACAATTTAAACGTTTCAGAAACAGCGAGAAAGCTATTCGTACACCGAAACACATTGGTGTATCGTTTGGAGAAAATCAAAAAATTAACAGGGTTGGACTTGCGAGAATTTGACGATGCCATCACCTTTAAAGTTGCACTTATGGTAAAGAAATATTTGGTTTCCAGAGGTGTAGAATCATAAAAACCGCGAAACGATAAGGATGATTTGCTGATCAATGGATCATATGCAGAGACTCCTTT
>CAWVKD010000076.1:0-10967 GCA_963929765.1 Clostridia bacterium | reverse complement strand
ACCGACGAGGGAGAGAATGGCGCCAGAAACTGCGTTCCAGTTACCGTCAGCCCAGCTGCTTTCAATGATAGCAATGACATTTTGCATAAAAACAGCGGGAATCGAGCTGACAACAGCGTTGAGGAGGATGCAGAGAATGGTGATCGGGAACAAGATGGGATAAAAGTGGAACATGGTGCGTAGCAGACGACGTACCGTTCCCTTTTTTGTTGTTTTTCGACTCATGCTTCATCACCTCCTGCTTTGTTTTGAGATGTATAGATCTCCCGGTAAATGGCACTTTCTTTCAAAAGTTCACGATGGGTGCCGATGGCATGGATGGTACCGCCATCCATGACGATGATCCGGTCAGCATCTTCCACGGAAGCCGTGCGCTGGGCGATAATAATTTTGGTGGTTTCAGGGATGAATTCACGCAGCGCTTTCCGGATGGCAGCATCCGTGCGGGTATCCACTGCGCTGGTAGAATCGTCTAGGATCAGGATACGGGGCTTTTTCAGCAAAGCCCTTGCAATACATAGCCGCTGCTTTTGCCCACCAGATACGTTGGTGCCCCCTTGTTCGATATGGGTGGCATATCCATCTGGAAACTGGGAGATGAATTCGTCTGCATGGGCCAGCTGGCAAGCATGGATGATTTCCTCCTTGGTGGCGTTTGGATTGCCCCAGCGGAGATTTTCTTCGATGGTTCCGGAAAACAGCAAATTTTTTTGCAATACAACGGCCACCTGGTTACGCAGGGCTTCCAGGTCATAATCCCGTACATCCACACCACCCACTTTTACCGTTCCTTCTGTGGCATCGTACAGGCGGGGGATCAGCTGGACGAGAGAGGACTTGGAAGAACCAGTCCCCCCAATGATACCAATGGTTTCACCGGACCGAATCTTTAAGTTGATATCAGATAAGGCCATGCGTTCAGCGCCTTTGGCGTACTGGAAACTGACATGATCGAATGTAACAGAGCCGTCTGCAACTTCCATAACAGGGTCTGTTGGGTTGGACAGGGTGCTTGTTTCTTGCAATACTTCTGCAATACGCTTGCCAGATTCCCCGGCCATGGTGATCATAACAAACACCATAGAAAGCATCATCAGGCTGCTGAGCATCATGAAGCTATAGGTCAAAAGAGCAGAAAGCTGTCCCACGTCCAAGGCCAGGCCTTGGGTGGTGATGATGGTATAAGATCCAAAAGACAGTACAAACACCATAACAGCATAAATGCAAAATTGCATCAATGGGTTATTGAGGGCTAAAATACGTTCAGCCCGGGTAAAATCTCTACAGACGTCTTCTGCTGCCCGACCGAATTTTTTCGCCTCATAATCTTCCCGAACAAAGGATTTCACAACCCGAATGCCTTTGATGTTTTCCTGAATCGAACTGTTAAGCGCATCGTATTTTCGAAATACGCTACGAAACAGAGGTAATGTCCTCCAGATGATGATTCCCAAACCAAAGCCGAGGATAGGGATGACAACAAGGAAGATCCAAGCCATGCGACCGCCCATGACAAAAGCCATCACAAAGGCGAAGACCAGCATAAGAGGGGATCGAATGGCCAAGCGGATCAGCATCATATAGGCATTTTGTACGTTGGTTACGTCGGTGGTCATACGGGTGACCAGGGACGAAGTAAGAAAGTGGTCGATGTTTTCAAAGGAGTAGTCCTGTATAGCATAAAACATGTCTTTGCGGAGGTTACGGGCTAGGCCACAGGAAGCGGTGGAGCAGGTCATGCCAGCTAACGTGCCAAACAGCAGGGAAAGTGCTGCCATGACTACCAATACAATACCGTATCGGATGATGATAGCAAGAGCACATCCGGCTTTGATTTCATTGACCAGCTGGGCAATGATAAAGGGTATAATACATTCCAGGATCACCTCCAACGACACCAAAAATGGGGTGGCGATGGAGGGCTTTTTGTATTCCCGAATGCTTTTTGCAAGTACTTTGAGCATGGTTTCCTCCTTTTTTTGTTATTGTACATCAAGAAATCAGATGTCCGTTTCTTCATGGGGCAAAGCTGCTGATGTATCAGTTTGCAGCAGCAATGGGATCAGGAACCCCCCTTTTTTTCTGGCGGTATATCTTCTGATTCTGTCCATGAAAATGCTTCATCTGTTTCCAAAGACGTCCAATGGTCATCTAGAATTTTCAGCATTCGATACAATTCCAACTGTTGTTCTTCCGAGAAACAGGAGAGCATTTTATATACCTGCTCTTCGTAGGTCTTTTTGATAAGCATGGCCTGAGCAAATCCATCTGGTGTTAATCGGAGAACCAGGTGCCGTCCATCTTTTTGGCTTTTCCCTTTTTCGATCCATCCGTCAGCCTCCATCTTGATGATAATTTCGCTGAGAGATCCAGATTGAACACCCAATAAGTCCTGCAATTCCCGTTGAAGCAGTTCACCTTCTAATAAGGCGAAAAGAATACGACGTCTTCCGGCCCGCCCGCCGGTTTTATAATGTAGGAAATGACCGCACCGGCGCAGGGCTTGCAAAATGCCCTTTGAAACAGAGGTGAGGTGGGTCTGGTTCATATAACCAACTCCTTTGTATTTGCGATATGGAAAACATATGGGAGAATGATGAAGCATGTCCCATATCAGTCGGACAGCATCTTGAGTATTGCACAGTTTATCACACCCAAAAATAAAAGTCAAGGTACCTTGGTATTTTGCTGCAAGGGATTGTTTTATGAAGAGAGGGGGGGTTGAACAAGGGGAAAGGGAATGGTATCTTATGTGTAGCAGAGGTGCCATTGACTTATGGTTATGTCATGGAATGAGACTGCTATTTCCCGGGACACAAAATAGGATATTGGTTCTCCACATTCCATGGATGGATCAAGAGAAGGGGGTTTTACATTGCATTTCCAGTACTGCAAGCTTGAAATTTTCATTCCCGCAACCCATTTTGAAAAGCTGCAAAGAACATTGCAAGAAGTGGATGCAGGTCATATCGGCACTTATGACAGTTGCTTATCTTACAGCCAAGTGCTTAGCTGCTGGCGGCCTTTGGAAGGTACCCATCCCTATCTAGGCATTGTGGGTGAGGTCAGCACGGAACCAGAGCTCAAAGTAGAAGTGACTTGTTTGGCGGAAAAAGTCGATTTGACGGTAGAGGCTGTCAAAAAAGTGCATCCATATGAAGAGCCGGTGATTCAAGTGATTCCGTTGTATCGGACCAGCTTTTGAGACCTCTTTTTGCAGGGGAATAACCTTTGTTGCGTATGTGAAAAGCAAAGAATAAGGAAACCTTTTTGAAAAAAACCATTCCCCGGCGCTCCTAGCGCCGGGGAATGGTTTGATTCTATTTTTTAAAAACAGCGGGAGATTCTATCATAGCAAAGGGAATCAATTATTTCAGAATTCCATTCACCATATCTTGGAAAATGCCAGGCTGATCTTTCAGAGCTTGGAAGGTGCCTCGCTGGACGATGGAACCATGATCGACAACAATAATCTCATCGCAGTTTTCTAATGTGGACAGGCGATGGGCGATGGAGATTACAGTGGTGCCATATGCTGCCTTCAGAGCTTCGATTTCATGCTGGATGTGTTTTTCCGATGTATTGTCCAGGGCAGCAGTGGCCTCATCCAAAATCAAGATTTTCGGTTTTTTCAGGAAAATGCGGGCCAAGGCAATTCGCTGCCGCTGACCCCCTGATAAGTTGGAACCGCCTTCAGAGATCTGAAATTGATAACCGCCTGGGAATTGTTCGATATCATTGGCAATGTTCGCCTTTCTGGCAGCTTCTTGTACTTCCTCTAAAGAGACATCACGTTTCATGCCATAGCAGATATTGCGGTAAACTGTGTCTGCAATCAGAAAAGGAGTTTGAGGGACAAGGGCTACATTTTCAGCCAGAGAGCGCCGGGAAAGGGTAGACAGTTCCACACCACCCAGGTAAATAATGCCTTGTGCCGGTTCTAATTTATCCAGGGTCTTGATCAGAGTAGATTTGCCACAGCCGCTAGGTCCTGCAATTCCCAAAAACTCCCCTGAGCGGATGGAAAGATCAATATCCTGCAAGATGGGAATATCTGGCTTTTCCGGATAGGCAAAGCGCACGCCTTCCAGTCGGATATCATTGGAAGGAAGCGAGATAAGAGGCAGATCCGCCCCCTGCTGATAAGAGAAGTCGGGGGGCAGTTCCAACATTTTAAAATAATCATTGGCCAAAACCATACATTCAGAGAATTCATCTAAAATGCGATGCAATTCCCGCAGGGGGCCCGTCAATTGGGTAAAGCATAAGTACGCTGTTAGAACCGTACCGACGGTGATGACCCGCTGGGATGCCAGCAGTACCGAAACGCCGATGACCAATACGCTGAAAACAGCTTCATTGACAAATTTTAGGCAGTCGTAAAAAGCCATGGCCTTGTGATGACGCATTTCTTTTTTCCTTAACATTTCGGACCGATCTTTGATTCTACCTTCCTCTGCTTGGGCATTGTCCAGTGTACGGATGGTTTCAATCCCACTTAACAGTTCCACAACGGTTCCATCCATATCTGCTTTTGTCTCCATCAATTCCACACGGATTCCTTTTTGGGTGCGGATCTGGAGGAAGACGATAAAGGTTCCCACAGGGATGACTAAAATCACCAGGAAGGCGACAAGAGGAGGAAGCTGGGTGAAAATGGTAAACACAGCTGCCAGTCCTGTGGTAACAGCAGGGGCAAAGTCCATAAACAGCAGCTTAATCAGTTTCACAGTGCCTTCCAGACTTCGGTTGAGCCGACCGTGGATGTTGCCGGTCATGTGGCTGCGGAAATAAGAAAGCGGCGCCAGGAGCAATGACCTGGTGGCTCTTTGGCGGGCCGTTTTCTCCACTTGGGTTGCTGTGTCTTCCACAATCAGGCGGCGAGCCACTTTGATGATTTCGTTGACCACATTGACCAGAAGAATGACCAGTAGAATAGGAACGATGGAAGAGAAGACAGGGTCTTGTTCTGCCAGGATATGATCTGTCAGATATCCGATGGCAAGCGGTGTGATTTGACTGAGAATGGCAGAAATGCCCAGGATCACAATGATCAAGAAAAAGCCCAGCTTTTGTTTTCGGGGAAGCAGGTCAAAGATCCTTCTCCAGAGTTTCCGCTTCACAATGGTTTCATCCATATGGATTCCCCTCCCCATGTGCACCCTTTTTTTCGGCAGGATGCGGATTCAGAAGTTCTATGAGTCAATTGTACCTGAAAAAGGGAAATTTGTCTATGGAGGATAGCAGATGATCTTTCCCATCTGAACAAGATGGTTTTGACTCAATAGATGCTTTCAATCCGACATACCCATGCTTTGGAACCATTCACTTTCTATCTCGGCAATATGAGGGATTTCAACCATGGTTCCATCTGTCAAAGTTATGATTTGTTTATAGAGGTTGATTTTTTTCAAACTGCCATGGATGGTGATATAGGTACCCCCCTTTTTTTTGATATCTGGTTGGAAATAGGTAATGGTTACTTTCGGATTGTCAGCTTGATGTTTTAAAATCAAACTCAGTTTTTGACCAATTTCTGCTTTCTTTTCCTCTGTCAATTCCATGGGAGCGCATGTCAAGCGGGCAGCCTCTTGGATGGCAGCTTTATAACCTGTTAGTGCCTGAAAAGAGGAAAATTGTGCTGCACGGTCCATGGCGGGCATCCGGGGATGTTTTTTCGAGACAGGATGGGGCAAATGGATGATATCATCATAAGGGCCAGTCATGCCTGGTGCCCTCCAATCTGTTTGTTTCGCTTTGTTGTTGTGGCGTATTCTTTCAAGTTCATGCCTTTCAAAATTGCGTTTTTTCCAAATTTCTTTTTGATGCTGAGCATTGCAGTTTGCAGTTTTCTTTCACGTTCCAAAGCTGCCTTTTCCTCTTCTTGTTTTTTCTGCCGGGCGGCATAGTCGGTGAAGAGGTCAAGCTGTTCAAAAGGCTCTTCAGCAGGAGAAGCAGCTTCTAAAATCACATGATTGGCTGTCAGGTATATCCGCCGCACCAACAGATTTGGGTCCGCAATACGCTCGTATAAGGTAGTAGCAGCATGCAGGATCTCATGGGTAGAGGCGGTGGGTCGAGTCAGATTTTCTGTTCCGTGGGCGGATTTGGGTACCTTCCGACCATAGTTGTCTGTAGTAACAGGCCCATGATAGGACTTGCGGATGTCAGGGTTTTTGAGACATTCTGTATCATAGCCTATGGTCAGTACGATCTGGTCCGTCACAAGACCTTTGTCCACCAAATCAAGAGACAACAGATCTGCCATCTCACGCACGATCAGACGGGCATTGTCAAAATGGTACGGGCATTGAAGTACCTGACCGGAACAGATGCTGTTGCTGCTTGGTTGATAAGCTTTGATATCAGCCATGGTGCAGGGCTCCCAGCCCCAGGCGTGATCGATTAAAAGTTCAGCATTGACACCGAAGAGACGATACAAAAGTTCTTCATTGTGAAAGTCCTCTGGTTGGCCGATAGAGCAACGGGCGACATCCCCCATGGTGAACATGCCGTTTGCTTCCAGCTTTTTTGCCGTGCCTTTTCCAACCCGCCAGATATCGGTAAGGGGCCGGTGGCTCCAAATGTTCTGGCGATAGGCCATTTCGTCCAGTTCGGCAATTCTCACCCCATTTCTGTCAGGGGGAATCTGTTTTGCCACAATATCCAGGGCAACTTTGGATAGGAAAAGATTGGTACCAATGCCAGCTGTAGCTGTAATGCCAGTTGTCCGAAATACATCCAAAATGATTTTCATGGCAAATTCTCTTGGTGACAGGCCATAAAGGGAAAGATAATGGGTAGCGTCGATCAAAACCTCATCAATGGAATAGACATGAATGTCTTCAGGTGCCACATACCGGAGGTAGATGTTATA
Organism: Clostridia bacterium; assembly: GCA_963929765.1. Taxonomy (GTDB): domain Bacteria; phylum Bacillota; class Clostridia; order Oscillospirales; family Oscillospiraceae; genus RGIG529. The sequence continues at coordinate 4,090 of CAWVKD010000076.1, read as the reverse complement.
GATTCTGGTGCTGTACTCCATATAATAGGCCATACGTGGCGGAGCAATGATATAATCAACAGCAAGTTGGGGAGAACGTTGCAATACAACGCTGTCATAAGAGGTGCCTGAAAAGGAGTTTCCGGGGGCGTGGAGAAGCCGGTTCGCGTTGACCTGTTTGATCTTTTGCACAACTTCAAAAAGTCGTGCGCGGCCGGAAATGCCATAGGCTTTCAAACTGGGGGAGACCGCAAGGCAGATGGTCTTTTCTGTTCGAGATGGATCGGCTACAACAAGATGGGTGGTAAGCGGGTCCAGCGCACGCTCTTTGCATTCCACAGAAGCATAAAATGATTTAAGATCAATTGCAAGATAGATAGAATGATCCATAATGTCTTTTGATGCCTCCTTTTAATCATGCGAAATAGAAAGATATTTTCTTTCTGTGTCTATGTTTTACTAGTATATCATTTTGCCATGTGCTTGCAAAGCACGGAACAGAGGGAGATCTGACATCAATATTTGCCTTATCTTGAAAAGATTGTTATGATCATCTTTGTGCCAAAGCGGTGTAAAAGCTTTGTGAGGAAGAAACAGGTACGGTATTGCGACCTCGGGGAAGATATGGTATCATCAATCGAATGGAAAAGGAGGAAGGTTGCCATGCGAATTTTGATGTTGGGCAACAGCTTTACATTTACCAACCATATGCCGGAAATCCTTGCAAACCTTACTGGCGGGGAAGTGGTCCATCATACTCGAGGTGGGGCACGGCTGTCGGAACATTTGCATCCCAAAACCAAGTTGGGGGCACAGACCCAAAAGGCACTCCAAGAAACAAAATGGGACTATGTGGTGCTTCAGGAGATGAGCAATGGCCCCATCACAGCCAGGGAGCGATTTTTCCGAAGTGTGGAGGGGCTGTGCAATCAGATCCGCCAAAATGGAGCGGTTCCCATCCTCTATGCCACCTGGGCTTACCAAAAAGGCGGAGATAAACTCTCTGCCATGGGTATGGATTACGATGACATGTTCCACCAAATGTATGATACGTATCACGAGGCTGCTATGCAAAATCAAGCCTTGATTGCTGATGTGGGGAAACGATTTTATGAGCTCTCAGACCATTGCCAGCTCTATGCCGCTGATGGGATTCATCCCAATGCACGGGGCTCCCAGATTGCCGCAGAAATCATTGCAGCTGTGATCCGAGAGCATAGGGAGGAGAGCAATAGATGATCCAGGACATTTGCAAAGAAGAATCCTTTTTAAGCCAGAAAGCAGAGCCAGCTACAGCAGAAGATCTGCAAGTGGCGGCAGATCTGTTAGAGACATTGAAAGCCCACAAAGATGGTTGTGTGGGTATGGCTGCCAATATGATCGGTGTCAATAAACGTATTATTGCCTTTGATGATGAAGGTACCTACATGGTGATGTTCAACCCTGAAATTGTGAAACAATCGGATCCTTATCAGACAGAAGAAGGTTGTCTGTCTCTTTCCGGCACCCGAAAAACCAAACGGTGGAACAGGATCAAGGTACAGTACCAGAACGAGAAATTTCAAATACGCTTGAAAACCTTCACAGGATGGACAGCCCAGATTATCCAACATGAGATCGATCACTGCAATGGCATCGTCATTTAGAAGAGATGGACAACCTCTGTGGACGGCAGACAGGTGGCAGAAGACCCTGCTTTCTTTTTTGCCTTATACAAAAAATTTTTTTACAGGCTGGAAGGGATAAGAATTGTCTATCACTTTACATATTGAAACAAAGGAGCGTACAGCCTTCTAAGGGTTGCACGCTCCTTTGTTCTATCGGCTGCGGTTTTCTATCGATATGCCTATCATATTGAAAGAAAATACCATCAACAGGAGCTCGCAAAAAGAAATTCCTTATGATTAGATCTATTTTTACAAATATTTTGTTTTTTCTACAAATTTTGACATTTTTCGCGCTGATCCTTTGATATAATCGTCCCATCTTGAAAAAAGGAGTGATTTTGATGGCAACGACCGATCAAATTTTAAGCGCAAAACGGTGGAATCAAGCGGTACAAAACGCTGTTGAAAGTGCACTGGGGGCCCAATTGGGTGAGTCATTTCTGCCGCCAACTATACTGCCGGATTTCCCTATATGATCAAGCAGCAGTATTACAACAAAGGGTCTCTGGATGCTCTGGATACCCTGGTTGCAGTACAGGAAGAGATCCCGTTTTTGGAAAGTGGTTTTTCTCATTTGTATCATCAGGTGATACAGGATCTACAATATGTCTTCTCTCAACATGATCAGGACATTTTAAATCAGGAACAACAAGAACTGGCTACCTTTACAGGCTCCATTCTTCAGGAATATCAGAACTGCGGACTGGACGACAATCCAAATCCCTATGCCACTGTTTTATACGTTATGCAGCGGATCAAAGAGGTTACCGGCAAAGACTATGCCCATCTGGACACAGCGGCATATCCTACTTTGGCCAAATTGTGTACCCTTATCAGTTCCTATGCACAAAAAGCGACCAATACACTGCACATGCAAAACGAATGGATCGAAGCGACTGACCGTTTGAATGCCATTTCCCAAAACATTACCAACCCGACCGATCAAAATGGCGGCTTGCGTATAGATGCGAACACTTGCGTCATTGGTTGGGATCATTTGATGGACTCCAAAGACTTGCTTTCTTCTCTGGAAAAGGACAACTCTGTGACAGTTTCTCTCTCTGTTAACAAGATCAGTGCTGAATCCAGCGACCTTCATTTTGATACTTCTGCCGTGTTTAAAGTGCCTTTCAATTGGCTGTTCCGTCTGACTGTTAACCATGAGCACAGCTATGATTTATCAACATTTGCCGATGATACGTCATCTTTGTCTGTTACCATTACATATGGTGGCCTGACTGTAATGGCGGCCGACCCATTGGATTTTTCCGTGAATGGTGCAAAGGGATGGTTTGACCGTACCGTTCTTCAGAATGCTGCTCAAAACGCAGGGAAAGACGCCACTGGTTATCAGCTAAGCTCACAGCGTTTCGAGCCTAGTAAGCTTTTTGGGAAAGAGGGGCAGCTGCGGCGGCTCAAGACTTTTGTACTTTCCCGCCAGCCAGAAATCAAACTCTCCTTTCAACACTTCAACAGCCAGGCGCTGAACGAACTGTTTACGCAGAGTACCGATGTAACATTTCAGCTTTTTGGTGGGCTGCTGAAAGGCGACCATGATAACGACTATACTTTTTCTGACTATCATTATGATGCCGCTTCTCAGACTGTGGAAGTCTCCATTGTGCCCCCACCCATCACAGGGGGTGGTGCCTCTACCGCTCAGACCGCTTTCATTTTGGGCGGTGTCCCAGAATATTATGAAGGATAAAGGAGCTGAGTTTATGGAAGAAAAAAGAGATGAAGGAACCGGCTTTATGGATGAAAGAATTTATTGGAACCATTTGCCGGCTACCAAGGAAAGCGCAAAGCTCCAGCTTACGCCAGAGATGGAAGAGCAATGCCGATTGGTCTATGAGAAGGAAGAAGGAGGGGACCGCTATGTTTTCTGTTCCTTCTGGGATCCAGAGCAGAAGGAGATGTACGAGGTGGGACGCCACATTGTTGTTCCCTTACGATCCGTGTACGGAGGGATCTTCAACTATCAAGATAATACGGTTTTTGCCAATGTGTTAGGTTCCAGCAGCAAATCCCAGAAAGACTCTTGTCCATCCACAAGCTGGATCCAGCTTTTGATGGCTCATGGTATTTCCTGTGATTCTTGTGTCATGGACGAATGCTTTTATGATTCCAGAGATTTATCAGGAAAAACCTATTTTGTAGATAAAAATAAAAAACCTTATAAATGTGGAGGCACCATTGACGGTGGTCATGTGATCTGCGATTTTCATGCACAGGAGATGCCCAAAAATTCCAGTGTCTATTTGCTACCGATTTGCCATCTCCATAATGTCAGTTGCATGGACGATACCCACCGAAATGGTTCCGGCTTTTTTATGATGCCCAAAAAGAGCGGGCAAGGTATTGTTTTAAATGCCTATTTAAACCCGTAAAGTTTACCCTCAAAAAAATGACCGTACTTTGTGCATTTGCCTGTTTGAAGATCA
>CAWVKD010000075.1:0-6148 GCA_963929765.1 Clostridia bacterium | reverse complement strand
AAATATTGATGTAGCACTGGTCCCTGCCGTTTGCTTTAGCCGAGACGGTTTCCGTTTAGGACGGGGAGGAGGCTATTACGATCGATGGTTACAGGGATATCAAGGCATTTCTATTGGTATTTGCCGAAGGCAGTTTCTACAAGAACATATTCCAGTTGAGCCTCACGATCAAAAAGTGAATTATATTCTAATAGAAGATGGGATAATCGCCCTTTAAAAAAGGTTCCAATTGTTGTGGAAATAAGCCACCTCATGCGGGACGTTGTCCCGCATGAGGTGGCTTGTTACGTAATGAAAGAGGATTGAAATTAGCAGCAAGACGGTGTGCAGCTGTCAGTGCAACTGCAGTTGCAGTTATTATTGTTGCCACAACCGAAACCACCGCAGCAGAAAAGAATAACCAAAATCAAGATGATCCAAATACAACTATTGTTACCACAATTCATGATTGCTCACCTCACTTTTCTTATCTGCGCCATACTATGCAGTTGGTGTACAGTTGGTGAATCAAGAGCGATGTTGTTGAAAATTTGATGCGTTGTACTTCATATAGATTGGAGTGATTCCCCATGTCGCAAGAAGGCAAAAGAGTAGAGAAAAAATATGTTTCATCAAATGTGAATACAAAAAGAAGAGCAAAATATAGCAATCAAAATCAATACAGGCAGCAAGTGACAAGATCTAATTTTTCAGAGGATCCACAGAAGAAAAAAAAGAAACGCATGGGCACATTGCTTTACCTTGCACTGATTATTGGCATCTCAACCATTTTGGCAGGTTTGAGTTGGGTAGCAATCAACGATGTTCTGGCGTTAAATAAAGAGGAAATAACATCTGTTGTGACGGTAGAAGAAGATGATACCATAGGGGAAATTGCATCTCAATTAAAAGGAGTAGGCATTATTGAATACAAGTCATTGTTCCAGCTTTTCTGTCAAATTTCCAATGCGGAAGATAAAATTACCCCCGGTACATATGAATTAAATACAACGATGGATTATCGAGCGATTGTAGCTGCTATGGGAAAAAGCTCAGCGAGCCGCATGACTGTATCGGTAACTATTCCGGAAGGATATACTCTAAAACAAGTGTTTGAACTGTTGGAGGAAAAAGGAGTCAGCACTTATGAAAAATTAGAGGAAATGGCAGCTACATATGACTATAATTTCTCCTTTTTAAAAGACATTCCTTTAGGAGATGCTACTCGTCTGGAAGGATATCTCTTCCCAGATACGTATGATTTCTATTTAGGAGAAGATCCCAAAACAGTTCTCAATAAGATGCTGGTTAACTTCGACTCCAAAGTGACAGAGGAAATGCGGGAACAGGCAGAAGAACTGGGATATTCTTTACATGAAATTATCATTATTGCATCAATGATCGAAAAAGAAACCACAGGAACAGACCAAAAGGAAATTGCTTCTGTTATTTATAACCGCCTCGAGAGTAGCAGTTTTCCCTATTTGCAAATTGATGCTACAGTACAATATGCACTAACAGAGCGAAAAGAAAAGCTTACATTAGAAGACCTGGAAGTGGATAGTCCATACAACACCTACTTATATAAAGGACTTCCTGCAGGACCCATTGCAAATCCTGGTTTGGTATCGATCAATGCAGCGCTCAATCCGGCCAATACAAACTATTATTATTATGCTTTAGGAGAGGATGATATCCATCATTTCTTTAGAACAGAGAGTGAACACCAAACATTCGTTAACAGCTTGCCCAATGATTAAGCCGGAAGTATTATCTCCGGCAGGAGATATGGAACGCCTGGTTTTTGCAGTTACGTATGGTGCAGATGCTATTTATCTGGCAGGTCCTGATTTCGGGATGAGAAGAGATGCAGGGAAGTTTGATGGAGATACTCTGCGTCAAGCGGTGGAATTTTGCCATAAACAAGGTGTAAAAGTCTATGTTACCTGCAATACCCTGCCCAGAAATGACGAAATGGATCGGCTGCCTGCTTTTTTGGAGCAAGTAGCCGATGCTAACGCAGATGCCTTGATTCTAACCGATCTAGGTTCCTTCTCTTTGGCGGAACGCTATGCCCCTCAAGTAGAACGTCATATTAGCACACAAGCAGGTATTGTCAATTATGAAAGTGCCCGCATGTGGCATTCCATGGGGGCAAAACGTGTTGTGCTGGCGAGAGAGTTGACACTAGATGAAATCCATGAAATCCGAGAAAAAACACCAAGTGGACTTGAAATAGAAGTGTTTGTACATGGTTCTATGTGTGTGTCTTTTTCTGGTAGATGTCTGTTATCAAACTACATGACCGGAAGAGACGCAAATCGTGGAGCATGCGCTCAGCCATGTCGCTACCAATATGCTTTAGTAGAAGAAAAGCGTCCAGGGGAATATTTTCCCATCTATGAAAATGAGACAGGCACTTATATTATGAATGCCAAAGATCTTTGTATGATTGATCATATACCGGAGCTTTTAGAAGCCGGTGTTGATAGTTTGAAAATTGAGGGGCGTGCTAAAACAGCCTATTATGCTGCTGTAATTACCAATGCGTATCGTCATGCAGTGGATGCTGCTTTAGAAGGTATTTCATTGGATCCCATTTGGCGCGCAGAGGTGGACAAAGTAAGCCACCGTCATTATGGAACAGGCTTTTTTTATGGAAGGCCAGAGCAAGGACAATATTATGAACATTCTCGTTATATAAGAGATTGGAGTGTAGTTGCTTATGTTGTCGATTGTGACGAGGATGGAAATGCTACTTTAACACAGCGCAACCGATTTTGGAAGGGAGACCGGTTGGAGCTCTTACAGCCGTTTGAAAAGCCGATTGTAGTTCAAGTAGAGGCAATGTACGATGCAGATGGAGCTGAGTTGGATGTTGCATCTCATCCAGAGATGGAAGTCAAGATGAAACTGCCATGCAAAGCAGTGCCGAATGCCATTTTGCGAAGATGTAATGCAAAATCAGAAAAATAGGCTTTTTTCAGAAACAGTGTTTACTTTTTACTGAAAAATGTGGTATAATTTCAAAAGCCTGTTGTTGAAGCATCGTTATGGAAAAAGCCGCCTTCAAGAAAAGGCGGCTTTTTCCTATTTTGCATTTCGACTATGTATGTTGGTAATTAGGAGGAGTCATCCATGGAAAAATTAGGGCTCAATGAGCTGCGAGAAAAATTTTTGTCTTTTTTTGAAAGCAAAGGGCATCTGCGGCATAAATCGTTTCCGCTTTTACCGCAGGGTGATAACAGTTTACTTTTAATCAATTCAGGCATGGCGCCATTAAAACCATATTTTTCTGGCGAAGTGACTCCGCCGAGCAAACGAATGACCACGTGCCAAAAATGTATCCGGACACCGGATATAGAACGAGTGGGAAAGACCAGCAGACATGGCACCTTCTTTGAAATGCTGGGGAACTTTTCTTTTGGTGACTATTTTAAAAGAGAAGCAACGGCTTGGGCGTGGGAATTTATAACAAAAGAGTTGGAGATCCCTGTGGACCAACTATATGTGACAGTCTATTTAGACGACGATGAAGCATATGATATTTGGACAAAAGAGGTAGGCGTTGATCCGTCTCATGTTTCCCGCCTGGGAAAAGAAGACAACTTCTGGGAGATTGGATCTGGCCCATGTGGACCTTGTTCGGAAATCTATTTTGACCGCGGTGAAAAGTATGGATGTGGCAGCCCAGATTGTAAACCTGGATGCGATTGTGACCGATATGTAGAATTTTGGAATTTAGTTTTTACCCAATTTTATAACGATGGAAATGATAACTACAGTGATTTAAAGCAGAAAAATATCGATACCGGTATGGGTCTGGAGCGTCTCGCTTGTATCATGCAAGGAGTGGATTCTCTCTTTGATGTAGATACTGTTATGAGAATTACACAGCATGTTTCTCGCATTACAGGTGCAACGTATGGTCAGAGCAATAAAATAGATGTGTCGCTTCGTGTGATTACAGATCATATTCGTTCTACCACTATGATGATTTGCGATGGCATTTTGCCTTCCAATGAAGGACGAGGATATGTTTTACGTCGTTTGTTGCGCCGCGCAGCAAGGCATGGTAGATTGCTGGGCGTAGAGCGTCCGTTTTTGTATGAAGTATGCGAAACGGTGATTGCAGAAAGCAAAGCAGCTTATCCAGAACTGGAAGAGAAGAAAGACTATATTATTCGGATCATCCGAATGGAAGAAGAGCGATTTTCGCAAACCATAGATGCCGGCCTGAAAATTTTATTGGATCTCATGGAGGACATGGAGAAAAAAGGGGAAACCGTCCTTTCAGGGAATGAGGCATTCAAATTATATGATACCTATGGTTTTCCAATTGACCTTACCATCGAAATTCTAGAAGAAAAAGGTCTTACCGTAAATCGAGATGAATTTGATGCTGAAATGGAGCAACAAAGAACACGTGCTCGGGCAGCTACGGCAGCATTAGGGGACTTTGGATGGGAAGGCATGGACTTGGGCTTAGACAAACAAGTCAAGACTTGTTTTACAGGATATACCAGTCGAAAAGAAAGTGCTCATATTTTAGCAATTGTTGTAGAAGGAGAATTACGGGCTTCTGCTTTTGATGGTGAAGAAGCTATCGTTATTTTGGACAAGACTCCGTTTTACGCGGAAAGTGGAGGACAGATTGCAGATCAGGGTACGATTACAGCAGAGCATGCCGTGCTACAAGTAAAACAAGTGCAAAAGTCCAGAGATGGAAAATGGATGCATGCAGGTATCGTCACAGGTGGAGAGCTCCATGTAGATGACACTGTACAGGCGGAGATAGATTGGCCACGTCGTCAGGCGATTATGCGTGCCCACAGTGCCACACATTTGCTTCAAAAGGCATTACGCAATGTTTTGGGAACTCATGTAGAACAAGCAGGTTCTTTGGTAGAACCGGATCATTTACGGTTCGATTTTACTCATTTTTCAGCCATTACACCAGAAAAAATGGAAAAAATTGAGGCGGAAATCAATGATATCATTTTGGCAGGACTTCCCATCCATACAAAAGAAATGAGTCAGGAAGAAGCAAAAAAATTAGGTGCAATGGCTTTGTTTGGTGAAAAATATGGTGATATCGTTCGAGTGGTTTCTATGGGTGATTATTCTAAGGAGTTATGTGGTGGTACCCACTTAGACAATACGGCTAAAATAGGTTCACTTCGTATTCACAACGAATTTTCAGTTGCAGCGGGTGTCCGTCGTATTGAAGCCAGAGTGGGTAAAGCTGTATTGGCAGAGAGCCGTTCCCAAGAGCAGCGGATACTCCGTTTGGCCGATGCGATGAAAACCAATGCAGATCACCTGGAAGAACGTGTGATTCAAATGACGACAGAATTACGGGAATTGCGCCGGCAAGTAGAGCAATGGAAGGCCAAAGAGAGTGTAAAGACAGTAGAAAATTTGCTGGATTCTGCCCTGCCTGTTGGTAGTCTTAAGTTATTAGTGAAACAGGTAGAAAATGGAACGCCAGACAGCCTTCGAACTATGGGCGATTATTTGCGCAGTAAAGATGAATCCATTGTGGCTGTGTTAGCAGCTGTACAAGACAGTAAAATTACATTTTTGGCAACATGCGGAAAACAGGCCTTGAAACAAGGAATCAAAGCAGGTGAGTTGATCAAGGTTGTCAGTAAAGCAGCAGATGGTTCTGGTGGAGGAAAACCAGATTCCGCAATGGGCGGCGGAAAGTCTCCTGAAAAACTCCCTGCTGCATTTGAGGCAGCTCAATTGTTTGTAACAGAAAAAGTAAACGCAGGAAAATAAAGAAAGGGGTTCTCCTATGTCAGATTGTCTTTTTTGCAAAATCATTGCAGGGGAGATTCCATCTCAAAAAGTGTATGAAGATGATTTGGTATATGCATTTTATGATATCGAACCACAAGCTCCGATTCATTTTTTAGTAGTTCCAAAGGAACATATCCCTTCTGCAGCCGCAATAACGTCGGAGAACGGAGAGATTGTCTCTCACATTTTTCAAGTCATTGCAATGTTAGCACAAGAGATGGGATTCTCAGAAGGTTATCGTATCGTGTCCAATGTTGGCGCGCAAGGTGGGCAAACGGTATTCCACTTACATTTTCATGTACTTTCCGGGCGCGATATGACTTGGCCGCCGGGTTAAAGATGATAAGAAGGGCGGAGCGTACGC
>CAWVKD010000074.1:0-24364 GCA_963929765.1 Clostridia bacterium | reverse complement strand
CATTTCAGCATTTTTTTACGAAAATAAATAGCATGCAGCCGCTCTTTATAGGCCAATCATCTACGGACTCTCTCAATCAACAGCTGTTCGATATTGATATGCTTCTCCCATATTCCCTGCAGACATATAAGTTGGAACATCTGCCTCATTTAGAAATGCACTCACTACATCCATTTCTACCGTTTTCCCATTTAACGTTACTTGGTTCCAAACCCATGGCACTCCATGAAGCGTTCCTCGTATCACTTTACATGGAATATCCGCTGCTTGACACAGTAAAGACATCGCTATAGCCACACCTTCACTATTTGCTTTCTGCTCAACGAGGGCCGCATAAATTGTTGCACTGCCTTCTACTTGATATGTGACATGCTGTTTTAAAATTTGATACAGCTCAGCCAATACCTCTTCCGTTGTATTCCCTTTCACTTTCTGTGTTAGAGATAGGGCTATCCGCTCCACTTGTTCTTTTTGTCGCAACAACACCTCTTGATCGTTTTGATATGTCAGCGTCACTTCGATAATTCTGTCTGTTCCTTTTTCCGGATATAACTCAATGTGACACTCTGGCAAGCCAAACGCAGCACTCGGTGTAGCATCATATGCTTCTTCCAATAAAGTGCGAATATATGCTTCATCCTCTTCAAAGTAACCGATGCGCAGTACCGCTGAGGGTGAAAAATCCTTCAGCTTGTCTTGCAACACTTCTTTAATGGCGTTACTTCCCGTTGCTGAAACAATGCCTTTGATTTGTTCATAGGTACGCCGATAAGTAATGTAGAGATTCACCTCATAATAAGAAACAATTCTGGAAAAATCATGAGTTATATAATCTACAGCATATGCACCCAATGGATTGTTCCGTTTCACTTCCAAGCATGCATTGGCCAGATCTGCTCCTACATCTTCTGAGTAATTGTATAATCTTATAATACCGTGCTCTGCTCGTTGATTGACCAATTGTAAAGTGGCACTGACCAGGGAGTCATAGCTATCTGCTCGCAAAATAGAAGTATCTGTTAAAAAACCACTCTCTTCATGAATCTGTTCCGTCACATACTCACGATTCAGCAAAACTGTACTACAACTTTGCAAAGGTAGAAGCAACAGTAATCCCAAAGCCAAAAAGCGCCTTTTCATTACAACTTCCTCTCTTTTCCAGAAAATCTATGCTTTTAATATCCCAAATGTTGGTTGACAATAATCACCTCCACATCTCCTGCCATACCCGGTTTCTGCCAAAAGACAGAAAGCGCTTTACAGATCCGTTGAGGATGATCACAGTCATAACAGCGATCCCCTCGCTCTGCACATGGCGTTCCTACTCCTAATCGCTTTGCATTCTGAGGTGCCGCCACATTCCGTGCTCGCCAGAGTGCCGTGTCGTAATTCGATGCAATTTTATTGATTCCCACAATGAAATAGACCTTTTTGTGCCCATATGTCATAGACGCAACCCGGTTTCCATTTCCATCAATATTGATAATCTCACCTGTTTCTGCAATTCCGTTTACTGATGAAATATATACCTCTGCTTTAGCTGCAGCATCCACTGTTCCACCAGCCCAGTGCCAGTGGACTGTATTATGTGTGGATAATAGATCAAAAAGGCCCATTTCCTGCACAGTAATAGAGCCTCCCATACCTACTGTGGTTTGGTCAATGGCTTTATTTAGATAAGCACCAGCTTCTTCAGCCGTGTTAAAATAAGCGGTTTGATATCCTTTACGTTCTAAATTCCTTTGCAATTTTTCTATGTTCATAGCTACTTCTCCTTTTTTATCATCAAATAGCATTCTTTTTATATTCCTCAAAACCCACACCCAACACTTCATACGCTTCACTGACGATAAGAAAAGCATTGGGATCTATTTCTTTGACAGTTCGTTTCAAATCCATAATCTGGTGCTTTTTAAAAGCACAAAGTAATACTTTCTTTTCTGTTCCCGAATAAGCACCCTTTCCTTCTAGAATGGTCACACCCCTAGATAGTCCCTGGGTGATGGCTGATGCTATCTCATCAGACAGGTCGCTGATGATGTAAGCAAATTTTGCTTTATTCATGCCGTACAAAACAAAATCCATTAATATTGTGCTGATATACAAAGCTACCAAGCCATAAAGAGCACTATCAACTGTGCCGAACACGACAGCCGAAACAGCAATAATGACAAGGTCCAGCACAAGAATTAACCGTCCTATCGGCAAATAAGAAAATCTCAACTTTAACAGTCGAGCAGCAATATCTACTCCACCCGTACTACCTCCATGTCGAAAAATGACACCATAGGAAACGCCCAACAACAGGCCTCCATAAAGGCTGGCAAGAAGCGGCTCCATAGGCGAAAATGTATAGATACTTGCTACAATATCAATCATTACGGAACTAAGCACCGTTGCATATAGAGAACGAAACAAGAATTGTTTTCCTAAAAATTTCCATCCCGCTAAAAAAAGAGGAATATTCATGATCAAAATCATAATACCCACAGGCGGCGCGCCAAACGCAGCGTGGATCACCATGGCAATACCTGTCAATCCTCCAAATGCAATGTCGTTAGGTGAGAAAAACCAATTGTATGCAATGGCATACAGCAGAGAGGCTACCGACATCCAAATACCATGATACATTTCTTGCAAAACAGGGTGTTTCGCTTTCATTTTTTATTCTCCTATTGGGGCTATCATTGAACTGATTCTAATAAATCCAATTGAACTTCACCCAAATCTTCCGGTTTCAGCAAAGCGCCTGCCCCTGGTAGCGTCTTCACACGATAGCGGGCACGGTTTTTGATTTGTGTGTCTTTCCATGCTGCCGCCCACTTCACCTGATACTTGGGCTTTAATGTCATCACTTGTACTCCTTGGGCATTTCGCGTACGCTTCTCCGTAAGCAACGCAGAATCAAATAGTACCGCTCGATTTTCTGTAGAACAAATCACAATTTCTGTCTCTTCTTCTAACCGCAGAATAGACACAGCCGGGCTTTTATCCGAATAAGCACCTGTCAATTTGCGGCGACGTGATAGGGTCTGATAACAGGAAAGAGCTATTTTCGCTACCTTACCATTCTCAAAACAGAAGAGCAAACTCCCTTTATATTCACCAGGAAGGCAGGCAAACTGAATTTTTTCTCCTTCTTCCATTCCTAATTTTGCAGGTAGATAATCTCCTAGGAGAGAAGCTTTCATATCTTCAAATTCATACATTCTCGCCTTATATACGTGTTGGTGATTGGTAATAAACAAACATTCAGCCCGGTTGGTAGCCTCCATTTGACATAATAAAGCGTCTCCTGGTTTCCATTTCTGCTCACCCCCCAATCGAAGCGACAGAGGTGTGATCTTTTTAAAATATCCATCTTTAGAAAGAAACAAATGCACTGGATAATCTGCGATTTCATCTTCTTCTATTTCTTCTTCTCTTTCAGTTTCATACAGCACCAGCGTTTTTCTGGGTATACTATATTTCTTCTTGATCCGCTCTAGCTCCAAGATAATGAGCCTCTTGACTTTTTGCGGTTTTTCCAATGTCTCTTTTAAGTCTGCAATTTCTTTTTCTAATGTAGAAGTTTCTTCCACTCGATTTAAAATGTACGCTTTATTGATATTCCGGAGCTTGATTTCAGCTACATATTCCGCTTGAATCTGATCAATGGAAAAACCGTCCATCAAATTGGGAACAACTTCTGCCTCTGATTCTGTCTCCCGAATGATATGGATGGCCTTATCAATGTCCAATAAAATCTGCTTCAAGCCTAATAAAAGATGTAAACGTTCCTGTTTCCGATTCATGGTATATCGGAGCTTTCGGCGCACACTCTCCGTACGCCACGCTATCCATTCCTCTAGAATTTCAGCAACACCCATTACCTTAGGCATGCCGTCTATGAGCAAGTTAAAATTGCAGGAGAATGAGTCCATTAATGTAGTCTGTTTCATCAATTTGGCCATCAGTCGATCAGGATCAGTCCCCCGTTTTAAGTCAATAGCCAGCTTCAATCCGTTCAGATCCGTCTCATCCCTCATATCTGAGATCTCTTTAATTTTTCCTGTCCGGATCAAATCCGTCACTCTGTCTAAAATAGCTTCCACTGTCGTAGTATAAGGAATTTCATAAATCTCAATGATATTTTCCTCTTTTACGTATCGCCACCGAGCACGCACCTGCACAGAGCCCCGTCCCGTTCGATAAATGGTGTTCAACGCTTTTTCGTCATACAACAATTCACCTCCCGTTGGGAAGTCAGGTCCGTGAAGAGTGGAAAGCAAAGGATGTTCTTTGTTTTTTAAATATGCAATGGTTGTGTCACAAACCTCACTCAAAGGGAATCCACAAACCATGCTGGCCATGCCAACAGCAATCCCTTGATTTACTGACACCAAAACATTGGGAAATGCCGTGGGTAATAGCGTAGGCTCCTGCATCGTTCCATCATAATTATCTACAAAGTCTACTGTGTCGTAATCAATATCCCGAAATAATTCGTTACAAATGGGTTCCAATTTTACTTCCGTGTAACGGGCTGCAGCATATGCCATGTCTCTGGAATATACTTTGCCAAAATTACCTTTTGAATCTACAAAGGGGTGGAGCAGTGCACCATATCCTCGAGAAAGGCGTACCATGGTTTCATAAATTGCGGCATCACCGTGAGGATTCAAGCGCATTGTCTGTCCGACAACATTGGCCGACTTGGTTCGCTTTCCATTTAAGAGTCCCATCTGATACATGGTATATAAAAGTTTTCGATGGGAAGGTTTAAAGCCATCAATTTCCGGAATAGCCCTGGAAACAATGACGCTCATCGCATAGGGCATGTAGTTCAGTTCCAGCGTATCTATAATGAGCTGCTCTGTCACCTGAGCCTGAAGCCCCTCCACTTGGTGCTGCTCTTGAGATTCTTTCGTTTGTTTCTTTCGCGCCATGTTATCCGTCCTTTATCCTTTTCCCTTTTTTAAGAGAGATCTGCCATTTCTAAATATTTATAACCGTTATCGGCAATGTGAGTTTTCCGACCAGACAAATTATCACCCAAAAGCAAATCGAATACTTGTGCTGTTTGCTCTGCATCGCATGGCATGACGCGAATCAGCCGACGTGTGGCCGGATTCATCGTGGTAAGCCACATCATATCAGACTCATTCTCGCCCAGTCCTTTAGAGCGGGATATTTCACATTTCTGGTTGCCAATCTTTTGCAAGATTTCCCCTTTCTCTCGTTCAGAATAAGCAAAGTATGTTTTTTCTTTTGTATTGATTTCAAACAACGGCGATTCTGCAATATACACATAACCTGCCCGAATCAATGCCGGTGTCAACCGATAAAGCATCGTAAGAATTAACGTACGAATCTGGAACCCGTCTACGTCTGCATCGGTGCAGATAATGATTTTTTGCCAACGGAGACCGCTTAAATCAAAGGAAGGAACATCTTTCGTATATTTACTTTCCACCTGTGCGCCGCAGCCAATCACCTTTAATAGATCCGTAATGATTTCGCTCTTGAAGATTTTGGCATAATCGGCTTTCAAGCAGTTTAAAATTTTGCCCCTTACTGGCATAATCCCTTGGAACTCTGCATCTCTGGACAGTTTAACGGCACCCAATGCAGAGTCACCCTCTACAATATAAAGCTCTCTCTTTGCTACATCTTTGCTGCGGCAATCTACAAATTTTTGGACACGATTGGCAATATCAATCGTACCTGACAGCTTCTTTTTTAAATGGAGTCTTGCCTTTTCTGCGGTCTCTCGACTTCGCTTATTGATCAGCACTTGCTCTGCCATTTTTTCCGCATCAAATCGGTTTTCAATCAAATAGATTTCTAGGTGTGAGCGTAAAAAGTCCGTCATGGCTTCTTGGATAAATCGATTGTTAACTGCTTTTTTCGTCTGGTTCTCATAGGATGTCAAAGTCGAAAAGCAATTGGTTACCAATACCAAGGCATCTTGAATGTCCAAAAAACTAACTTTACTCTCTCCCTTTTGATACTTGCCATTCTGCCGCAAATATCCATCCACCGCGGAAACAAAAGCACTTTTCACCGCTTTTTCCGGTGCACCGCCATATTCCAGCCAGGAAGAATTATGATAGTATTCGATTCGATTCACTGTATTGGAAAAGCAAAAGGCAACCGACATTTTCACCTTATATTCCGGCTTGTCATCTCGATCCCGTCCCTGGGCCTGCCCCTCCCAAAAGATAGGCATTGTCAGTGGATTTTCTCCTGCCAGCTCCATTACATAATCTTTGATTCCGTTCTCATATCGAAAATCTGTTTCCTCAAAGGTTCCATCTGCTACTTCCTTGCGGAACCGGAAGGTCACACCTGCATTCACGACTGCTTGTTTTTTTAAGACATCCCGAAAATATGTTTCCGGAATTCTAATGTCTGTGAAAACACGGAGATCCGGCTTCCACCGAATCTTCGTTCCCGTTCGTTTTCCTTTTTCCGGTTCTTTGTGTAGTCCCCCAATATTCTCGCCTTGTTCAAAATGCAATGTATACTTTGTGTGATCCCGAAAAACCGTTACATCCATATACTCTGATGCATATTGGGTTGCGCAGGAACCCAATCCATTGAGACCAAGAGAATATTCATAATGTTCCCCTGCATTGTTATCATATTTCCCGCCAGCATATAACTCACAAAACACCAATTCCCAATTATAACGATTTTCCCCTTGATTGAAATCTACAGGACAACCACGGCCAAAATCTTCTACTTCAATGGATTCATCTGCATAACTTGTCAGTATGATGAGATCGCCATACCCTTCTCTGGCTTCGTCTATGGCATTGGAAAGGATTTCAAATACAGCATGTTGGCATCCTTCAAGGCCATCAGAGCCAAAAATAACCCCCGGACGCTTCCGAACCCGGTCTGCGCCTTTGAGGGATGAAATGCTTTCGTTGCCATATTCTTGTTTGGATCCTGTTTTCGCCATAGAAGCCTCCTTTTTGATTCAGAAAAACACGCCTCTTTTCTCAAAAGTGCATCTTCCGAATTGTTCTTACTATATCAAGGGAAAGAAACGGTGTCAAGTCTTCCTCTTTCTCATCCTCCCGATCTAACAAGTTCTTTCCACGCCTCTTTTCACTATTCTACCTCCCTCCAAAATCATTTCTGATGTACAATAAAGTTGACCTTTGTCATTTTCATTGTTTTCTTGGAAATTTTCTGGAGAGTATTGTGTCTCTCTTTCATTTATAGTATAATATCCACTATACTTGGAAAAGCGTTGAATCAATATTTATCGATTTTTCCAAAAAGCATTTATGGAAAGAGAATGGAGGAGTATTAGAATGAAACACCTTAAGAAACTGATTCTGGGTGCTCTTGCAGTTTGCATGCTGTTCGCTCTCTGTGCATGCGGTTCTGCACCAGCATCAGAAGACGCCTTGACCGTACAGGAAGGCAAGCTGATTATGGCAACCAACGCCTATTTCCCCCCGTATGAATATTATGAAGGGGGCAAGGTAACAGGCATCGATGTGGAAATTGCAGAAGCCATTGCTGAAAAACTGGATCTTACATTAGAAGTAGAAGATATGGAATTCAACTCTATCATTGCCGCTGTTCAATCTGGAAAAGCCGATATTGGCGTTGCAGGAATGACAGTGCGGGAAGACCGATTGGTTAATGTTGATTTTTCCGATTCCTATGCCACAGGTTACCAGGTGATCATTGTAAAGGAGGATTCTGACATTGCATCTCCTGACGATCTAGCCGGCAAAAAAGTAGGTGTGCAGGAAGCCACCACAGGTGATATCTACATCACTGAGGATTATGGTGATGAAGCGGTAGAGCGCTATAATAAAGGTACTGAAGCTGTTCTGGCTTTGTCCCAGGGCAAAGTAGATGCTGTGGTCATTGACAGAGAGCCTGCCAAATCTTTCGTTGCATCTACACCGGGTCTGAAGATCCTGGATACAGAATACACAGTAGAAGACTATGCCATTGCTGTTAGCAAGGAAAATACCGCTTTAAAGGATGAAATCAACGCCGCTTTGAAAGAACTAAAAGAAGATGGCACCCTGCAAAGCATTATCGACAAATACATCAAAGCCTGAATCATAAAAAATTGTAATAACAAAGGAACGGATAGGGGCAAGGCGTTTCCGCCGCCCCTATCCCTGTCTTACGAGGGGGGGCAAATTGCATGGCCGATTGGTTCCATGCCTGCTATGAAGGGCTCTGTCAATGGTTTGACACCTTTCGCATTAAATTCATCAATGACTTCATTACAGATGACCGGTGGCGTTATATCTGGGATGGTTTGGGTATAACATTAAAAGTCACCTTTTTTGCCGCAATTCTTGGTATTGTTTTGGGTTTTTTAGTAGCTATTATCCGCTCCACACACGATACCACAGGAAAAATGAAAGTCGGCAACGCAATTTGCCGCGTGTATCTAACTGTTATCCGGGGCACCCCAGTAGTCGTTCAATTGTTGATCATCTACTTTGTAATTTTTGCCTCTGTCACGATTGATAAATCCATTGCTGCAATTATTGCTTTCGGTATCAATTCCGGCGCCTATGTAGCCGAAATTGTCCGATCCGGTATCATGTCCATTGATAAAGGGCAGATGGAGGCAGGGCGCAGTCTAGGGTTTAATTATGTACAAACCATGCGGTTTATTATTTTGCCTCAGGCTATCAAAAACGTGATTCCCGCACTGGGCAATGAATTTATTGTGTTGTTGAAAGAAACATCCGTTTCCGGTTACATCGCTTTACAAGAT
This sequence comes from Clostridia bacterium, assembly GCA_963929765.1. Lineage (GTDB taxonomy): Bacteria > Bacillota > Clostridia > Oscillospirales > Oscillospiraceae > RGIG529. The sequence goes on along the minus strand of CAWVKD010000074.1, from coordinate 15,615 downwards.
CTCACCAAAGGTGGCGATATTATCAGAGGGCGCACATTTGATGCATTCCTGCCTCTTATCGCTGTAGCACTTATTTATTTAGTCTTTGTCATGATCTTGTCGAAATTCGTCACCATGCTGGAAAGGAGGCTGCGCAGTCGTGACCACTGATAACACGTTTATCCAGGTAAAGCAGCTGGAAAAGTCCTTCGGCAACTTACATGCTCTTCGCGGAATTGATCTAGAAATCAACCAAGGAGACGTCTTGGTTATTATCGGCCCATCGGGTAGTGGGAAGTCTACGCTCCTTCGTTGTTTGAATCTCTTGGAAGTTCCCACAGGGGGAAGTATTTTCTTTGAAGGAAAGGATATCACAGCACCAAAAGCCAATATCAACTTATATCGTCAGAAAATGGGCATGGTATTCCAGCAATTTAATTTATTTCCCCACATGACCATTTTAAAAAATATGACTTTAGCTCCCATGCGGCTATTAAAACGTTCCAAAGCGGAGGCAGAGGAAAAAGCCATGTCATTGTTAAAGAGGGTTGGCTTGTCTGATCGCGCCAATGCTTATCCATCCCAATTATCCGGGGGACAAAAGCAGCGTATTGCCATCGTGCGTGCACTCTGCATGGATCCAGATGTGATGCTTTTTGACGAACCAACCTCTGCCTTAGACCCCGAAATGGTCGGTGAAGTATTGGAAGTTATGCGGGAATTAGCCGTAGATGGTATGACTATGGTAGTAGTTACCCATGAAATGGGATTTGCGCGCGAAGTAGGAACACGCATTGTTTTTATGGACGAAGGCCGTATTTTAGAAGAAGCCGAACCAAAACACTTTTTCGATGCACCCCAGCATCAACGAACAAGAGATTTCTTGTCCAAAGTTCTATAATAAGCCAAATAAAACGGTCAGCATTTCCCTTTTGGAAATGCTGACCGTTTTATTTGATCATGTTTATCTACCAAACTCAGAAAAGAATCGATCATGGACAACTTGCACGGCACGATCTGCATCGGCAATATCCACCAAAACAGAAACTTTGATTTCACTGGTGGAAATCATATTAATATTAATACCTGCATTATATAGAGCTTCAAACATAGAAGCCGCTACGCCAGGATTGTTTACCATACCAGCTCCCACAACACTAACCTTTGCTACGCTATCGCTAATGGTCATGTGGTCAAAACCAATAATCTCCCGATTTTCCTCAATAATCTGGCGCGCGGTATCCAGATCGCTTTTGGAAATAGTGAAACTAATATCTTTTGTCTCATCCCTACCAATGGACTGTAAAATGATATCGACATTAATACCCTTTTTAGCCAAAAGCGAAAACACTTTGTATGCAATACCTGGCCGGTCTGAAAGGCCAACCAATGCAATTCGTGCAATTTTTGTATCTTTTGCTACACCACTCACATGTAATTTTTCCACGGTTTTTACTACCTCCTTGACTTTCGTGCCGGGCTGTTTGGTAAAACTGGAAATAACTTCTAAATTAACGCCATACTGCTTGGCAAGTTCCACAGATCGATTATGCAACACCTGGGCACCCAGAGATGCCAATTCCAGCATTTCATCGTATGTGATCTCTTCCAGTTTCATTGCCCCTTTTACAAAACGGGGATCTGCTGTATATACCCCATCAACATCTGTATAAATTTGACATAGATCCGCATGTAATGCAGCAGCTAAGGCTACAGCAGAAGTGTCGGATCCTCCCCGTCCCAGCGTTGTAATATCATCATACTTATTGATACCTTGGAATCCTGTTACAATGACGATATTGCGTTTATCCAACTCTGTCAAAATCCGTTCACTTACAACCCGTTTGATACGAGCATTGCCATATGCAGAGTTGGTTCTCACTCCAGCTTGCCAGCCAGTTAATGATACTACTGGAAGACCCATGCCCTCAATTGCCATTGCACATAATGCGACGGAAATCTGTTCACCTGTAGAAAGGAGCATATCCATTTCTCTTTTAGACGGATTAGGATTTAACTCTGCTGCTTTCTCTATCAATTCATCTGTGGTATCGCCCTGAGCAGATAAAACCACAACCACATTATGCTCCGCCTTGTATGTGTCAGCAATGATTCCTGCCACATTTCGAATCCGCTCTGTATTCGCCACAGAGCTTCCACCAAATTTCTGTACTACAAGTCCCATCTATCATTACCCCCTTCATACCGCTCATGCGGTATGATTTCAGTTTTGTCTATTGTATGATTGAATCTCTTCTTTTGTAATTAGTCCAACACACGGATCAAACTCTTTTTTTGAAACCCTTCGCACTTTTTCTCTACATCAGCTCTTGTCATGGGTTCTGTGAGAAACGCAATTTCCCCTTCTGGTGCATTGGCCCGGTGCAACATTTGTACTTCACCAAATGCTTTAGCGACACTATCTTGTTTTGCTTCTGCTAGCCGCACATACCATCCTGTTACAACACCAGCAGACGAAACCGCAGCATCCGCGCCACCCGGCGCCCAATTGATATACTTTTTGCTTTCAATGTGGCGGGCAGCATCCATAATATCAGCAACCACCGCACTTGCTGTGGGCAATTTCCCTGCCCCTCGACCATAAAACATGACATCGCCAATGGAATCTCCCTTCACCATAATGCCATTGAACACATCTTCTACATTAGCAAGAGGACTTTCTTCATCAACAAGGTGGGGCGCTACATAGGCACAGACTGTTCCATCGGGTTGGCGAATGGCCCTTCCCAGCAGTTTGATTTTCTTCCCACCATCTTCCGCATATTGTACGTCTTCCAATGTGATTTTCGTGATTCCCTCTGTGTCGACCTGACTGGGGTAAATATGTCTTCCAAACGAAAGAGAGGCCAAAATGCAGATCTTACGACATGCATCGTATCCCTCTACATCTGCTTCTGGATTCCGCTCCGCATATCCCTTGTCCTGCGCTTCCTTTAGCGCTTCCTCAAACGAGAGACCTGCCCGAATCATCCTGGTTAAAATATAATTGGTCGTTCCATTCAAAATACCGCAGATTTCCGTCAAATCATTGGCTGCTAAACATTGGCTGATAGGACGAATGATAGGAATACCTCCGCCTACACTGGCCTCAAATAAATAGCTAAGATTATTAGAACGTGCCAATTGCAACAATTCATATCCATGTTCCGCAACCAGTTCTTTGTTGGATGTCACTACGTTCTTCCCCGCTAATAACGCCCGTCGGGTATATTCCAACGCCGCACCAGTTCCTCCCATGGTCTCTACTACAACTTGCACATCTGGGTCATGTTCAATAACCGAAAAATCTTTTATAAATAAATCAGAAAAAGGCCCTTCTGGCATATCCCTCCGCACCAGAATATATTTGATATGAATTGGTGTAGCAACTTTAGCGGCAATCGAACCTGAATGGTTCGAAATGACCTCAGCAACACCTGATCCCACCGTTCCATATCCTAAAATTGCAACATTAATCATCGTTTTTCATCCTTTCCCCATTCCGTCATAGGCAATCTTTGCTTATATTGCCTATGGATCCAACCAAATTCATATTTCTCCTGTCATCCCGCCAATATCTCAAAACGAATCACACCCTTCAGCGCAGCTGCTTCCTGTAACAGTTCTTCCACCGGATGCAACATATCTGATGTGGATGCGCTGATGGTCACCGCAGCACATCCATCAGTGGGAATGCTTTGGTTGATGGTTAAGATATTGGTTCCAAATTCTGCAAATACTGATAAAATGGCAGAAAGAACTCCTCTTTCATCTTTTAGAAGGCCTTGGAATGTAATAATTCGTCCCGTCATCATATCACTAAATGGCCGTACAGAATCCTTATATTTATAAAATGCACTACGGCTGATACCAACTGCTTGAGCTGCTTCGTTCACCGTAGTCGCTTCTCCAATTTCTAAAATCCGTTTAGCCTCCGCTACTTTGAGAAAAATATCAGGAAGAGCTCGTCCTTCCACTATATAATATTTTGGCAGTTTGCTCACAAATGGCTACCCCCTTTCCCCAACACGTAATGGTGTCCTTATACAGAGGTCATTTGTTCACGCATTAAAACATAGTTTAACATGTTTTTCGACTGTTCGCAACCACTGATCCTTGCAGAAATTAACAATTCTTTTTATCCTACTCTCCACTCCTTTGTTCAATCATCCAAAAAACGCAGTTCAGTTACATTCATCATGTTTCATGTTGCTCTACACAATTGGTACAAGAGGACATATGGAGGGGTGGACCCCCCCAGTAAACAACACGATCCGCCATTTCATGGATTTCCTCTGGGTCATGGCTAATCACCAAAGCCGGGATATGCAAAGAACGAATACGGCGAATCAATCTACTCTTAAGCGGTCCATCCAGGCCACTAAACGGCTCATCCATCAACAGAAATCTGCCTCCCTCCGATACCTTTCCCGGACGTTCCATACCATAGGCCAGCGCCCTTGCAAGTGCTACTCGCCGGCGCATTCCTCCAGACAGTTCACTTGGATACGCTCCCCGATCGTCTTGGAGTTCCACCAAAGACAACCAATCTAAAGCTTCCTGGCGACGATTTTTAGGTAAGACATCCTGAATGTTTTCCTCTGCTGTTCGCCAGGAAAGCAGTCGATCTTCCTGGAATAAAAAAGCACATTGCCCCTTTTTTATTCCCAGTACCTGGCCGGAATCTGGCTTTTGCAAACCAGCCAATACCCGAAACAAAGTCGTTTTTCCACATCCCGAGGGGCCACTCATACAGGTGATTCCTGTCTCTGGCATTTCCCAAGATAAATCATCCAATACCAGTTTCTCCATAAAGCGTAATGTTACGTTCTCAAGCTTCGGCATTCGTTCCCCCTCCGTTCTGTCGACGCCACTTATGTTCCAACCGGTTCATTCCGAACACCAGGACGCCTTCTACAAAAAAACTGAGGATAATGACCACCAAAGTCCAAGCAAAAAGAGAGGGCGTTTCCAGATAAATTTTACTATAATACACCTGTGTTCCTATAGCCTGCTTTGGCAGACAAAGCACCTCTGCTGCTACTCCGGATTTCCACGCAAGACCAAGAGCCGTTTTGCAGCCGCTTGTGAAATAAGGAAGTACGGAAGGCAAATAAATCAATCGTTTTTGTTTCCAGAAACCAAAACCATATACTTCTCCCATTTCTAAGAGTAAAGGATCAGTTTCTCGAATACCGCGAGTCACATTTCCCCACAGAATAGGGAGCACCATTAACGCTGAAATAAGAGATGGTAAGAAAGCAGTTCTAACCCAAAGGAGCATCAACACAATAAAGGAAGCAACTGGTGTTGCTCGAACAATACGTACCATAGGTGATAGCAGCAAATCTGCAATAGGAAATGATGTAGTGCAAATCCCAAGCAAAGAACCTAGCAAAACACCTAGTAAAAATCCTACGAATATCCGTAGCAAGGTGCCTGCCGCACTCTGCCAAAACAATGCTGTTGCTCCCAGTTCGATAAGCTGCTCCAAAACCAATTGTGGGGCAGGAATTAACAATTCCTGTCCCACAATCATAGCCGCTATTTGCCAAACAGCAATCCAAAAAACAAAAGCAAGGAGTTTACGAATCACTTGTTTTATGTTAAGGGATATAATAGAATGCATCATCTGGCATTTCTCCTCCAATAGAAGATGGTTCTGCCGCAAAGAGGACTTCATAATATCCCTGGATCGTATCTCTCATATCTTCTCCTGTAATACAAACAAGATTGCACTGTGGAATGGCAGCCTTTGCAATTTCCTCATTGCCTGTAATACCAAATTGTGCTATCCATTGAGCAGCTTCATCTACATTCTCTTTCACGTAATTCACAGACGCTTCATATTCCTCCAAAAAGGCCTCCACCGCTTCTGGATGCTCCTCAGCAAAGTCTTTGCGTACAATAATACAACCCATCGTAAGTTGGCTGTCTTCTGTAGTCTTTTCCCATTCTTCTGTCAAGTCCAAAGCAGAACGGATCGAAGTATTTTTCATCAAAACAGTGGTGGCTGCCGGAACGGGAAGCATAGCTACTTTTGCCTCTCCTGATGCCATAGCTGCCACAATCTCTTCGTTGGCTTTGAATTGAACGGTTACATCTTCTCCTTCTTTCAGTCCATTCTTTTCCAGTAAATAACGCAATACATATTCCGGATTAGAACCCTGCCCAAAGGCGTAAATGGTTTTGCCTTTTAGATCGGCCACAGACTGAATTTCTTCTCCATTTTCTAAAACGTACAAGACACCCAAGGTATTGAGCGCCGCAAGCTGCACCTTTCCTTCTGTCTTTTGGTACAATGTTGCTGCCAAGTTGGTAGATAAGGCAGCAATATCAATTTCGCCGCTAATGATTTTACCTGTCAGCTCATCAGGGGCTGCTGCTATAGTCACATTGTACTTGTTTTTCGCCGTTCCATTTTCATTGTCAGAAAGCAATTTGGCAGCACCAATTCCTGTAGGACCTGAAAGAACAGCAAAGTTTACATTTGTCTTTTCCTGACCATCGGCTGCTATCCCATCACTCTCTGTAGGAGTGTTGGTAGCAGGTGTCTGAGTGTCATTTCCACACCCTGCAAGCACCAAAAATGCCATAAGTGACGCGCATATGAGAGAAATCCATCTTTTTGCTTTCATCCGTACCCTTCCTTTCCTTTCCTTTTGGGAACCATGGTATCTCAAGTGGTATCGGTAGACATGGTTCCCTTTCCGATCCCTTGTAGTATATGCGTTCCCCATTTTCTTGTCAAGGCAATTGTTTATTCTGCACATTTTATTTATCTAAATGTGCATTTTGGCATGTATATTATGTAACATCCTCTTTTCTTTATCCATGCTGCATCATTTGTCAAATGAAAACTTTTTGTAACACCTCTTGTGAAATAAAGGCAAATTGTATATAATCAACTTTAACTGAATTGACTTATTGAGAATTCAGAAAAAACATAAAGAAGGATTATTTCCATGGGTAAACGAAAATCAATTGGTATACGTATTTTAAAAGGGCTCTATATTTTTATCGTCATCCTTTCCGGACTGATTGTAGCCGCATTTTGCACATACAAAGTAATGGTCCGGCCTCCGGAAATGGAAATGCCATCCGCATCTGTCACAGAATCCGGCACTCTGTCTGTTAATGGCGAGCGTCCGGACGAAAAAACAACATCAGAGGAACTAACACGAAAAGAGGGCGTCTATACTTTTTTAATCTTTGGAATGGATGACGGAAATGGCAACACCGACACTATCATGGTCGGATCTTATGATACCATTCACCAAGCCATTCACATGGTCAGCATTCCTCGAGACACGCTGATCGAAACGGATCGGGACAATAAGCGAATCAACGCCGTCTATGCCTCAGAGGATGGTGTAGCAAGTCTTGAACGGGAGCTATCCGATATGCTTGGCATCCCGATTGATTTCTATGTAAAAGTCAACCTTCAGGCGTTTGTTGCGATCGTTGATGCCGTTGGGGGTGTTGACTATAATGTACCAGTAGATATGGATTATGAAGATCCCACTCAGGACTTATATATCCACCTAAAGGCAGGAATGCAGCATTTGGATGGACAACAGGCCTTACAGTTGGTACGGTGCCGTAGTGCTTATCCCAACCAAGATTTGGGCAGGATGTCAACACAACAGGGCTTTTTGGCCGCATTGGCGTCAAAGGCACTCCAATGGGGCAATATCACAAAGGTACAAGAATTTGCCACCATTTTTAATGAGTATGTAGAAACCGATCTTAGCTTGGAAAATATCATATGGTTCGGCGAAAAGCTCCTTGGCCTCGATTCCGAACAACTTACTTTCGAAACTATTCCTATCCACGAGGTTGGTTACATGTATGAGCATCGCTCTTATGTAACCTTAAAAATGGATGAAGTTGTTGACGTTGTAAATGAAAAATTAAATCCTTACACTGAGGACTTAACTTTGACAGATCTGGATATGATGAGTGTTGAGCACGGTAAAATTGTATACAGCCAGGTTTCTTAATTCGCCAAACTGCGATTAAATTCAAATTCTCCAAAGGAAGGATACGAAAATGGCCAATCAAACCATACGCACCCGCGCAGAAATTCCTGTTGAAGACCGCTGGGCAATAGAAGATTTATATCCCAATGATGATGCTTTTCTTTCTGAATTTCAAGCCGTCGAACAACAAATCCCACATTTCTCTGCGGAATTTGCTACCACTTTATCCCAATCTCCTCAGCAACTTGCTACCTGCTTGAAAACCTTGTTCTCTTTGGAACAACGCTGTGAGCGTTTGATTGTCTATGCTAATCAAAAACTTCACGAAGACACTGCCAACAGTACGTATCAAGATTTTTCCGATAGAACCACTCGCCTTTCTGTGCAATTCAGTCAGACCGTCGCTTTTTTTGAACCAGAGTTACTTTCTATTCCAGAAGAGACTTTGCAAGCATTTTTGAAAACAGATGTAGTTGCCCCATTTCGGCGCACTATTAAAGAAATCATAAGAAATCGAGCACATATTCTTTCCGCTCCTCTGGAACAATTGCTCTCTTCTGCCGGTGAAATGGCTGGGGGCGCCAGTGAAATTTTTAGTGCTTTTACCAATGCCGATTTAAAGTTTCCCCTCATCACCGATGAACACGGAGACCAGGTAGAATTAACCGAAGTTCGTTACGTTCCCTTTTTAAAAAGCCAAAACCGTTCTGTGCGAAAAGAAGCGTTTGAAGCTTTATTTTCCACATATGGGATATATCGCAACACATTGGCTGCTACCTTTTCAGCCAATGTAAAGCAAAGCCTCTTTTTTGCGCGAGCCAGAGGGTTTAAAAGCACAAGAGAAGCATCTTTGTTCTATAACCGGATCCCCTTAAGCGTATATGACAATCTGGTGCAAACCGTCAACGACAACCTTTCTCTGCTGCATCGATATATTGATCTTAGAAAGCAGTTGCTTCACATGGATCAACTTCATATGTACGACCTTTATGTCCCTATGGTGCCCGATGTTACCATGAATTTTCCTTTTGCTAAAGCAAAAGAAACCGTACTCAAAAGCCTCGCTCCTTTGGGCAAAGAATACCAAAACACTTTACACCAAGCCTTTCAAGAACGCTGGATTGATGTGTATGAAAACCGCGGAAAGCGAGGTGGAGCATATTCCTGGGGAGCTTATGGCGTCCACCCCTATGTATTGCTAAACCACAAAGACGACTTAAACAGCGTATTCACTTTAGCACATGAAATGGGCCACGCTCTCCACTCTTATTATTCCGACCGCGCTCAACCATACCAGTACGCTGGCTATAAGCTGTTTGTAGCCGAAGTCGCCTCTACCTGCAATGAATCCCTTCTGATCCGGTATCTGCTGAGTCAGGTGAAAGAAAAAGACCAACGTCTTTATCTGATCAATCACTTTCTGGAAGAATTTCGAGGCACAGTTTTCCGTCAAACCATGTTTGCAGAATTTGAACAAAAGGCCCATGAACTAGCTGCCGCTGGTGAGCCCCTTACTGCGGACCGGCTTTGTACGATATATCGCGAATTTAATCAAACTTATTTTGGCTCTGATGTGATATTGGATGATGGAATTGAAATGGAATGGGCCCGAATCCCCCATTTTTACACTCCATTTTATGTTTATCAATATGCCACTGGTTTTTCTGCTGCCATTGCCTTGTCGCAACGCATCTTAGAAGAAAACGGCGCTGCAGATTACCTCTCTTTCTTGCAAGGAGGTTGTTCCAAAGATCCTATCGACCTGCTTAAAGATGCTGGCGTTGATATGACAACCCCTGCACCTATTGAACACGCTCTTTCATTGTTCTCATCTCTGCTGGATCAAATGGAAGAGGCGCTTTCTTGAAGACACTCAATCAAAAAGAGAAACTGCGGAAAATTTCCGCAGTTTCTCTTTTTATTAAAATCCGTATCCTTCAAATGGACTGCCATAGTAGCCATTACCATTTTCACCTGGTATTTGTTCTTCTTGAGCAGTATCATCCGTAGTCTCTGTTGTATCCATGGTCTGCGTCTCTTCATCAAAGGTAATAGAAAGAGTAATACTTTCCCCATTGCGGAATACGGTAAGTGTTGTGGTTTCTCCCGCTCTATATTCTTTTTTCGCACTCACTAATTCATCTGATGTGGTTACTTTCGTATCACCAATGGCTGTGATAATATCTCCTTGTTTCAATCCTGCTTTTTCGGCACAGCTCCCTGCTTGCACTTCATTAACGCAAGCCCCTACTTGTAAATTGTATTGCTGAGCCACAGCTTCTGTCACTGTAGACACGGAGATCCCCATAGAAGGCTTCCCTGTCACGCGTCCATTTTGAAGGATATCTTCCACCAATTCTAATACATTGTTGATGGGAATTGCAAATCCCAATCCTTCTATTTCACTGGATGCATATTTTGCCGAAACGATTCCAATTACTTCTCCATATTCGTTAAACAGAGGACCTCCAGAGTTGCCTTCGTTAATGGCACAATCTGTCTGAATCATGTTATAAGAAGTTCCAGAAACTGTAACTGATCGATTGAGTGCACTAATGATACCAGTTGTATAGGTAAAGGTCAATTCCCCCAAAGGATTTCCAATAGCCATAACCGATTCGCCTACATTCATTTGACTGGAATCTCCTAACACGACCGGTTTTAATCCAGTGGCATCTACCTTCAAAACAGCTACATCATTATCTTCATCATAGCCAACTAAAGTAGCATCATATTTCGTTTCGTCATACATTGTTACCTGGATGGATTTTGCACCTTCTACTACATGATAGTTGGTTAAGATATAGCCATCTTCACTAATAACGAAACCGGAACCTGTAGCAACGCCAGACACTCTTTGTCCAAATACATTGGTACTTGATACCTCTGTGGAAATGCCAACAGTAGAGTCTACATAAGCCGCATAAACTTCCGGCAACGTCATTTTTTCGTCTGTCGAAACACGAGTGGTATTCAGTTGGACCGGTTCTCTTTGCCCAATTTGCAAGGTTGTTTGTGCTCCGCTATCTCCACTTGTGGCAATATAATAACCCACGCCACCTGCTGCTCCTAGCACAATCAAACAAGCTAAACAGATCGCAACCCATTTTCCTTTTTTCTTTTTGGGAGAGCGATGCATCCCACTGCCAGTTTCCTCGCTATGAAAAGCGGGACCTACTCGATATTGACTGCTGTCCAGTGGAATATGGCTTTCATTTTCATCGTTATGCTCAAACGGATATTCATTATACATGTTTTGTCACTCCTTCATCCGCAATTTTGTTTTACGTGAGTATCTTATCTTGTTTTTGTGACCAATCCATGAAGAAAATGAAAATGATTTCTTAACATTTTCCTTGGCCAACATTACTCCCAGCTTTTCCAAATATCTGGGCAATATCCAACGGTGGCTTTCTTCCCATTGCGAACAATGGGAGTCCGAAATAATATTGGTTTGTCCAGCAACATTTCGACTTGATCTGCTTCATAAGCAAGGTATTGTAATAAAGCAGCATCTTTCGCCTTTGGGTCAATGAGCAAATCTAAACCGCCTACTGCGGTTTTAACAGATTCCAGTTCTTTACGGCTCATACCATAACGTGGCAAGTCTATCATTTGTATTTTAATGCCTCGTTCTTTAAAATAACGTTGTGCCTTTTTGGTGTCGAAACATTTGCTCTTTCCGAAAATCTGAATATTCATTCTATACTCCTTTCCTTTAGGGATACGGCATATTTCACTTTACTTTGTCCTATACTAACGGAAAAGTACGTTTGGGTCAAGAATACTTCTTTCTCCTCATTTTCTTTTGGCTTTCTGTGACAAAAATTTTTTGATTTCTCCCGGATTTTATTGACGTGGTTTTGAGAAGCAGGTATGATAGATGTGTGTCTTATTTCCGTTCTATTAAAACAATAGAACACCATACATTTATGAAATTCCTGCCCGTTTCCGGGTGAATAGAACAGGAGGCCTGTATGCAAACCGTAAAATGTTCCCATTGCGGCAAAGTGTTCGCCATCACATATAAACATTGTCCATTCTGTAACGCGCCATCTCCTATTAAACAAACAAATCGAAAAGGCGGAAAAAGGTTGGCTGGAAAGCAGCAAAAACCCGTTCCTAAACTTAGTCCAGAGCGTACAAATCAAAACACATCTCCCGCTCCAGACAGTCAATCGGTTTCAAACAACCCATCTCCTCGTGTTACTCCCACTTCTTCCCCTGAACCAAATCAAACCTATGTACCGCCCAAGCGGAGTTCATTTTTGCGCCGATTTTTTATTTTCTGCTCTATCATTCTCATCCTGGCTGCCATTTTCATTGTAGCGTCCATTGTAAAAACTTTGTTTGGAGATAAAGGAACTCCTGCTCCCGCCGAACCAAGTGCTATCACAGAGGTATCTCCTTCTCCATCTGCCAACTCCGATACACTTACCGGCATTTCTATCTCTCCTGCCCAAGTTCATTTAGAGTCTCCACAAGACACCTTGCAACTTTCTATTACCCCTGAGCCTGCGACTGCGCAAATAGAGGAAGTGAGCTGGAGCAGCCAAAATCCCGCCATCGCTACAATCGATGAAAACGGCCTTATTAAAGCAGTAGATACTGGAAACACTACCATTACTGCCACATGCGGCGAATGGACAGCTACTTGTACTGTTACAGTAGGTACCATCACTTCTTCCACTCCCTCTGATGATGCCAATGCATCCCATTCCAACGAACCAAGTCTCAGCCGAACCGATTTTACCTTGGCTTCTGTTGGAGATTCTTATCAAATTCAGGTTTCCGGGACAACAAGCCCTGTTACTTGGTCCATAGAAGATCCTTCTATTGCTACAGTAAGTGAATCTGGTGTTGTCACTGCTGTTTCTAGAGGAAAGACCATTGTTACAGCAACAGTTGACGGCAAAACTTTGGAATGCATTGTTCGTGTACGATAATTTGAAAAAGGATCTGATGCCATGGAACAAAAACAAAAAACCATCGGGGTTTTAACTAGCGGTGGAGATGCCCCTGGCATGAACGCTGCTATTCGTGCCGTTGCGCGCAGTGCTCTTTTTAAGCAGATGAAAGTTATTGGTATTCGTCATGGATTTACAGGGCTTTTGGCACGAGATGCATTTCCCTTAGATTTGCGTAGCGTAAGTGAAATATTACATCGAGGCGGAACCGTTTTGTACACTTCCCGTTGCCCTGCCTTTTATAAAGAGGAAGGGATCAAAGAAGGTGCTCGGGCCTGCCGTGAATTAGGGTTGGATGGCCTTATTGTAATTGGTGGCGATGGTTCTTTTCGCGGTGCTCAAGCTTTGTCTCGTCAGGGAATTCCCTGTGTTGGAATCCCAGGTACAATTGATAATGATGTTAGTTGCAGCGAATATACTATAGGTTTCGACACAGCAGTCAATACTGTGATCGAATTAGTAGATAAACTCAGGGATACCTCCCAGTCTCATGACCGTTGTTCTGTGGTAGAAGTAATGGGTCGCCATTGTGGCGACATTGCTCTCTATGCAGGTGTAGCCTGTGGTGCTCTTGCCATTTTGGTTCCAGAAATGCCTTGTTCTGTAGATGCTATTGTAGAAAAGATGCAACGCACTTTACGGACAGGAAAACGGCATTTTATCATTATCGTTGCAGAAGGAGTAGCAAAAGACGGGGGATTTGGTTCCGTTCCTGAACTGGCTATTCAAATTGAAGCCCGCACCGGAGTGGAAACTCGAGCAACTGTGCTGGGGTATGTCCAGCGCGGTGGTACACCTACGGCAAGGGAACGAGTATTGGCAAGTGAAATGGGTGCTCATGCTGTAGAAATTTTAGAACACCACGCTCATAGTCGGATTGTTGCAGTTCGACACAATCAGATTGTGGATTTAGATATGGAAGAGGCACTCTCCCAGTCAAAGCAGTTTAACCGCCGGTTATATGAAATTGCTGATATGATCAGTATATGAAAATTTATTTATGCTATCAAAATTCCTCTGTGTTCTTCCATATACGGACACAGGGGAAATTTTTCAAAATGCTTGACAAAAAATATGGAAACTGATATACTGCTAGCTGAAAAACAAAGCAGGATTGGTGCCCCCGTCCTCACCTCTGCGTTTTTACGTTAGGGGTTCACATGGAAAACACTGGAATGTATTCTGTTCTGGTGTTCATTGTTGTGTATTTGCGCGGGTGCCAATGTGGCAGCCGCGTTTTGTTTTATATTGGAGGTGCTTTCGCATTAGCAACATGGATCATCAAATCAATGAAGAAATCCGCGATAAAGAAGTTCGTTTGATTTCTGCGGATGGCGAACAACTCGGGCTGATGTCGGCTAAGGCCGCCCTAGAGATCGCCATGGAAAAAGAGCTGGATCTGGTAAAAATCTCACCCAACGCAAAACCACCAGTCTGCAAGCTTATGGATTATGGCAAATATCGTTTTGAGCAAGCAAAACGGGAAAAAGAAGCGCGTAAAAATCAACACGTTGTCGAAGTAAAAGAAGTGCGCATGTCCCCTGGAATCGATGTTAATGATTTTAACGTAAAACTTCGAAATGCGCAAAAGTTTTTGGCAGACGGTCACCGAGTAAAGGTTACTGTACGTTTCCGCGGTCGTGAAATGGCACACACCAACATTGGGGAACAATTGCTTCTCAAATTCGCAGAGCAATGCCAAGAAATTGCTACTGTTGATAAAAATCCAAAATTAGACGGACGTCATATGGCCATGTTTTTATCGCCTAAGTCCTCCAAAACACAAGCATAAAGCGAGTACAGTTTTCTTGACTGGCTCTAATGGAAGGAGAAACAACATGCCTAAAATCAAGACGCACAGCGGCGCAAAAAAAAGATTTAAGCTAACAAAGTCGGGAAAGGTTAAACGTTCTCATGCGTTTACCAGCCATATTCTCACAAAGAAGACCACAAAGCGTAAAAGAGGCCTCCGTGCCGGCGCCTATGCAGATGAAACCAATGCAGCAACTGTACGGCGTATGATCCCTTATAAATAAAAAACAAGCTAAGAAGTAGGAGGCTTTTGATAAAATGGCAAGAGTAAAAGGCGCGATGATGTCGCGCAAAAGAAGAAAAAAGATTCTGCGCCTGGCTAAAGGTTATTGGGGTTCCAAATCCAAACATTTTAAGATGGCCAACCAAGCGGTCATGAAATCTCTGACCTATGCATATACTGGTCGGCGTTTAAAGAAAAGAGACTTTCGCAGTCTGTGGATCACTCGTATCAGTGCCGCTGCCAAAATGAATGGTATCAACTATTCTCGTTTGATGCACGGCTTGAAACTAGCTAATATTTCCATCAATCGGAAAATGCTCTCTGAACTCGCCATTAGCGATCCTGTTGCATTTACCGCATTAGTTGAAACTGCTAAATCAAAATTAGCATAGATAATTAGAAAGATCGACAACCCCCACAATGTCCCTAAGGGACATTGTGGGGGTTGTTACATCATGGCTAAAATTCTCTTAATTTTATATAGTGATATAGAGAAATAAAAAGCCGGAGCAAGCGATGTAGCGCTTGCTCCGACATGATGGTGGAGGAGGGTGGATTCGAACCACCGAAGTCGACGACAACAGATTTACAGTCTGCCCCCTTTGGCCACTCGGGAACTCCTCCGAATACTATATAAATGAAAAAGATGGAG
>CAWVKD010000073.1:0-7909 GCA_963929765.1 Clostridia bacterium | reverse complement strand
CAATATTGCCAGCAAAAATCCAGATGTTCTCTTCATCCCCGATTATTATAACACCGCTTATTTGATTTGTTCCCAGGCAAGACAATTGGGCATTCAATCTACCTTCCTCGGTGTAGATGGAACCGACGGTGTTCTCACCATTGAAGGTGCCGACACATCTGTGTTTGACGGCATGTATTATCCGAATCATTATTATTCTGGTGATACCAGTGAGATCGTGCAAACATTCCAAGCCGACTATAAGGCAGAATACAATCAAGATCCCAACTCTTTCTCTGCTCTGGGATATGATTCTGCGCAAATCCTCTTCCACGCAATCCAAGCCGCGGAAGACGCTGGTCAAACCATTGATAACAGTGCAGAGTGCCGCCAAGCCATCATCGATCAGCTAAAAGCAACCGATTTAACTTGCCTGACTGGTCACATTCAATTTGATGAAAATAACAACCCCATCAAAGAATGTACTATCATTAAAATTGAAGGTGGAAAAGATAGCTTCTATGGCAAATACTAAAATATCGATTACATTTGCCAAGGCTCTCAGCAGGGGGTGGCGGATATCGCCGCCCCCTCAAGCCACATTTTCGCCTTAATACTATTTCTCCATTTTTTTGTTGGAGCACTTCGCATTTATGTTTTGGATGTAATATGAATATCATAAAATGCTTTTTTCGTTTCCCACTTTGTCGATTATCGTCAAATAAAAATCTTTTTAAGTTAGAATATGAATGTTGGGGGAATCTCCTGTGATTCCCATTTTTGATTGATCCGCAATGCGGAAGAGGAAATGGCTTTATTTCCTCATTTATCTGAAATGTGTAAGGAATGATACGTCCCATGACTTTTCTCTATCAACTGATCAATGGCATACAGATTGGCAGCATCTATGCTCTCGTTGCTCTTGGGTACAGCATGGTTTATGGTATCGTGATGCTAATCAATTTCGCCCACGGTGAAATCATCATGATCGGATCTTATGTTACATGGTATGTAATGTCTCAAATGGGATTGCATCCAGCCATTGCTATTTTAGCTGCTATCCTGTTCTGCGCTCTTTTCGGCGCAATTATTGAAAAAGTGGCATATAAGCCACTGCGAAAGTCTGAACGACTTTCGCTCCTCATCACTGCGATTGGCATAAGTTTGCTCCTGCAAAATACAGCACAGCTTATCTTCTCTGCCAATCCTCGCATGTTCACCAACATCTTTACAGGATCTATCCAGATTGGAAATCGTCAATTTTCCAGTGCAACTTTTGTAACGATTGTAGTCTCGATTATCATCATGATTGGATTAACCCTTTTGGTAAACAAAACCAAAATTGGAAAAGCAATGCGTGCGGTCTCTGAAGATAATGACGCTGCCCAACTGATGGGAATCAATGTCAATCATACCATTACATTTACATTTGCACTTGGATCTGCATTGGCGGCCGTTGCCGCCATCCTTTACTGTTGCTCCTATGCACAAATTCAGCCTACTATGGGTTCCATGTTGGGCTTGAAAGCGTTTGTTGCAGCCGTTTTAGGTGGTATTGGTAGTATGCCCGGCGCCATGATTGGTGGATTCTGTATTGGTATTGCAGAAAGCCTGACCAAAGGATACATCAGCTCTCAGCTTGCCGACGCTGTGGTATTTGGAATTTTAATTGTTGTGCTTCTCATAAAGCCTACTGGTATTTTGGGACGCCGCATCAGCGAGAAAGTGTAGGGTTGTGCAATGAAAAAAGAAGGATTACTGAATAAAACATGGTTCCGGTACATACTCAATGCTGTATGTGTCCTCTTACTTTTCGGGCTCATCTCTCTCCTGGTTTCTAGCGGTGTCGTAAACCGTTATCAGGCAATGATTTTAATTCCCGTTGGTTATAATATCATTCTGGCCACCAGTTTGAACTTGGCAACAGGCTTTCTAGGGCAGCTCCCCTTGGGACACGCTGGTTTTATGTCTGTAGGCGGCTATTCTGCAGCTCTATTTACTATGGCTGTGGATTGGCCTGCTGCAATGGAATTTGTTGTTGGTCTCATTATAGGCGGTCTCATTGCAGCCATCTTCGGCGTGATTATTGGATTGCCCGCACTTCGACTGAAGGGTGACTATCTGGCTATTATCACCCTTGGTTTTGGTGAAATCATCCGTGTCATTATTCTGAATTTAAAATTCACAGGTGGCGCTTTTGGCCTGCGTGGTATTGAAAACCACACTACACTAACCAATACCTTTATTTGTGTTGTTATTTCTCTTTTTGTGATTTGCACGCTTATCAAATCACGACATGGACGGGCCATTATCGCTATTCGTGAAAATGAAATTGCAGCAGAATCAGTTGGTATTTCAACTACGTATTATAAGATGATGGCATTTACGGTATCAGCCTTCTTTGCCGGAATCGCTGGTGGTCTGTGTGCCCACTATCTCACATTATTGAACGCCGGTGATTTCGGGTTTATGCGATCGGTAGAAATTTTGGTTATGGTTGTATTAGGCGGTATGGGCTCTATCATTGGCTCAGTCGTAGCTGCTATTGTGCTTACTTTGTTGCCAGAACTATTACGTGGATTTTCTGAATACCGTCTCATCATCTACTCTTTACTTTTGGTTATTATGATGATTTTCCGTCCCTCTGGTCTGTTTGGCCGATATGACTTTTCTTTGTCCAATGTTCTCCTGAAAATTAAGGAAAAATGTACGAGCCGATCTTCAAAGCAAAAACCAGAAGAAGGAGGTTCTCATCATGAGTCATAAACCTGTTCAAAACGATTCTCCCTATATTTTGGATGTCTCTCATTTAGGAATTGATTTCGGTGGCTTACAAGCGCTAGATGATTTTAATATCCAAGTAAAAGATCGTGAAATTGTAGGACTGATCGGTCCCAATGGAGCAGGAAAAACCACCATCTTCAATCTATTAACCAGTGTATATCAGCCTTCACGGGGAAATATCCAAGTAACGGGTAAAAGTACAAAGGGGAAAGCACCTCACGAAGTCTCTCAGTTTGGTATTGCAAGAACTTTTCAGAATATTCGTTTGTTCCATAATATTTCTGTCATTGATAATGTCAAAATCGCATTGCACAATGGCATGAAGTACTCTATGTTATCTGCTATTTTACGTCTTCCCAGTTATTGGCGCGAAGAGAAAGCGGCAACAAAACTAGCTTTGGAACTGTTATCTGTCTTCAATATGGAAGATTTGGCAGATCAAAAAGCTGGCAGCTTGCCATATGGCGCCCAGCGCCGGTTAGAGATTGTACGAGCGTTGGCAACCAATCCGAAAGTCCTATTGCTGGATGAACCTGCTGCTGGTATGAACCCCTCTGAAACAGCTGAACTCATGACTACCATTCGTGATATTCGAGATCAATTCAATGTAGCAATCATTCTCATTGAACATGATATGAGCTTGGTTATGGGAATTTGTGAAAGAATTCTGGTTCTAAATTACGGTCTAATCATTGCACAAGGAACACCAGACGAAATTAAGAACAATCCTGTCGTCATTGAAGCCTATTTGGGCCAACAGAGAGGAGAGTGAATGGTATGCTAAAGGTTGATAACATCAATGTATATTACGGTGCTATTCATGCTATTCATGGCATCTCCTTTGATGTAAAAGAGGGCGAGATTGTTACCTTAATCGGTGCCAATGGCGCTGGTAAAAGCACAATATTAAAAACCATCTCTGGGCTGCTTCGCTCCACAACTGGTAGTATCTCCTTTTTAGATGAAGACATCAGCCATACTAGTACACATGTCCTAGCTCGGAAAGGACTTGCTCATGTACCAGAAGGACGACGTATTTTCCAGCAACTTTCAGTGGAAGAGAATCTGGAGATTGGAGGCTACTCCCGTACTTCAGCTGAAATCAAAACAGATATGGCCAATGTCTATGAACGGTTTCCCCGCCTGAAAGAGCGTCGCCGCCAAATTGCAGGTACTTTATCTGGCGGTGAGCAACAAATGCTGGCTATTGGACGTGCATTGATGAGCCGTCCTAAGCTGATCATGATGGATGAACCATCTATGGGATTGGCTCCCCTTTTGGTGCAACAAATCTTTGATATTATCAAGGAACTTAACAAAAGCGGAACAACCATTCTCTTAGTTGAGCAAAATGCTCAAATGGCATTGAGTATTGCCAATCGAGGCTACGTTTTAGAAACTGGAGAGATTGTATTGGCCGATGAAGCCTCTGCACTCTTAAAAAACGATGCTGTGCGAAAAGCATATTTAGGCGGTTAATTTACATACACAGTGAATTTACTCAAAAACCAACCAGCTGTTTTTGAATGAAACAGCTGGTTGGTTTTTATAACATGAGAGTTCTCCTCTCCTTTTTGATGTACTCATCATGATCCATAGTAAGGCCAGCAATCCCATATGGTTAGCAGCTCCTGTGCTCTGCTGTCCAAAGGTAAAAAACTCTACTGAGTCATTCACAAGTCACAGACCCATTAGAAATCGTCAAATCTGCAAAGGTGATCCGATACCTAATATCGAATCATTTCTCTTAAACAAAGAAAAAACCTGTATCCTTTATAGATACAGGTTTTTTCTTTGGTGACCCATCCGCGACTCGAACGCGGGACACCCTGCTTAAAAGGCAGGTGCTCTGCCGACTGAGCTAATGGGTCACATATCTTCTATTGGTTGTTGAAAAAGGTGGCTGGGATGGCAGGACTCGAACCTGCGAATGCCAGAGTCAAAGTCTGGTGCCTTACCGACTTGGCTACATCCCAATATATGGTTGGGGTGGATGATCGGACTCGAACCGACGGCCTCCAGGGCCACAACCTGGCGCTCTAACCACCTGAGCTACACCCACCATGTCATACACGTTGGAAAACAGCCATTGCCACTCGCCGCCCTCCTGCACTTGCAACGCAGAAAACGATTTACTTTTTTTCAAAGGCAATCGCCATTTCCCACATGTGCATCTGGCACGCCTGAAGGGATTCGAACCCCTGGCCTACTGCTTAGAAGGCAGTTGCTCTATCCAGCTGAGCTACAGGCGCGTATAGCGGTATGGAGCGGGTGATGGGAATCGAACCCACGCGACCAGCTTGGAAGGCTGGGATTCTACCATTGAACTACACCCGCAATTTGTTCTTCAGATGCCAGCTCAACTATAATAGCATATAAAACCATTTGTTGTCAATATTTTTTTGATGGAAATTGCATATTTTTGAAAAATAAAATTACGCTTCTGTTTTCTCTTCAATTTCCTTGTCACAATATGCGCAACATTCCACACCACCAATCCATCTGGTCAATGGTGGCAGATACGTTTCTTCTTTCGTAATACAATTTGGATTTGAACAGCGCCGCTCTTTTCCAATTGATACAGGTGGTGGCGTTCTCCTTCCTTGATGGGCCAGATCTGCCAAAAGCGCCATACGAATAAACATGCCAAATCGCGCCTGTTGAAAATACACCGCTCGAGGATCGTCATCAACGTCCAAAGCAATTTCATCTACTCTGGGAAGGGGGTGCATAACCAACAATGTTTTTTTTGCTCTCTCCAGCTTTCGCTTTGTTAAAATGTACACGCCTTTATTGCGTTCATATTCTAGTGGATCTGCGAAACGCTCTCTTTGAATTCGTGTCATATATAATACATCCAATTGAGGTATAACAGCATCTAAAT
Organism: Clostridia bacterium; assembly: GCA_963929765.1. Lineage (GTDB taxonomy): Bacteria > Bacillota > Clostridia > Oscillospirales > Oscillospiraceae > RGIG529. Next base: position 2,262 of record CAWVKD010000073.1, on the reverse strand, counting down.
GAGTTACTTCCACATTCCATTGATGGTTTTCTTTCATGAAGATCCGTATATATTCGGGAACCGCCAACTCTCTTGGAGAAATAAGATAAAATTTGATCTTTTCAAACTTTGCCAGTGCTTTTATCAATGAATGAACCGTGCGTCCATTCTTCAAATCTCCACAAAGACCAATAGACAGATGGTCAATACTTCCCCGCAGCCTCGTAATGGTTGTCAGATCAGTCATGGTCTGCGTGGGGTGCATATGTCCCCCATCTCCTGCATTGATAACAGGTACATCAGCATAGAGAGATGCTGCTTTGGCCGCGCCTTCATGCGGGCTCCGTATCACAATCACATCTGCATAATTGGATACCATTTTAACGGTATCTCTCAATGTCTCTCCTTTTGCAACGGAAGATGAGTTAGGATCTGCAAAACCAAAAACACTTCCTCCCAAACGTAACATGGCGGTTTGGAAAGAAAAATTGGTTCGTGTTGATGGTTCATAAAATAAATTACAGGAAACTTTTCCTCGACATGTATCTATAAAGTCAGCCGGTCGCTCTATCATACGGCAACAACTCTCATATAATGTTTCCCATTCCGCTCGTGTCAAATCTTCAAAATCTACTAAATTTCGCAGTAACATTAGCTTATCCTCCCGCAGAATTTTTACTTCAAATAAATCCTGCCATTTTCCACTCGCTCTACTGTTGCCAAAGCTTCCACTCGTAGGCCCATACGCCGCAATAATGCGCCACCATCTCGCATTGCCTTTTCGATTGCCACACCAACACCAACAACGTCTGCTCCTGCTTTTGCAACAATTTCCAACAGGCCTAAGATGGCCTGTCCACTGGCTAGAATATCATCTATAATCAAAACTTTATCATGGTCTGATAAACAGTTTTCTGTCACACGCAATGTATACGCTTTATCAAGCGCAAAAGAATGAATTTCGGAAGAATAAACTGCGTGATTCATATACCCTGTCTGGAATCTCCTAGCAAATACTGCATCTACGCCCATGCTGCGTGCTGTGAAACAGGCTAATGGAATACCAGATGTTTCAACTGTTAATATTTTAGTCACTCCGCTTCCACGAAATCGTTTGGCCAGAACAGCACCCATCGATTCCAGTAAGGAAATATCCAAATAGTGGTTCAAAAACATATCTACTTGTATAATATCCCCTTCCTGTACTTTTGCATCGCTTAAAATACGCCGTTTCAGCTCTTCCATGTTCGTTCCTTTCCTTCAATTTTTCTGTATTCTCTACGCCAACAAAATAAATGTAACACCATTATTGTGTCGCTCTAAATCTCGGTCTTGGCGCAGTGCATCACATATCAAAAAAGCTTGTCGTGTTGTTTCGTCAAAAATAGAGAATACCTCTCCCGGAATGATCCCTTTAATCTCTCCTCGGGCCTCTAAAGACATTAAATATCTTCTGGCTGCTACTCGGATTTTTCCTCCTGTCCCAGTGGAGCCATACCCATGGATGATTTTCAAAACAGATACTCCCAACCGACGGCTATGATGGATCTCAAAAGTCAATCTTCGAATTGCTACATCTACTATGGGTTTTCCTATCTCCAAATTGACTTCTCTCAAATCACCACTCATTCTTATCCTCCAATAATTATTTGGCGCAATAAAAACTCGTCTGTTTTCGATTTCATCTGCTATTATAACGGAAAATATAGAAAATAACAATATGTGGATTTAGAATTGACAAGGAGTTTAAAATGTTGTATTTTAAATACGCAGTTGAATCACTTCTCATGTTTGATCCTATATCATTATTAAATTGATATTAAAACATATTTTGGAGACGTATCGAAGTGGTCATAACGAGCCTGACTCGAAATCAGGTAGTCCGCAAGGGCTCGTGGGTTCGAATCCCACCGTCTCCGCCATATTATGACGTCACCTTGGAGAACAAGGCGACACGAAGAAAACCCCCGTATAACGGGGGTTTTCTTCTATGTTCGGGATCATTTTTTACTACTGATGAGGTTTTTTGCAGATGAGACTGCACCAAAAAGTGAGCCTCATAATAACCGTCTAAAAATGTGATTTGAGCAAAAGTGGTGCACCTGCACCACTTTTTTGTTTTACTCCCAATTCCCTTTTGTGTTCCCGGAGACTAAAATCCAGAAGCCGATGTAGAAATATTCATCTAGGGCATATGATTCCCCCACCTCAAGTCTTGAAAGTCAATTCCTCTCGGGTTTTCTCTCTCTATTTCGTCATAGCTGGTCGCTCCTTTCTGCTCGT
>CAWVKD010000072.1:0-5504 GCA_963929765.1 Clostridia bacterium | reverse complement strand
TTAAGCCCCTCCTATCTTTTTAACAGATCGGAGGATTTCCTATGATCGAAGTTCGCGTTTTTTCGTCCTTACGTAAGGGTCGAGATAAAATAACGATGCTTCCAGCAGAAGACTTTACCAAAGTAGCTGATATTTTGCGTCATATGGATATTTCGACGCAAGAGGTGGCTATACTGCTGATCAATGGGTTTCATTCTAAACCGGAAGACACGGTCAAAGATGGCGACATTGTCGCTCTTTTCCCAGCCGTTGGCGGAGGTTGATATGGAAAAACGTTATATGCGTAACATGGATGCATTGACCCAAAAGGAATGGGAAATATTGCATCAAAAGAAGATCTTTGTTGCCGGATGTGGAGGCCTTGGTGGCCATATCATCGACATGCTTTTGCGGATTGGTGTAGGCAGTATCGTTGCTGTGGATGGCGATGTTTTTGAAGAATCCAATCTGAATCGACAGCTACTCTCCGAAGTGCCTCTTGTTGGTACAAGTAAGGCAAAAGCAGCGGAAGCCCATGCTGCATCCGTCAATCCTGACGTCAATTTTATTGCGCTGGAAACATGGATTGATACAGCAAATGCAAAGGAACTGATCACTGGATGTGATGTTGTTATGGATGCACTTGATACGATTGAAACCCGCAAATGTATTGCCGAAGCCTGTTCCCAATTGGGTATCCCTATGATCCACGGTGCTGTTTGCGGATGGACAGCCCAAGCGGCTATTGTAGCTCCTGGAGGTGGATTGCTTCATAAACTGTATCCTGCAGATGTTGTTCTAACCAACAAAACGTGTTTATCTTTTACCCCACCTTTCTGCGCCTCTATGCAGGTGGCTTTATGTGTAGCGCTTCTCTGTAAAAAAGAAGTGCAAACAGGGAAAGTCTATTATGCTGATCTACTCCACATGGATTTTGAATCGATCTATTGATTTCCATTCCACATCTAAAAAGAAAATACCTCATCAATGCTATCAGGGTGGCTTCAAAACCACTTTTGCATTGATGGGGATTTTTTGCTTTTAGATGGAAATGGCAATATACTATTGTAAAACAATAAATATAAAAAGGTTGACAATAGAAGAGATGTGTGATACAGTGTCCTAAGTTTTAAGAAATATTTTAAAGCGGAGGTAAGTTTAGAAACCGACTGGGGAGGTGTTGCAATTGGGTGCAAGAAACACAAGAAATATGATTTTATGCGCATTGTTTGTATCACTGATTGCAGCTGGTGCCTTCATTCGAATTCCTGTGCCAGTCATTCCCATTACATTGCAGTTTTTGTTTACCATGCTTGCAGGCCTCCTTCTAGGAGGGAAATGGGGTTGTGTTTCCGTTCTCCTTTACTTGGTGATAGGGCTTCTTGGCTTACCTGTTTTTGCAGAAGGCGGTGGGTTTTCCTATGTGTTAAAACCAAGCTTTGGATATATCATAGGATTTGCTGTGGGAGCTTTGGTAACAGGAACTATTGCGAACAAAGTTGAAAGGCCAGGTTATAAACGTTTGATTGCTGCTAATGTGCTAGGCCTTGGTATTGTGTATCTGTTTGGTTTGGTTTATTGTTTTTGCATCAGTCATTTTTATCTTGGCACATCAATGGGACTTTGGACATTGCTGGTATATGGTTTTCTATTGACTGTTCCAGGAGACCTCGTATTATGCATATTGGGAGCCATTCTTGGCAAACGACTCATTCCTCTGGTAAAAATGGATAGGATGTGATCATAGAATGTCGTATGTTGAGTTATTAGAGAATAGGATCCTTGGCGGAGAACAGATTAACAAAGAAGAAGCATCTCGGTTGTACTACCAGCCGCTGGAGGAGTTATGCAACAGGGCTAATGCGATTCGAGAACATATGTGTTCCAATTCATTTGATCTTTGTACCATTATCAATGGGAAAAGTGGAAATTGTTCAGAAGATTGCAAATTTTGCGCACAATCCATTTGCAGCCATACGAAAGTTGATCAATATCCCTTACGCCCTGTAGAGGAACTGGTTGCTCAGGCAAAGATGAACTATGAACAAGGAGTGTTACGATATTCCATTGTTACATCTGGTAAAGCCTTGTCTGATCGAGAGATTGATAAACTTTGTAAAGCTATTCGGAGAATTCGGGACAAAGTTGGAATTTCGGTTTGTATTTCTCCAGGCTTGCTTTGTCAAAATCAATACTTACGGTTGAAAGAAGCGGGAGCAACAAGAATACATAACAATTTGGAAACTTCTGAATCTTTTTTTCCCCATGTTTGTACCACCCATACCTTTCAAGAAAAAAAGGAGGCTATTCGAGCAGCTCAGGCAGCAGGGCTTTCTGTGTGTAGTGGTGGAATTATGGGACTGGGTGAAACAATAAAGGATAGAATTGATATGGCATTCACATTACGGGAGTTGGGTGTGAAGAGCGTACCGATCAATATGCTCAATCCCATTCCCGGAACACCCTTTGAGAACCATCAGAAATTGACTTGCGATGATATGAGGCGTATTGTTGCAACATATCGCTTTATTTTACCAGATGCATCGATCCGGCTTGCAGGTGGAAGAGGGCTTTTGGAAGATAAGGGAAGAAGCTGTTTTCTCTCCGGAGCCAATGCGGCCATTTCCGGTGATATGTTAACGACCTCTGGCATTACAATAGAGACAGATATCCATTTATTACATGAGTTAGGATATGAGGCGAAATGTTGCGATGAGTAAACAACTTTTCATTACTGGCATCGGAACAGATGTAGGAAAAACCTTTATTGCCGGCTTGATTTTAAAAAAGTGGCATGACAATGGTATGAAGGCGGCATATTATAAGGCTGCAATGAGCGGAAACGATCGTGGACCAGATGGCATTTTGATTCCGGGAGATGCCAGTTATGTTCAATCTGTTTCGGGAATTACCCAACCTCTTGAAGAGATGTGCCCTTATGTCTATGAGCATGCCGTCTCCCCTCACTTGGCTTCCCAATTAGAGGGAAATCCGATTCAGATGGATCGAGTTTTACAGGGCTTTGATGCTATATGTGATCATTATGATTACGTTACTGTGGAGGGATCTGGTGGGATTCTTTGTCCGCTGCGTTTCGATGAAGAACGGTTTTTTCTGACGGATTTTATCCAAACCTGTGGGTTTAGTTGCCTTGTGGTCGCAGATGCGGGTCTGGGTACAATCAATGAAGTGGGTTTGACAATTTCATTTATGAACGCAAAAAAAATTCCTGTCAAGGGGATTATTTTCAATCACTATCAAAAGGGAAATGTTTTGCATGAAAATAATCGCCTCATGTGTGAATGGATAACAGGTCTGAAAGTCATTGCCTGTGTCAAAGAAAATGATACAGATTTGGATCTCTCTGTCGACCAGCTAAAAATGCTTTATGAACCAGTACGGAGGAGGCGAAACGTTTGATTTGGTACCCATATACGCAGATGAAAACCATGGATCTTCCGTACGAGATTGTAGATGCAGAGGGTGTTTATCTTTATACCAAACAACAAAAACTGATCGACTCCATTTCTTCCTGGTGGAGCATGATTCATGGTTATAAACATCCGGAATTGAACAAAGCCATCATATCTCAAGCCGAAAGATTTTCTCATGTTATGTTGGGAGGCTTGACCCACAAACCGGTTTTGCAATTATCAGATACTTTGCAGCACTGGCTTCCAGGCGATTTGGATTACTGTTTTTTTTCTGATTCCGGAAGCGTTGCCGTTGAAGTAGCGCTCAAAATGGCTCTTCAATATTTTATGAACCGTGGAGAAAAGCAGAGAACCATGGTTATGGCATTGGACCATGCCTATCACGGAGATACCTTCAAAGCTATGGAGGTGGGGGATGATGAAGATTATCATTTTGTGCTTCAAGCGTATGGTAAAAGCAAACACGTTATCCATGTCCCTACCGAGATAACGTCATTGGAGAAAGCATTTGAGACATACCATGCTCGATTAAATTGTCTGATCGTAGAACCGCTGCTGCAATGTGCTGGGGGGATGCGGATGTATGAACGCTCCTTTTTAGAACGTGCCAGAGAGCTTTGTGACCAATACGATGTGCTTTTGATTTTTGATGAAGTGGCAACGGGTTTTGGAAGAACTGGAAACCGCTTTGTAGCTGATTTGGTCCAACCGGATATTCTTGTCCTTGGCAAAGCTTTGACAGGTGGATATATCGGCCATGCAGTTACAGTGGCAAACCATAAAGTATACAATGGATTTTACAATAATAATCCGTCATTTGCTTTAATGCATGGACCGACTTTTATGGGAAATGCGCTGGCCTGTAGTGTAGCATTGAAATCCATAGAACTCTTTGAGCAGAAGAATTATCTGTCGAAAATCCATCAAATCGAGAAAATTACCCGGCGAGAGATGGCCAATTTTTCCGATCCGCGGGTCAAAGAGGTAAGAATGATGGGAGCATGTGTTTGTATCGAGGTATACGATCCATCTATATTGAAAGGGTATTCAACTTTTGCTTATCAAAAGGGTGTCTTCAGCCGTCCATTTTTAAACTACCTTTATGCAATGGTTCCTTATGTTATTGAGGAAACAGAGCTTGTAAAAGTGCTAAGTACCATGAAAGAATGGTTTCATTGTAATGAATGAAATACATCGATGGTTTATTTTCGTTATTCCGTCTGCAACCAGTAAGATAAAGAAGAAAAATGCCGCCCATTTTGGGCGGCATTTCTTTATGCAGTTTTTGAGATGGTGATGACAGCAAGAGATGTTTAAACTTTTTTATAAAGGCCTTCGCAATTTTAGTATAGTCAAGTTAATTTCACCATCGACAGCATTCCCCGAGCTAGAGTAATTTAACGTAAATACAGTTTGTTCGGGGGCTTCTAAAATAATAAAAGCAGATCCACATGCGCTAGAGCCATCTGTACTAGTCGCAAAATAGATTCCTGTTTCGAGGTGGGCCGTACCATTGTAAAAAGGGGTTATTTGCATATAATTTGCTGTTCGAAAAATGGCAGATACTTTATATGAGATCAAATAATATCCAGGTGCTAGGGTAATATGTTGTAGATCCGTTCCAACGATATGGCCTGTTGGATCTACAATATCAGGAAATAAGGTAATCAAACTTCCATTATTCAGTGGCGCCTGAACATTGATAAAAGATGCAAAAACATCGTCGGGAATTTCTCCGGTAGGCCCAGTAGGACCGGTTGCCCCAGTTTCTCCATCTGCTCCAGTGGGACCAGTGGGGCCCGTAGCACCGGTAGATCCTGTAGGCCCAGTGGGTCCTGTTGACCCAGTGGCACCTGTTATGCCAGTAGTACCTATAGGTCCGGTTGGGCCTATGGCGCCTGTGGGCCCAGTTGGTCCGACAAGGCCTGTAGCACCGGTAGCACCCGCTATTCCAGTAGGACCAGTTGCCCCAGTTGCCCCAGTTGGACCAGTGGGTCCATTGATTCCAGCAGGACCTGTAGCACCGGTAGGCCCTGTTGGCCCTGTTATACCAGTAGCCCCTACAGGCCCAGTGGGGCCGACGAGTCCAAC
>CAWVKD010000071.1:0-17683 GCA_963929765.1 Clostridia bacterium | reverse complement strand
TATCGTTGTTGTGAACTTCGATACGCTCAACAAGGAATTTATAAGCGTCTGGGTAAGCTCCGCAATGTCCGTCATTTCACGCAATGTGCAGAGCAGAATCCTGAAATTCGTAACCTTTTGCTTAGCATCCTGCAAGATCTGCTGACTGTCGGACACTTCCTGTGTTAATGCTTTTTTGCGCCTATGGCAATAAAGCGGATACCAAGCGACGGATACACCACCTGAGTCAGCCCGCCCGTCTATTATCTGTTTAACTTTTCGTTCTCCTTCAGGTGTTTCTGTATTGCCGGGAGATGACTCCGGCTCCTGCGAATGAGTTGATTGAATATCTGAACTGTCAGTGCTGCTTGGAATATCCGACAGCTCCTGCTGCCAACTTTGCTCGGAAACAGGGGGTGTTGACGGTTGATTTGTACAAGCAGAAAGCCCGAAACAAATCAATATACCTAAATGATTAAAACACCTTTTTCACCACCGTTCCTCCATTTCTAGAGCGATTGTCATTACGCCATTCTATCCACCACGGCTGGGGACTATGTATCAGCATAAGGTCGATGTAGTCCAGTCCAATTGTGCCGTGCCTCAATACGGGGATTTTACACCGTTACTTAAAGTTTGATATTCTTTTATGATCCCTCCTATTTCTTTCTTACTTTTCGTATTATCTTTGTGCAGTAATGAGCAATAAAGATACAAAGTCCCATAAGTGCGAGATAATCTATATAAAACAAAATTTTCGGTTCGCTGTAATCCAAAAATACATATTGCGATTTAAGTAGCAGATAGGTCGGAAAATCTCTGCTAATAAATGCCCACACACCATATCCGGCGATCATCAATCCGGCAATAAAGGTAATGATACTGTGGATTTTTGACTTGTTTTTTATTTCTATTGCCTTTCGGGACATTCCCAAAATCATATTCCAATGCAGTCCTAAATGTAGGCTCATAAAGAGAAAACCCCAATATGCACCGAGAATATGAAGCCGGCGAGCCAACGACATACCGCCTATCCACGGCAAGAAATCAAATACATAGCGTGACATCGCAATACCGCTATACATTTGAACAAGCATAGAAATAAGCACAAAAAAATCAATACCGAGCGTTAAAATACGCATTGTGTTGTACTTTCCTTTAAATAAGGATTTGTGCCAATTACCATTCAGTATGTGGTGAGCAATAAAAAGAAAAAACATTCCAGCGCCTACCCATTCGTGAGGTGCTTCTCCCCAAAACTGATACCCCATAACAAAAAGCAGTGCCAGCGTCATTAAAATATCTATGGCTAATTTGATAACGACTTTCGTTTTCATTCTTCCACCACCTTATCCATATAGGCAATAGCGTTCAGGCTACGAGGATAACCGATATACGACAAACATCGCAAAACAACTTTCATCAAAAAGTCCTTGTCATTTCCCATATTTATATTTCCTTTTGCGTGAGCGATCAGCTGGGGTTCACAGCTACCCTACGCCATAAGAAGCAAAAAGTGATAAGTTCACGCTCTGCAAAGGTTAAACCGTTTCGGGTATAGTAATCACCAAAGCAGTTTGCCGCCAGCCAACGGTTGATATGCCCTGCTTTCCAAGCCTCTTTCATATGTTCCCCAAAGATTTCCGCCTGTGTTTCGATTCCTTTCAGATTTTTTGACTGCCGGTAGACCACACATGCTTGTCCTTTGCAGCGGCAGGGGTGTTCTGTGCCATTACTCCCACCAGGTTGTGTGGAACATAGGGCTCTTCCAAAAAAGCAAGCTCATCGGCAGTCAAAGTAAGATCCACTGCTTTTGCCGCGCCCTCGATATGGTTGAGCTTTGTAGCACCAACAACAGGAGCGGTAACTTTTGTCAGCAGCCAAGCAAGAGAGATTTCCGTCATAGATACGCTGTATTTGTCAGCAAGCTGCGCCACACGATCAATGATGATACTGTCCTGTTCGGCGGTAGCGTCATATTTCAGATGGGCATAGCTGTCCTCCTGCAAACGCTTTGAAGTTTCACCGGGGCGTTTTGCAAGCCGTCCGCCTGCCAGTGCGCTGTACGGCGTCATTGCTACATTTTCCTCATGGCAAAGCCTTGCCATTTCCCGTTCTTCCTCCCGGAAGATTAGGTTATAGTGTCCCTGCACCGATACAAATTTTGCAAAGCCTTCTTTTTCAGCCAGTGCGTTTGCTTTCGCAAGCTGGTAGGCAAAGCAGTTAGAAATACCGATATAACGAGCTTTACCCGATTTAACGGCGTTGTTCAGTCCCTCCATAATGTCGTAAAGAGGTGTATTGTAATCCCACATATGGTAAATGTATAGATCCACATAATCCATTCCGAGGTTTTCAAGGCTCTTATCCAGCATTTTTTCAATGTGCTGCTGCCCCGTGATTCCAGCTTCTATTTCCTCATTGGTACGGGGCAGGAATTTTGTTGCGATTACAATATCATCACGCTTTGCAAAATCTTTAATTGCTCTGCCAAGATACTGCTCGCTTGTTCCGCTTTGATAGGCGATTGCCGTATCAAAGAAGTTGACACCAAGCTCCAAGCCTTTTTTAATGATTTCACGGGAATGTTCTTCATCAACCGTCCAGCTGTGCTGGCCGTTTCCAGCTTCTCCGAAACCCATACATCCCATACAAATGCGGGATACCACAAGGTCTGAATTTCCTAATTTTGTGTATTCCATAACAGTACTCCTTTTTATTTGTCAGTTCTTCGCCTGTACTGTATAACTTACAAAATGCTGTCCAGCCATTTTTCAAGCTCCGCGTCTGAAACACGATTTAGCATTTTGCCTTTTTCCCAATTTGCGCTGGGGCAAAGAGCTTTTAAAACTTCTACGGTTTTACCCATTCCGCTGCCGCCGCTGGTTGCAAATGGAATAACTGTCTTTCCCGAAAAATCGTAGCTTTCCACAAAGGTGTTGATAATGGTGGGCGCAACATGCCACCAAATCGGGAAACCGATAAAGACAGTGTCGTAATCCTCCATATTGGAAAGCTGTCCTGCAATTTCAGGACGGGAATTTTGGTCGCTCATCTCAACAGAACTACGGCTCTTTTTGTTTGTCCAGTCAAGGTCAGCACGGGTATAGGGGACGGCGGGCTTAATCTCAAACAGATCGGCACCTGCCGCTTTTGCCAAACGTTCAGCGGCGTATTTGGTAACACCGCTTGCCGAAAAATATGCAACTAACTTTTTACTCATTTTATTTTTCCTCCAATTTACTGTATTCTTTATCGCTTACAGCTTCACACCATTCATTTGAGGTGCCCTCTCCCGGCACCTCTACGGCGATATGAGAAAACCAGCTGTCCTTTTTCGCTCCGTGCCAGTGTTTTACCTCAGCAGGAATTGTGATTACCGTTCCTGCGGTGAGAGAAATAGGCAGCTTATTTTCCTCCCGATACCAGCCCTCGCCTGCTATGCAAATGAGGAGCTGACCGCCGCCGCTTTTAGCGTGGTGAATATGCCAGTTGTTACGGCAGCCCGGTTCAAAAGTTACATTGGCGAGAAACACCACTGTTTCCTGCGGATTTGTCAGCGGGTTCAAAAAGGATCTTCGCCTATGAAATACTGTGCAAATGCTTCGTTAGGCTTACCTGTTCCGAAAACATTGATTTCTTCAAATTGCTTTTTATCTAATACTTTCATTATTCAAAATTCCTCCTTTATTGAATCCCATTGCTGCTGAGCCAAACGGTAACATCACTCGAAAGCTCTGAACCGCCCGAATAGTGAATAGAAAGAGCTTCGCCCATTGTAGCGTTTGGCGCAAGTTTGGCAATAGCAGTCAAGCTCTGTCCGAAACGACCACCGCCGTGAGAGCAGAACGGAAGAATTGTTTTACCTGAAAAGTCGTATTCTTCAAGGAAAGACGCAACCGGCATAGGAATTGAAGCCCACCAGTTGGGATAGCCAATCATAACAGTATCGTATTCGTTCATATTATCTATATGACTTGCAAGCTCTGGACGAGCCTGTTCGTTTTGATCTCTCTGTGCTTCGTCCAAAACGGTGTTGTAGTCGTTTGAATAAGGATTTACCATTGTAATTTCAAACAGGTCTGCGCCTGTTTGACGCTGGATTTCTTCTGCAATGCCCTTTGTATTTCCCCCCCATGAGAAATACGCAATCAATATTTTACCGTTTCCGCCAGTAAATGTATTTTTTGCTCCTGTGCCTGAAACGCTGCCTGTACCGGGAGCCGCATTTAATACCAAACGAATACCGAGATTAAAGCTGCCTTTATTCTGTTCCAGCGTGGCTCGGTAAGCAGAACGCATATTTTTAGCAAAATCATTCCAGCCGCCGCCACGGTAAACCCGTAGAGTGCCGGAGTTGGGACCGGCGGGATCGATTTGTTCGTCGGTTGGATATTCTCCGTAATAATCCCATACCCATTCGCTTACATTGCCATGCATATTATAAAGTCCATAAGGATTCTCGGAAAAGCTATCTATCGGGACGGTGGTTTCTCTGTATTCACCGGGTTTTACTTCCAAATTATTTTGTGAAAAATAGTTATCCTCTATTTCATAGGGGTAATGGCCATAATAATTTACGTCCTCCGCGCTCGGAGAGTTTTCCATATAAAAAGGTGTTGTCGTTCCGGCACGGCAGGCATATTCCCATTCCGCTTCGGTAGGCAGGCGATAGCCGTTTGCGCTTCTGTCCCAAGAAACATTCTGACCGTCGATTGCATAGACCGGGGTTAAACCGTCCTCTTCACTTCGGGCGTTGCAATAAGCTACTGCATCAAGCCAAGAGATATTTTCGACGGGTAGATTATCACCTTGAAAATTGCTCGGATTACTGCCTGTGATTTCTTCATATTCCTCTTGTGTCAATTCGTATTTGCTCATATAAAAATCACTGACTGTAACCGTGTGCTGTGTTTCATCAGCACTGCGCCATGCTTCGGATTCGGGACTGCCCATTTGAAATACTCCGCCCTTGATAAGGACAAAGTTCTCGGGAACCTGCATATCTGTTTCCTCCAAAGAATTATTTGCTGACAATTGATTTGCTCCTGTGTCAGAAGTTTCTGACTGACTGCAAGCCGCCAGAAAAAAAACAAGGAAAATCGATAGGAGAAAGGATAGAAATTTTTTCATAAAATTGCCTCCTATTTCGCAAGCCCTATGTCATCTAACCATTCACTGACTGCATTATCTGGATTAGACGATGAACTGCTGCCGATATGAAGTCCCTCGGTTACGGTGGCGTCAGGTTCGAGATCTTTTACCTCATTTACCGTGTTAGAAAGTCCGCTGCCGCCGCTGGTGCAAAACAAGGCAACTGTCTTGCTGGACAAATCGTATGTATCAAAAAAGGTATAGAGAATCATCGGCATATCGCCCCACCAGTTGGGAAAGCCCACATAGATTACATCGTACTGCTCGATATTTTCAACGCTATCTGAAATGGCAGGACGAACATTGTTTTGCTGTTCCTCCCGCGCCAAATCCACAACGGTATCATAATCGTCGCTATACGGTGTCGCAGGTACGATTTCGAAAATGTCGGAATCTGTCTGGCTCTGAATAGAATGGGCTACATTTTCGGTGTTGCCGGACCAAGAGAAATAAACTACTAATGATTTAGAGCCTGTTTCGGCAGGTTTAGAAGAATCATTCTGATTGCTTGATTCTTCGGCGGATACGGAATAGGGCGTGCTTGACCGCTGTGGAGTAGAAGAGGAACCCTCATTATTCGTGTTGTTGCCGCACGCAGTAAAAGTAAGCAGCAAGGCAAAAACCGTAATCAGTGAACATATTTTTTTCATTTTTTTATCTCCTTTTCTATCTTAATTGATTGAGTTTCATACAGTTACCTATCACATCACCTGTGCGTAAATATTGATAGGTCGGCATTTCAAACAAAACAGGCTTTAGTTTTGTATAATCAATCTTCCGTTTTCATTAGCACACTTCTCTGCGTGTACAGCGCTGATTTTACAAATAAAACTATTAAACCCGTTTGTGTGATAAATATCATCAACGAAATATTCCATAACAACAGGAGATTCATCAATGATAGACGCACCTGTTTCGGCGATGTGATATGCAAATACCTCTGATTTGTCAGTCGTATTTCCGCTGACACAAGCCACATAATCTGCTTTTTTGAGCATACCTTCATCTACAATATTTACTGTCGGCACATTGTTTGCCTTGATTCCCTGATTGGTGTAGTGCAATAATGTGATTTTTTGCCCCGTTTTATTTCAAATCCTAAATAGTCCAGACGATCTAATTGTCGTTCCTTAAAATGAATTTCATCAAGCGTTCCGATCCTTTTTGTTTCCAGCATTTTCATTCTTTCTGCTTCGGTGGACACTCCCTCAACAAGCAGACGCATATATTTTTCGATTTCATAATTGGTAAATCCAATGTCATGCAGCGTCATAATGGTGCTGAGCCGTTCAATATCGCTATCGTCGTATTGCCACGAGCCCATTACTTTTTTACCTCACCGCATAGTCCCCAGCTTTCATACTCTTTCAAAATTTTAATCGGAATATTGTAATGCTCACTTGCCTCTTGAGTTGTCATTTCAATCTCCTTTCCGGGTAAACAAAAAAGGTGCTCCGTCTTGGAACACCTTTGATTATAAATTAGGCCATTTGAAATGTCTAATACTTATAATTTATTATTAGAAATACTTTTTAAGTATTGTTCTGCAAATTCTATAAAGGCGGAAGTGGTAGCAGAAAATATCTGCTCTTTTTTCCACGCTAAAGCGGTTGAAACCTCCAAAACGGGGTTTATTGGGATGAAGCGCAGATTTTCATAGGCGCAGTTTAAATTTATACTGAGCATTACTCCTATATTTTCTTTCGCTAACACGGCTTCGTTATAAGGTAAATTAGCAGTTGCTACGATGTCCACCTGTTCACTATAATCACCAAGCCATTTTCCGATACGGCTTTGGTTGAAGTCACCTGTTGCGGTGACAACGGACATTCCATTTAGATCCTCAGGCCTTATACTGTTTTTTTCGGAAAGGGGAGAATCTTTTTGAACAAACACTCCCCACTGTTCTTTGATCGGCATATTGACGAAATTATATTTACGCATATCAATGGGTTCTGACATCAGTCCGATATCTAAAAATCCTCTTTCTATATAATCACGAATATTTCCTGCGTTTCCGCTGTATATCTCATATTTTACATTGGGATATTTTTTCCGGAACGCCGCTATGATTTTTGCCAGATATTCTGTGGAGCGAAACTCGCCGCTACCGATTGAAATTGTGCCTGAGAGTGCTTCATCTTTTTGCAGAAAATCCCGCTTTGTTTTATCTGCTAAAGATAAAATTTCCTGTGCACGGCGTTTTAATATCATTCCGTCCTCAGTTAAAATAATATTATGATTGCTGCGAACAAATAATTTGACGCCAAGTTCTCGTTCCAAATCAGCAATTTGCCGTGATAATGTTGGCTGTGTAACATGAAGCTGCTTTGCCGCTTTTGTAAAATTTTCTTCTCTTGCAATTGCCAAAAAGTAATTTAGTACACGAAGTTCCATACCTGCACCTCCACAAACAGTATACCATGGAAATAGTAAAAAACGATATAACTATGAGTTAGAAATGCCTGGTTAGAATATTAAATCATTTCAGCGACTAAGAAAAATCTCTCAGTCGTTGATTCCCGTTAGATGTAAACCAAATCGGCATGTACAGTTTCCGCTGCACGATTATAGATATTGTTCATCATATCTGCTCTCAGCAATCAGCTTGTTTCACAAATTATTAAGACAACAAACAATCATTTTCCGTTCATTCTTATTACTTGCCACTCCATATAGTATTTTTGCTTCTTCATATCTGTTGACCTCCTTCTCTTATATTGTAACAAGGAGTATTTCAAAATACGAATGCGCGATTTTATTTTAGATATAATATAAAGAAAGCCCTTCTTTTTATGTATTAAAATATTTCTGGCTCTGCGCGCCTGGAGAACATTTCCTCCAGCTCGTGTTGATGGTATAGATAGTTTTCATCCGTGTAATATTTAGCACCAATAGGACATTGTTTAACACATGCACCACATTTAATACAAATACCAGTCATTTTTCTAGCATCTTCTTTGCTAATGGAACCCATTGGACAAGCAGAGGCACAAATGCCACATTGGGTACAAGTCTCTTTTGTCTCAGGATGTACTTTTAAAATATTGACTTTATTCCCGTTACGATCCTGAGGTACATAATGAGGACGCAACGGCACATTGCCTTTTACATAAACAGGTGTGTTAGGAATACTCTCCATAGATTGAACTTGCTTTCCAATGCGTTCTGTCCACCGTTTTACGAGAATCATATCTTTTTCATCAGGCCGCCCTTTGCCCAGTTCATAGGAAAAGGAATGTTCTCCAATGAAAGCTCCTGCTGCAATGGTATGGAACCCATCCGACTCCAGCAGATCACGCAATTCAATCAGTGCATCATCGTAGTTTCGATTCCCATATAACACAACAGGAACTGCCAATGCATGATTTCCTTTGATCTTTTCCTTAATATAAGGAACCAGTACATTGGGCACACGACCGGCATAAACCGGTGTCCCAAAGATCACCAAATCATTCTCTTTAAAATGAAGTGTCTTTTCTCTTTGAGCAGGTAATGTAAAATCAAAAAATGCTACTTCTTTTGAAAGCAGTTTACCTAAATCTAAAGCTATTTTTTCAACAACACGCTTTGTTGTTCCGGTAGCGCTAAAATATACTGCATAAATATTTTGAACTTGCATCTAATCACTCCCCCCTTATTCACCTATTTCTTTTCGATGCTTCATGATTTCATCTAGCAAAATATCAGCCACTGCTTCTTTTGATAAAAGTGGCAATTCCTGTTTGTTTTCCCTTGTAATGAGGGTGAGCACGTTTGTGTCTACCTCAAAACCAGCACCTGATTCTTTGAGGTTGTTTGCTGCTATCATTTGAATTTTCTTTTTTTCCAATTTTTTTCTAGAATTTTCCACCATATCCCGTGTTTCCATCGAAAAGCCACAGAGATACTGCCCTTTTGGGCGGTGCTCACCCAAATACTGTAAAATATCTGGATTTCGGATTAAAGAAATAGACATTTCACCATCTGTTTTCTTAATCTTATCATCCGCTACTTCTGCTGGGCGATAGTCAGCCACTGCCGCCGCTTTGATGATAATATCTTGTTGTGCGCTCCGACTTGTTACAGCATCAAACATCTCTTGTGCTGAGACGATATCAATGCGTTCCACAGAATCTGGTGTTTTCAGATCTGTTTTTCCACTAACAAGCGTAACCATTGCACCGCGTCTTGCTGCTGCTTCTGCAATGGCATATCCCATTTTCCCGCTGGAATGGTTTGTAATGTATCTGACAGGATCGATTGCTTCTCGAGTAGGGCCTGCAGTTACCAAAATCCGAAGCCCTTCCAAATCGCGAACTTTCTTTTCGTTGAGTAAACGTGATTTGATAACTTCAAGTAATTGTTCAGGTTCTGGCATTTTCCCAGCTCCCACATCGCCACAGGCTAAAAGTCCACTGGCAGGTTCTACAATGTCCCAGCCAAACATGCGCAATCGTTCCATATTAGATTGTGTTGCAGGATTTTCATACATCCCTGTGTTCATAGCAGGGGCCGCCATTTTGGGGCAACGGCATGCCAAAACGGTAGTGGTTAGCATGTCATCCGCTATTCCATAGGCTAATTTCGCCAATACATTGGCAGTTGCCGGTGCAATCATCACAAGATCCGCCTGTTTTGCTAGTGCAATGTGTTCCACTTTATACTCAAAATTCCGATCAAATGTATCAAAAAGTGCTCGATGTTCTGTTAATGTCTCGAAGGTCCGCGGTGCAATAAATTCCATTGCATTTCGTGTCATCAATACATGAACATTACACCGTTCCTTTTTTAAAGCAGATGCCAATGCGGCAGCTTTGTATGCAGCTATACTACCTGTAACACCGAGTAGGACGGTTTTTCCTTGTAACATTGTAAACGCTCCACTTTCTATAAGTTTTTGATTGTTCCTTTTCTCCTGGAGACTTTTGTTTTGATCAGTATAACAAAGCCTTGTCATACTGTAAATATTTTTCCGTGAAAACGTAAAAAATACACAAAATTTCGGTTGCCTTTCTACAGTAAAACCAGTATAATACCTTTGTCTATACATAGGTTGTTGCCGTTGTACCCACTTGGACAACAGACACTTTTACCTGATATAGGCCCTAAAATTTTGTGCTGTATCCAATTTTGGAACAGCAACAGGAGGTTATTTATGAAACAGCATCTTTCCACCGGCACCAACCGCGGCACCGCCCGTAGTATTGCTCTGCTCGCTATTTTTGTAGCAATTATCTTACTTCTAACCTTTACTCCTATTGGTTTTTTGAATTTAGTCGTTATCAAAGCCACCATCGTCCACGTCCCTGTCATTATCGGTTCTATTTTGTTAGGTCCCAAAAAAGGCGCTGTTCTGGGCTTTTTCTTTGGCCTTGGCAGTTTTCTGGTCAACACAATGACTCCCAGCATGCTTTCTTTTGCCTTCTCCCCTTTTATCCCTGTTCCTGGTTTAGAGCGGGGCAGCCTTTGGGCTTTGGTGATTTGCTTCATTCCTCGTATTCTTGTGGGTATTGTTCCTTACTATGGATATCGGTTATTTCAGATGATTTTCCGCAAAGCTGAACATGCATTGCGACCTGTCTCTCTGGTTCTTGCCAGCATCCTTGGTTCTTTCACCAACACGATTCTTGTAATGGGTTTGATTTTCGTATTGTTTCGAAATGCCTATGCAGTTGCCAAAGAAATCCCAGTTGATGCTGTTTTAGGTGTCGTTTTAGGTGTTGTGGGCGCCAATGGAATCCCAGAAGCCATTGTGGCTGCTGTAGTAACACCAGTGGTTTGTCTGCCTCTGTTTAAATTGCTTCAAAAATCAACTAGATCTGTGAATGGAGCCATCGAGAAAAAAGGAGCCGAATAACATTATGATTCTTGCCATTGATATTGGAAATACAAACATTGTCATTGGGGCAATTCAAAAACAAAGTATCGTCTTCACCGCGCGTATTAGCACCGATCCTAAGCGCACTTCCGATGAGTTTGCTTTTCTCATTGGGGGTATTCTGGAAAAGCATCAAATTAACCCTCGTGATATGGAAGGTGGTATTGTATCTTCCGTTGTCCCAGAATTAAAAGCAGTTATGCAACATACATTGGAACAACTAATCGGAAAACCAACACTTGTTGTAGGATCTGGTTTGCGAACAGGTCTCAATATTCGAACAGATGACCCAGCCCAATTGGGAAGCGACTTGGTTCTAGCTGCCGTTGCTGCCGTTGCAAAATACCCCAAGCCTATTCTTATTTATGATCTTGGGACAGCTACCACATTATCCGTCATTGATCCAAATGGGAATTACATTGGCGGCATGATTATACCTGGTATGCGGCTATCTATTGATGCTCTTTCCGCTCACGCAGCACAACTTCCCTACGTCCATTTAGAAAAACCACAGCAATTTGTGGCAAGCAATACCATCAATTGTATGCAAGCTGGTGTAGTTTATGGAACTGCTGCGATGTTAGATGGCCTATCTGATCGTGTGGAAGAATTTTTAGGTATGCCAGCCACTGTTATTGCAACTGGTGGATTGGTTCATTTGGTTTCTCCTTATTGCAAACGCAAACTAATTTGCGATGATGATCTTCTATTGGACGGTCTTCGTATTTTATACGAAAAAAATCACAACAAATAAAAATTTTTAAACTGAATCAAACAAAACAATATGGTATAAAAAGGCCTCAACCAAAATCGAGGTCTTTTTTATATCAGGGTAAAATAATTATTATACATAAATTTCGCTACACTTTGTGAATTTTCTTTGAACAAACTATTGCCATTTTTTGAAAAATATGCTATATATAGGTTTGTATTTGTAAAGATACATACTTTATTAGAGAGGAGTTTTATTCACATGAAGGCACCAGGAAAAGGATTTTTACAGGTTTGCGGCATTTTGTTCGTCATTTTTGCAGGAATTAGTTTGATTGTTCTGGCAGTCAGCGGCTCTATCTTAAGTGCAGCAGCTCAATATGGTATCAGCAGCTCTGCACTCAATACTGCTGTGGTTGTCAGCGTGATTTTCTGTATCATCGATTTAGTTGCCGGTATCATCTTTATTGCAAATTGCAATAAGCCCGAAAAGGCTGGTCTCTGTTTGGTTTTTGCCATTATCACCATCCTGCTCCAAATCATCAATATTATCCTATACGGATTCCTCTGGACATCTCTGATTGGATTTGTTCTGCCTATTCTTTGCTTAATTGGCGCAGCAAAAAATACCAACGTAAAACCAATTGCCTAAACTTTTGTAAAATAGAAAGGACTGTTTGATCATTTCAAACAGTCCTTTTTCCCTTAAAAAGGAAGGAAATCCATCAGATTTCTTTCTTCCTTTCTCTTTTTGTGGTATACTATAAAAAATATTTCCCAAGATATATCATACAAAAATATTCGCAATGGAACCATAAAGCCGAGGATTCATTATGAGACAAACATTTCGCTCTGCAATTCATCTAATTATGTGGGATTGGAGTACTCTTTTTTTATTTGAAATTATATATAAACTCATTACAGCTATCATCGTATTTCCCGCCTTGCAAGCCATGTTGCAATTTGCATTGCAATTATCTGGTGTTTCCTTCCTTAGTAATCAAACACTCCCTATCATACTGCAATCCCCATCTACCCTTCTGGTCCTCTTGATCCTCTTTGTCATTTTAACGTTTTATGTATTAATTGAAATGACTGCTATTGTCCTCTATTTTCACAATGGTGTCCAAGGAAAACGTACTGGTATTTTCCGATTGTTTCTTTCTGCCGCAAAAAAATCTTTTTCTATCGTTCGACCAAAAAATGCTCTCCTATTCGTTTTCATTTTTCTCATTCTTCCCATGACGGGTGTCACCCTCTCTTCCGGGCTGTTACAATCATTAGAAATTCCTGAATTTATACTAGACTATATTAAGAGCACACCAGCACTTCATGTTCTTTACAGTGCTCTTTGTTTTCTTTTCTTCATTCTTGCTTTTCGGTGGATCTTTAGCATTCATGAAATAACACTCCAACCCTGTCGTTTTCAAGAAGCACGCAAACGCAGTAAAGCTCTCATTCATGGCAAATGGCTAAAAACCCTTATCTGGCTTTTCCTTTGGATTCTTCTGGTAGTTGGCTTGCTTGTACTTGTGACTGCTATTTTGCTGTTTGCGATTCTTTTGTTTATCAAATACACAGTGCCTTCAAACCATGCGCAAGAAACATTTTGGTATTTCTTCTACACATTGTCAAAATGGCGTTCTCTCTTTTGGGCCATCGGTGTTACTATCGGAAGCTTTGCTTTTATTTCTTCCTGCTATTATCGCTATCAATCAGAAAACCAAATATTTGTTTTCCAAAAGCCACACATTTCTATACGCAAAAGCGCCATGATCTTGCGTCCACTGCGTTTCTTTCTTGTTCTGTTTATCCTAATGGGATATGGATTATATTCCCTTTCTTATAACGCATTTCTGTTGGATGAGGAAGTAGGTCTTAAAACAACTGTCACTGCCCACCGTGCCTCTACACTAACTACACCAGAAAACACATTATCCGGTCTTGAAGCCGCCATTGAAAGTGGTGCAACTTATGCCGAAATCGATGTACAGCAAACAAAAGATGGTACTCTTGTTTTGATGCATGACTCTAATTTAAGTCGAACAGCCGGCGTAGATAAGGACATATGGAATGTGACGTATCAAGACTTACAATCTATGGAAGTTGGAAGTTGGTTCTCTCCTGCATTCAAAGGGGAAAAGATTCCAACTCTGGAAGAATTTATTCAAAAAGCAAAAGGTAGAATCATTCTCGTAATCGAATTAAAATCCACCGGCCACGAAAAATCATTTGTTTCTTCTGTAGTTGAGTTGATACAGAGCCTGGATGCAGAGAAGGACTGTATTCTTGCTTCTATGGACTACTCTCTTGTACATGAAGCAAAATCATGTGATCCGACTATACAAACACAACTCATCACCGCAGTAGCATATGGTGAACTGTATCAATTGGAAGATGTTGATATTTATAGCGTAGAAGCATCCTTTTTAACTCGTTCTATGGTGCTTAACTTACACCTTAGTGGAAAGGAAGTCTTTGTTTGGACCGTTAATAATCAGACAACAGCACGTGAAATGGTTGCGATTCGCGTGGACAGTATTGTAACAGACGCTCCTGATATTATTTTAGATGCTATTTCTACCAAAAGTAGTAACCCTCTGATCTGGGCTGCTGTAGATTGGATTCTGCCAAAATCTGAACCATAATATTACAAAGGAACATAAATCATGAAACATTTGACCATTACAATGGAAAATTATTTAGAAACTGTTTATGAGTTATCACTGGAAAATGGAAGTGCACGTCTAAGTGATATTGCATTACGAATGCAGGTTTCCAAAGCTAGCGCTAACAGTGCAATGAATGTCCTAGCAGAAAAACATCTTGTAGAAACAAAAAAATATCGTGAAATCAGACTTACAGAAGAAGGCTCTCGACTAGCACGTATTTTGTCTGAAAAGCATACCATTTTACGTCAACTTCTAACCGATGTAATAGGAGAGGACCCAGAACTTGCCGATGCAGATGCCTGTGCCATTGAACATGTCATTAGCCCTGATGCTATTCAAAAAATCGATGAATTTTTAGAACGTTGGTATAACAAATATCCCTCTCTATAAGTTCTGTTCTATGGATTGACAAAAACACATAGTCTTTCCTATCTATGATTTTCTGCCGCTTCTTCTCAAGATGGCATAATACATAATGTAACAAGCAAGAAGGTGTTCCTGTGGAACACCTTCTTGCTTGTTACACACTTATATAATATTGCATTTGCCACAATGAAATATGGCTCTCTGTGACGATTTGATCTTTTGATATGCCATTTCTTGGCTACATTCTCATAGGAGTTCATCAGGAGCTGAACGCCAACTTGCTTTACTTTTTCTCATTTCTTTCCTATTTTTATATCAGCCGCAATTGCTGAGCAGTCGACTTAGCTTCACTGCGGCGTTTTACATTGAGTTTTTCTAATATATGACTTACATGAACCTTCACTGTGGTCACTTTAATCCCCAAAATCTGACCAATTTCCGCATTGCTTTTATCGGCGCAAATGAGACGCAATACTTGTATCTCCGTTGGTGACAGTGGTGCAACCATTTCCCGCCGAGGTTGCAGAAAATCAGGATAAAAGGCAGTCTGTATCCGGACAGCATCGGTAAGCTTATTTAAATAAGTCATATCTCCTTTCCAACCACAATCTTCCAACAGTGGAAGCACCGCCCCTCCATATTGGCTCACTGGTCGTATAAAATGAAACTTTATCGCTATATCCAAAGCAGCCACCATATCAGCTCTCCAGTCTCCTTCCATCAGCCGAAACCTGGCAATGGCCGATAAGACATGAAGATGAATACTGTCAATATACCGTGCACAAGCGGAAAAATACGGCTTTAAGGGTGCCAACGTCAACAATGTTCCAGCCTCATCTCCCAAGGCAAGTTCCACCATGGCCTGGGTCAAATATTGGTATCGTTTCAAACTATAAAGCTTCTGAGGATTTTTAGGCGCTTTTTCTCGGTACCATTGATCTGCCTCTTCATCTTTTCCCTGATACAGATTCACTCGGCACAACATAGCGTCCAGATTTGGTAGAAAGCGTTTTTCCTTTACAGAAAAAAATCGTTCCCGTAACGTCTCTAACGTTTGCCTAGCATCGTTGGGACGGCCTGCATCTATCTGTGTCCGAGCCAGCAGACCCACTACTGCAAACTCCATATCAGCTGTTCCATAACGACGCACCCGATCCAAATTAAGCATAAGAGAAAGCGCTCTATCCCGAATATTTTCGCCTTTTTCGAACTTACTCTCAGCAATGGCACAATCAGCCATACATACCCCGTCCCGGCCCAGTACTGTTTCCACCGGCAAACGTAAAGTGGTGTAAAGTAAATCATCTTTCCTGCTCCATGGAGAAAAATCTTTCCCACCGTTCATCAGGCTGGGTAGTGTACTGGTAACAGAAAAGGGCGGCAGATGGATCTTTCGTTCCGTCAACAGCCGAAACACTTTTGGAAAAACACTAATCATCCCTTCCACTTTCCGTTGCGGCAAGGCTAAATCCAGCCAAATCAGACGGCTTCTGGCTTCCCGATATGCCATGTCAGTCCGACGGCAATTCTTTGCAAAATCTTGAAGAGCCTGATACCATTTCTCTGAACCTTCAAAGTCCAGTTCCATTGCACGGAGCATGCTCATGCCTTGCATCAGTGCTGGAGACGATCGAAGCTCATGCTCCGGAAGCGCTTGGTAATAGGGCTCCATCTCCTTGTAATGTCCCATACCAGGATGCCGTTCTGCATTCTTCACCAGCAGTTCGGAGATTTTGTTGTGATCTCCGCTTCTGGTATAGCACTCCAGCGCTTTTCCATAGTCTTCATTGAGTTCATAATATAAACCCCCACGATTATATAACATTTTTTGCTGTGTATCGTCGCAGGTCTGCTCTAACTCCCACAATAGAAAGCGACGGAAAATAGGCCAGAAATGGTAGTAATCCAATCGCTCCTGAATAAAAGCAGAAGACTCTCGCTGAAATTTCCCCAAAAGTTCTCCCGCTTTTCCATCTCCACTGACGATTCGAGCTAGCTCCGGAGTAATGGGATCAAAAGGAGCTAACTCTAATAGAAAACGCTGGATCGATGGCTCTAGACGACGGAATACTACCTCTTCAAAGTAAAGAAACAGATCACGCCGAATCAGGTCATTCGTTGTCTCATTGTATGGCTCCCCTCGAAGAAGATGCTGGATCAAAAAAATCAGAGGCATAGGACAGCCACGAGTTACCTTTTGGATAGATGCCAACTCTAAATTGGTAACAGCCACACCATACTGTTCCAACAGTTGTCTTGTGGCTTCCTGATCAAATGCCAACTCCCAAGGTCCTAGAACGGTCATTACGCCAGCTAACTGGAACGGGAGCAACCAGTGGGGCGGTGCTCCTCGGGTAAGAAATACAAATTTTCGATCTGAGTATTCTCGGATCATCCGGCATAGTTCTTCCTGCTCGGCCCCTTCTTCCATTATTTGGAGATCATCAACAAGTAAGATGTCCCATTCTTCCTCTAATGAAGGTAGAATAAAATCTGGCTGACCAGCCGTAAGAGTGTAGACTTTTTGCCCAGACACCAATGCATGCGCCGTTGTGGTCTTACCAAAGCCACAAGGAGCACTAAATAACACTGCCCGTCCCCGGGTCATTGCAGCCTCGAATTGCCGTTTCAATGTCAATTTAAGAATAATTGGTTGTTTCATAACAGCCCCCTTATATTGCCATAGGAATGTCTGAATCAAAATCCAAAAAGACTATCCACAGCAACTCACATATGTAAATCTCTCTCAGATGAATATCTGATGATATTCATTTTTTGTATTGAGTTAATACCGCAAAATCCATAATTTTATTATACACCTTTTTATAAAATTACGGTAGCATTTCCCTTGGTTTCTTATGTTAAACTGGAAAATACTCGCATAACAAAAAGAAAAAATTTCCACCCACGATACTGCAAAAAAACGAAACAGAAGTGGGGC
>CAWVKD010000070.1:0-3162 GCA_963929765.1 Clostridia bacterium | reverse complement strand
CGGCTGAAGGGTCCGGATTCGAAATCCGGTAGGCCGGCTCCGCCGGCGCAAGAGTTCAAATCTCTTCACCTCCGCCAGATGGACATTACACGAACACCTGCTTTTTCAAAGGCGGCTTTGCCGTAAGGGTGTGGCTGTGATGTCAACAGAGAAAGAGCGGTCAAGGTTTAAGCCTTGACCGCTCTTTTTTTATATCCTGTCGCCGTAGGGAAGAGCCTTCATATACGATTCCATAAAGAGGTAATCGGGTTTTCCCTCTTCGTCAACAGGTAGCATTAATTCCAAATGTGGTAATGTTACATTGGCCTGCCGACCATAACTATACCGATATTTATTGGCTTTGAGAACAGTAATGCAAAAAAGTTTTGTATAATCGGACATTTCCTCTTTGGGTATGAGAAGATATAGATCTCTGCCGCTGTAAAAGGGCTCGGGCTGAAGAAAGGTTGATAGGACACTTCCACCACCAGCACAGGTGATTGTTCCTGCTGGTTGAGGAGTTTTTCCTTCTACGGGTTTGACTTTTGCGCTTATTCCGTTGTTTTCTTCTGTTCGCGCCACAAAGTTGATTGCATCTTCATCGTCGGCCTCTGCTATGATACAAGCATTGAGCTCCATATTGATGCCATACTTGACTTCAAAAATATCTTCAACTTTGAATGTTTTCCACTTGGTAACATCAAAGGTTTTTTTACCACCCTTACTAAGTGTGGACAGAGGTTTGTATTTTAATGTTTTTATATACTGCTCCATAAATTGCCAATCAGGAGTACCGTCTTCGTTTTGTGGCAATTTAATAACTGTGTCTCTTAAATGGGTTTTCCATTTTCGCCCAAAAGAATATTTGGGGCGCTCTTGACAAAGTATTGTCGCAATAAATAACCCATTATAACAATTTAACGCTTCATTGTAGCCTGCAACAATGTCGGTTGTTCCAATAAAGTCCCTGTCCATATAATTTGCATATCCGACCGAGCCTTGTCCATTGCAAATGAAAATAATGCAATTTCCTTTTTGAATAAGGTTGGCATCGTATGCACAATGTATCATGACACCATTGTCATCTTTCTTGGCACCGATATAGAAACATTCGTCACCGTCGCTCAGCATACCCTGATTTGCTTTACCATTCTGCAAAACAGGAAATAAGTCGGCAATTCGGAAACTCCCCCATTTATCTATGTCAAGATTCATATACACGCCCCTCCTTGACAAGATAGGCAAGATAATCATTAATTGTTTGCTGAAAATCCTGCTCGGTCAGTTTTGTATAGTCGGTTTTCATATAGGCTTCACAAAGCCACTCGTCGTTTCCGGTGACTCGATACGTTGCAGACTCACCAGGCTCGGCCTTGCGGTTGCGGTAGAGGTCAATCCATCGTTTTTCAATTTCCGACCACTTGCTTTTCCCTGTTGCGGGGTCGATTTGCTCTACACGCCCAAGATTCTTTTTCTTCTTAAAACCATCGTCACGGCAATAACCAAAGAACGTATCGGGATTTGATACATCATCATGTTTTGTGCCGATCTTGAACACCATACAGCAAGCAGATGCACTGGCTCCGGGGTGAAAAATGTCGCTGGGTAAAGTGAATACTGCATCAAGGGTATTTTCTTCAAGAATTTCGTTTTTGAGCCGAGCAATTTCCCCGCTTGTTCCAATCGCGCATGCCACTGGAAGCAAAATTGCTAATTTAGCAGGATGATTGATTGCGTTCAGTGTATCAGCAATCCACTTTACAAAATACAGCCCCTTGGACGGATCCTCCTTTTTGTCCCTGGGCCAAGTGCTGACGTAGTTGGCCGGGAGGTGTACTCTTTGACCATTGTAGGGAGGATTCATGAGGATGATCGTAGGTTTCGCTTCTTTAATCCAGTCGGTCATTTTGAAGCAGCTACCCTGACGAATGTTGGAGTTGCCGTCTGAGTGAATGAGCATATTTGTTGTTGCTAAGCCATACACGTTCTCATCAAACTCAATGCCGAATATCTGATATTTCTTGACTTTTTCCTGTTCAGCAGCAGTCGCGCAGTCGTCGAGAGCCTGCGTCATTGCCCGCACAAGGAAGGAGCCGCTACCACAACAGGGATCCAATACGACAGAGTGCTTATTCACGCCGGTGATTTTAGACATAAAATCAGTAATATGGTCTGGGGTGAACGCCTGATTCTTGTCCGATTTTCCGACATACTTATTGAACGTAATGAAGAACAGGTTCAGCAAGTCTTGCCCAGAGGTGCTCTTATCATTGATAAAAGGCAAAATGTTACCCTCGATAAAAGTTAGTATTTCTCTAAACGCCGCAATATTTAGTTGGCGTACATACTGGTCATTAAGAACATTGCGGTTTAATAGGGCAAGCTTTTCTGCCTTGTTAATATCAGAACTAAGAAGGTCTTCGAGTACCTCTTTGATACGCGCTCTGATCTGTGCAGCTGTCAGCGAGGGGGTGGAATAATCGAGGTCATTTTTCAGGGCGAGAAGGCAGGTGCCCACAAATTGGCTTCTCAGCTTTTCGGGAACACTATGGCGGTGTAGCATCTCATTGAGTTTGTAGGTGTTCTGCATCACCTTTTCTTTGTCGTTGATCTTTGAAGTGTAGAAATCTACATACTCGTCCATAGTGCGCAGAGCCGTTTCCTTGGACATGAAATCTCCATCGGACACAACGCCACGCCACACCATGACTGCATCGTTAGTAGTGTTTGCCAAGATTGCAACGACCTTGTTTCCGGTCAATGCTTTCTCATACTCCACATAAGCAGACAGTTGCCTCTTAGCTTCTTCCAAGTTAGACATAAAGTTTTGCTTTGTTTCAACCAAGACGGAGATGTTGTCTTTTACAAAGCGGATATCCAGTTTTTCATATGTGCGGCCAGCATCGTTCTGAATAGGAACAAAGGTCAGTGAGACCGTGCGAAAAGCCTTGGGGTAACTGAACTCGTCATTCTCAATATTGCTGACGAGGCACTCTCTACCGACAGCGGCGATAATATCTGCACGAATCATTTTTCAACGCCTCCAATAAGTTTCTCGATTTTTCCCATTTGGGCAATTACTGCGTTTCCGGTTTTGGTGACGCGGTAACTGCCTTTTTTCTTTTGCTCTACGCACCCTACTGACTGCAATGCTTGCAGCCATTTGTTTACCGTCGCTGGACT
>CAWVKD010000069.1:0-33259 GCA_963929765.1 Clostridia bacterium | reverse complement strand
TATATTATGCTCCCGTGCGTATTGGGCTGCGACAATTTTCCCATCAATTCCACGACCTCCGAAACCGGCTGGGACCAAAATTCCGTCGCAATCTCCTAGAACTTGAGATGCATTTTCAGAGGTGAGCAATTCAGAATCGACCCAATCGATTTCTACAGAAACGTCATTTTCGATACCGCCATGGGTTAATGCTTCTACTACGCTAAGATAAGAGTCTCGCAAGGCAACGTATTTCCCTACAAGGCCAATTTTGACAGTAGTATCTGCTTTTTTGGCGCGTTCAACCATAGCACGCCATTCTGCCAGGTCCGGTTCGCCGCAGGAAAGACCAAGGCGTTTGCAAACCACATTGCCAAGACCTTCTGCTTCCAGCATAAGGGGAATTTCGTAGAGAACTGGTGCATTGAGATTGGGAATGACATTTTCCGACGGAATATTACAAAAGAGGGAAATTTTTTCCCGAATTTCATCTGGAACGGAAAATTCAGACCGGCAAACAATCACATCTGGCTGAATTCCAAGAGAGAGCAACTCTTTTACAGAATGTTGAGTAGGTTTGCTTTTGAGCTCTCTAGAACCAGGAATATTTACAATTAAAGAGACATGGACAAACATGACATTTTGTCGTCCGATTTCTGTTGTGACTTGGCGAGCGGCTTCTAAGATAGGTAGGGATTCAATATCGCCCACTGTGCCGCCAATTTCTGTAATGACGATATCAGCATTGGTTTCGGCAGCCCGATAGATGCGAGATTTGATTTCATTCGTTACATGGGGGATTACTTGTAGTGTACCACCAGGGAATCCTCCACTACGGGCTTTATCTAGTAAGGACCAATAAATTTTGCCAGATGTTGTACTGGAGTGAACTGTCAGGTTAACGTCTGTAAATCGTTCATAATGCCCAAGGTCTAAATCAGTTTCTGCGCCATCATCGGTGACAAAAACTTCTCCGTGTTGGAGTGGACTCATGTCTCCAGGGTCTACATTGAGGTAAGGATCAAATTTCTGCAGCGTGACATTGAATCCACGCTGTTTGAGCAAGCGTCCTAATGATGCTGCAGTAATCCCTTTTCCAAGACCGGAAACCACACCGCCAGTTACAAAAATATATTTCACAGAATCCATTGCTCCCTTCCGCAACAAGATATACACAACATTTATTTTACATAGGAACCCACAGCCCGTCAAGGAAAACGGATAGGAAAACGACATGAAAAAATGTCTCGCATAATTGAAACAGATGGGTTATAATAGATAAAAGGCAGTAAATAGGAAGGAATGTTATTATGAAGCTTATACTTTCAATCCTCAATTCTGATGACGCCAATGATGTGCTGCACAATCTAACCAAACATGGTTTTGCTGCTACAAAGATGGCCACGACTGGCGGCTTTTTAATGGAACAAAATGTAACCATTTTGATGGGTGTCGACGAAGAGCGTGTGCAACAGGCTATTGATATCATCAAAAAACAGTCCCACAGCCGTAAGCAAGAGGTTTCTTCTCGCTCTAAAGGCAATGGATATGACCCGATGATTCCCGGCGATGTTGTGGTAGGGGGAGCAACGATTTTTGTCTTGGATATTCAACATTTTGAACGGGCATAGACAAGATGAATATTCCAAAATTAATTGGCAACGAAGAATTAAAAACACGTCTTCGCACCCAGATACAAAAAAGAGGTCTTTCTCACGCTTATTTACTGTCAGGTCCCTCTGGCAGTGGGAAACATACCTTAGCTCAGCTGCTGACAGCTGCCTTTTTATGTACAAGCCACAAAAATTTACCTTGTGGTCTCTGCCAGGATTGCCGGAAAGTATGGCTTCATATCCACCCAGATGTAAAACAAGTAGATACACCTACAGTGGGGGAGGTACGCGCTCTGCGAAAAGATGCGTACATTCGCCCAAATGAAGGTATAAGAAAGATTTATATCATAGAGGGGATGGAGAAAGTGCATTTAGCGGCCCAAAACGCATTACTTAAAGTATTAGAAGAAGGGCCGGAATATGTGGGATTTTTATTACTTACCGAAGATGAAACAAGTGTATTGGAAACGATACGTTCTCGTTGTGATATTTTGCGCTTAGGACCTGTTGCGCATGAAGAAGGAGAAGCGTATTTGCGTCTATGTTTTCCCAATATTCCTTTGGGAAATATTACAAAGGCATTCCAAAAGAGCGAAGGATATTTGGGACGTGCTATAATGCGGTTGACAGCAGAAGAGCAGTCAACCAATCCGGTGTTTTCCCAAGCAGATGTATTTCTCACTTGTCTCCACACAAAAAATGCAATGGCACTTTTAGAGTGCGCTGTAGAGTTGGAGGCATTGTCCCGAGAGGAATGGTCTATTTTTCTGCAAGAGGTAGAGCAACAACTGCATAAAAAGCTGCGTGAAATTACAAATCGAACAGATGCACGACTGGAAACAGCGCAATTGCTTTCATATTTAGAGATTATTCGAACATTAAAAATCAAGAACGATGCTAATGTGGGGCAGGGACACTGTGCGGGGCTGCTGCATGTTTTGTGTGCAGAAGTGATGGAGAGAGGAGCGAAATGATTGACAGAGATTATTGGCGTACGCTTTAAAAGTGGTGGAAAAGTCTATTATTTTAATCCAGAAGGCAAACAAATTCAAGAGGGCACATCTGTCATCGTAGAAACAGCCAGAGGACTTGAATTCGGTAAGTGTGTACAGAGCAATACCATGGTAGAAGATAGTGAAGTGACGGATCCCTTGCGTTCCGTTGTTCGACTGGCGACAGAAGAAGATCAGAAAATGTTAGAGACCAATCGCAAAAAGGAAAGCTGGGCGATGGAAGTTTGTCAACAAAAAATTTTAGACCATAAGTTAGATATGAAACTGGTTGATGTGCAGTATAATTTTGATGGAAGTAAGATTTTGTTTTTTTTCACTTCAGATGGAAGAGTTGATTTCCGAGAATTGGTGAAAGATTTGGCATCTGTATTTCGTACGCGAATTGAATTACGACAAATTGGTGTACGAGACGAAGCTAAGATGCTGGGCGGTCTTGGTATTTGCGGACAGCCTTTTTGCTGTAGCCGATTTTTAGATGAATTTCAGCCAGTCTCTATCAAAATGGCTAAAACGCAAAGTTTATCACTCAATCCAACTAAAATATCTGGTACTTGTGGTCGACTGATGTGCTGTCTGAAATATGAGCAAGATGCATATGAAGACTTGGTAAAGCGAGCACCCAAGCAAGATTCTTTTGTGGAAACAGAAGATGGTGTAGGGACTGTTACTACAGTGAATTTGTTGCGAGAACAAGTAAAAGTACAATTGGATGCTGCACCAGAAACGCCGCGTTGCTACGGGTTTCAAGATATTAAAGTAATCCGCTCGGGAAAGGGAAAACGGCCAGAAGGATATGAGGCACCGGAAGTGCTACAGGCAGAATATATTCGCAAGACAGTTGAACAAGCCCAGGCCCAGGAAAAGGCAGATTTGGAAGCTATGTCAGCACAAAAAGCTTTGGCCCGTCGGGAGAAGAGGAGTATTTCTAAGAACGGAAAAGAGCGGGAGCACAAAGAAACAAAAGAAACGGCTAAAAAGTCCAGAGAAAACCAAAAAGAGCCCAAAGAAGTCAAAGATCAGCATGCACAACAGAGCAGTCAAAAATTGCGTCAAGAGAAATCAAAACGAGAAGAAAATAGCAACTTTAAAGCAAAAGAAAAACGTCGATATCACCATTATCGTGGTTATGAGAAAAATTCTCAGAAACAAGTTATGTCACGTAAAAGTGATAAAAATGCAGAAAAAGTGGATCAATAAAGAAAAATGTGTAAGTCATTGCATGACTTACACATTTTTTGCATTAAGAGCCAATTCCCTCCACAGGTCCAATGGTGGTGCCTTGATAATACCAGGTTAAAATTTTTTGACAATCCCAGCCAGATGCAGCATACACATTGGCACCATATTGACTCATACCAACACCGTGTCCATATCCTGTTACAGAGAAAACAATTGTATCGCCTTCGAAGGAAATTGAAAATGCCGTGCTACGTAAATTAAATAAGCTGCGTATGGATCGACCAGTCACAGAGACACCACCGATGGAGAGGGAAAGCACCTTCCCAGCATCGGAACGAGAGGGGACACCAAACCACTGTTCAGGAGAACCGGATAAATCAGCATTTGGATATTCTTTTAAAAAAGTAGTGCGAAATGTTTCTTCGGGAACTTCAACTCTGCTTTCATAATTGGGGACTGTACTTTCATTTTCGGGAGAGGATACACTGGAAAGATAGGGAACATCCGCACCCCAGACCAATGCTGCGCTTTCAGTTGCACCACTGGAAGAGGAATGGAATACAGCATCGATGGGAGCACCATTGTATAATATAGCCTGTCCATCCGTTTCAGAGACAGCACGTCGAATTTTTTCGGCATATTCATCCTGTTTATTTCCCCAATTGATTCTGGCATTTTCTTCTGTGATGTAAGCGCTGCAGCAGCTACTATCAGTGCAGAGATCAGCTTCAGGATGATTTTGGGAAGGACCATTTTGTATTTTATAAAGAGCGTAAGTACGTGCTGCTATGGTTTGGGCTTTTAACGCTTCCAGTTCAAAGGAAGCAGGCATTTCTGCTGCTACTACTTGAAACAAATACTTGTCCATAGAAATGGTGCAGATACCATCATCTGTAAGAAGGCGAAACTGTATGTTCGCATCAGAAGAATGAGATACCGATGTAGGAGAAGGAGAGACGTCAGAAGGCAAAGTAGCTGTGGGAAGGGCAGAAGGGCTGGTTTCGGAAGAAGCTTTAGAGTCTGATGGGAGAAACAGAAGCGGTAGCAAAAAAAGTAGCAGAAGCAGAAGAAATGCAGCGGCTAAAATCCGTCTCATAAAAGGGACCTCCTCGTTTTCGGCATATTTTGCAAGTTAAATAAAGCAACAATTCATTTTTGAGCATGCTCCATGTAAAATGGACAAAGATTTAGGTAAATAAAACGAAAATTTCGGAAGGGGAAAGGATGGTGGTTTAGGGAAATTAGAATTGACTTAAGAGAAGAAATGAGATAAAATAAAAAAAATACGAAGAAAAGAAAGGCATGAAAAAATGCAGGAAAAGATCAATCAAAATTCGCAGGAATTTATCCAAAGTCTATGCGGGGAATTCCGCAAAAATAACGTCATCGATCCAATATATTACGAAAAGATGGATGTAAAACGTGGCCTGCGCAATGCCGACGGAACTGGTGTCATGGCTGGTGTGACCTGCATTGGCAATGTGCAAGGCTATGTGATACAAGATGGAGAAAAGATTCCCAAAGAAGGAAAACTCATTTATCGTGGCATCAATGTAAAGGATCTTATCGAAGGATTCGTGACTGAGAACCGATTTGGTTATGAAGAGACCGCTTACTTATTGCTGTTTGGGGCGCTTCCAAACCGTGCCCAACTAGAAGGATTTAATAATATTTTACGAGAGTATCGTCCACTGCCACCTAATTTTACAGAAGACATGATTCTGAAATCACCCAGCCGTGATGTGATGAATAAATTGGCACGTTCTGTATTGGCGTTGTATTCGTGTGATCCGTGTCCGGACGATCATTCATTGGACAATGAGATGCGTATGGCTATTGAATTGATTGCCCGTTGTCCAACGATAGTAGCTCATGCATATGCCGTCAAACGCCATTATTTTGACAATGAAAGCTTATATCTCCATCGTCCTCAGGAGAATCTGAGTATTGCAGAAAACTTCTTGTACTCTGTGAGGCATGATTGTCAATTTACTCCAGAAGAGGCAAGACTTTTAGATCTATGCTTGGTTCTACATGCAGAGCATGGCGGTGGCAATAACTCTGCATTTGCTTGTCGGGTGCTTTCATCCTCAGGAACAGATATTTACTCCGCGATTGCCGCTGCAGTTGGCTCCTTGAAAGGACCGCGACATGGCGGTGCCAACAAGAAAGTCATGGAAATGTTTGGCTACATTGAGAAAGAAGTAAAAGACTGGAAGGACGAAGATGAGATCCGTGCTTATTTAAAGAAAATTGTGAAAAAGGAAGCAGGGGATAAGTCTGGACTGATTTATGGTATGGGCCATGCCATTTACACATTGTCTGATCCTAGAGCTGTTATTTTAAAACGGTTTGCTAAACGTGTGGCAGAAAAAAAGGGCATGCTGTCAGAATTTGAGCTGTTTGAAACCGTAGAACGACTTACACCTGATGTATTGTCTAATGTGAAGAGCAGTCAGAAAGCTTTTTGTGCCAATGTAGATATGTATTCTGGTCTTGTGTATAAAATGATGGGCATTCCAGAAGAATTATTTACACCGCTATTTGCTGTTGCCCGTATGGTGGGCTGGTGTGCACACCGTTTGGAAGAAGTTTATAGTCCAGGTAACCGAATTATTCGCCCTGCTTATAAAGCGGTGGCGAAGAGCTTGCCGTTTGTACCAATGGAAAGCCGGATATAAAAAGAAAGGCACTGTCCTAACAGACAGTGCCTTTTCTCTTTTTTCCAGAGACAGTTTGTGATATACTTTAAAAAATCGAAGATAGAAGGTGACGAAATATGAAAAAGGGTATCCTGCTCTCGGTTGTTACACTCATTGTAGGCATTTTAGGAGCCGTGTTACGATGGATGGAACAGACAATGGGGTTTGAAGCAGAAACTGGGCTTGCGATTCCAGGTAATGTTCCTGCCATTGCTTTGATCATTCTGGCTTGCCTTTTTGCAGTTTTTCTCATTGTGACAGCAATAAAAACGAAGCATCCTTCAATGGTGAGGTATGGGCAAGTGTCTCCTGCCGAAAACCCTCTTTGTTTTGGAGCTTATAGTGTGGCGTCCTTGCTGATGGCTGTCGCTGGTGTTCTCTTTATTGCAAAAGCATTGATGGAAGAAACGATCTCTATTTCCCGTCTTATATTAGGGCTGTTTGCCATTGGCACGGCGGTTTCATTGATTTTTACAGCAAAGATGGATGATCAAGGAGAGAACAAAAGACAATACCGTTTCCGTTTGCTCATCCCGCCGTTTTTTTGTTGTTACTGGCTGATTTTAGCTTATGAAGGACGTGCAGCCAATCCTGTTGTTTTACAATATGTATATGAATTGTTTGCTATTATATGCGTCCTTCTGGCGTTTTACTATATTGCAAGCTTTGACTTTGGTAAGGCAAAGTTCAAGCAGTCTATATTCTTTGGCTATATGGCCAGCTTTTTCTCTATCACTACATTGGCGGATAAGCATGCATTGGAATCTGTGCTGCTTTATCTTTCGGTTTCGCTATATCTACTGTTCTATTTAGCAAAACTGATTGACCAGAAGGGACAGGAAAAAATCCTAACTACTTAAAATTGAAATTTTATCTTGCATTTTTCAACTAGATGGGGTATAGTGGTATTAGCACTCGATAATAGAGAGTGCTAATACCACGAAAATATTTGGAGGCGCTTTCAAGATGGAGAAGAAGCAATTTCAAGCAGAATCAAAAAAACTGTTGGATTTGATGATTCATTCCATTTATACCCACAAAGAGATTTTTTTGCGGGAATTGGTGTCAAATGCCAGCGATGCAGTGGATAAATTAGCCTATTTGGCATTGACAGATGATCGACTAGGGATGTCCCGATCTGATTTTGAAATCTGGATCAAACCAGACAAAGAAAAAGGCACCCTTACCATTTCAGATAATGGTATTGGCATGACAAAAGAAGAACTGGAAAATAATCTGGGGGTTATTGCTCGGAGTGGCTCTCTGCAATTCAAACAAAAATTGGATAAGCAAGAGGAAGCAGATGTAGATATCATTGGTCAGTTTGGTGTTGGATTTTATTCCGCTTTCATGGTGAGTGATATCGTTACAGTAAAGACCCGTGCATACGGTTCAGATCAAGCTTATTGTTGGGAATCTTCCGGAGCGGATGGATATACCATTACTGAGTGTGACAAAGAGACGCCTGGTACGGAAATTATCATGAAACTCAAAGAAGACACAGAAGATGAACGATACAGTCAATTTTTAGACACGTACCGTCTGCGTAGTCTGATAAAGAAGTATTCAGATTATATCCGGTATCCCATCAAGATGGAAGTAGAAAAAACCCGGATGAAAAAGAAACCGGAAGATGCATCCGAAGATGAAAAGCCAGAATGGGAAACATACACGGAGGTAGAGACACTCAATAGCATGGTTCCTCTATGGCAAAGGAATAAAGATCAGGTAACAGAGGAAGAGCGAAATACATTCTATAAGGAACAATTTGGTGACTTCGAAGATCCTCTGCTTTCCATCCAGGTAAGCGTAGAGGGCGCTGTTACCTATAAGGCACTGCTGTTTATTCCAGCTCGTACACCGTATGATTTTTATACCCGGGAATATCAAAAGGGGTTGGCACTTTATTCCAGTGGTGTGATGATTATGGAAAAATGTGCTGACTTGTTGCCAGAGCATTTTCGCTTTGTTCGTGGCATTGTGGATACGCAAGATTTATCCCTTAATTTATCTCGGGAAATGTTACAACATACCAAAGGACTGAAAGTCATTTCCACCAACTTAGAGAAAAAGATTAAGTCTGAATTAATGAAATTGCAAACCAATGATATGGAGAAATATCAAACGTTTTTTAAAGCGTTTGGATTGCAGCTCAAGTATGGTGTTGTAGCAGATTATGGGGTCCATAAGGACATGTTGCGCGATCTGCTCTTATTCCAAACTTCTCATGAAAGCGGCATGACCACTCTTACAGATTACGTTTCACGTATGGGAAAAGATCAGACCTTTATTTATTATGCTGCTGGGGAAACGGCAGAGCGGATTTCCAGATTACCACAAGCAGAACGGATTATAGAACGTGGCTATGAGATATTATATCTCACAGACGAGATTGATGAATTTGTATTGCAGGTACTGAGAGATCAAGAGGGGAAGGTTTTCAAATCCATTAATGACGACGATGCACTTCCAGAAACAGACGAAGAGAAGGCGGAAAAAGAAAAACAAACAGAGGAAAACAAAGATGTTTTAGCTTTTGTCAAGGAAACATTAGGTGACAAAATCAAAGAGGCCCGCATTTCTAAAAAGTTGGTTAGTCACCCCGTTTGTATGACGACAGATGGTCCTCTTTCTCTGGAGATGGAAAAATATCTCAATCAGGTGAAAGAGGCAGGAGATCCAAGAGAGATTGTAGCTCAGCGGGTACTGGAGCTTAATCCTAATAGCGGAGCTTTTGCGGCTTTACGGACAGCCGTTTCTGAAGATAAAGAAAAAGCGAAAAAATATGTGGAGATTTTATATAACCAAGCCTTGCTTATTGCCAACCTCCCGATAGAAGATCCGGCTAGGTATGCTGATCTAGTGTGTAGTTTAATGCAATGAGCATAACAAAATCTTTGCGTTAATTGTGTTTTTTTGATGGCTCGTGCCTGCCTTTGGTGGGAAGCGAGCCATTCTATTATGATGAATATGCAATGGAAAGGGAGATGAAATATGAAGCCGTTATCAGATCAAACCAGATCTATTGTGCTAAAAATGCAACAAGGTGAATTGACAGAATATTATTTATATCAAAAAATTTCCAAACATGTGAAAAAGGAAAAGGACCGAGAAATTTTAGAACACTTAAGCGAAGAAGAGAAAATACATGCACAGATGTGGAAAGGCTATACTGGAGTAGAGGTTAGACCGAAACGGTTTAAAATATTTTGGTATGGGCTGATCAGCCGGGTATTTGGATATACATTTGCACTGAAACGGATGGAAACCGGAGAAAAAATA
Source organism: Clostridia bacterium (assembly GCA_963929765.1). GTDB lineage: Bacteria > Bacillota > Clostridia > Oscillospirales > Oscillospiraceae > RGIG529. The sequence goes on along the minus strand of CAWVKD010000069.1, from coordinate 23,491 downwards.
GCCCAGTCCACTTATGAAATACTGGCAAAAGAAATTCCAGAGGCAAAACAGGTGGAAGAGGATGAGGAACGACATGAAAAGGAATTATTGGCGCTTTTAGATGAAGAACGTCTTCGATATGTGGGTTCTATGGTTTTAGGCTTAAATGATGCGCTGGTGGAGTTGACAGGCACATTGGCAGGAATGACATTTGCTTTACAGAGAACAGATCTGGTGGCGTTGTCTGGACTGATTACCGGCATTTCGGCGACGCTTTCTATGGCGTCCAGTGAATATTTATCAGCCCGAACAGAAGGACGTAGCGATGCATTTAAGTCGTGTATTTATACTGGCATTGCGTATCTGATAACTGTAGCACTTCTGGTTTTACCTTATTTACTGGTACCTGCCCACCTTTATGGAGTAGCTCTTTTGGTGATGCTTGTCGTGGTGGTTTTGATTATTTTGGTATTCAATTATTATGTTTCTGTAGCACAGGACTACAGTTTCAAAAAGCGGTTTGGAGAAATGGCTGCTATCAGTCTTGGAGTAGCAGCGCTTTCTTTTCTAGTAGGACTTGCTGTGAAGCATTTCCTGGGAATAGATGTGTAAACGAATACTTATCATAAAACCGTGGGATTGATTTGGAATCCCACGGTTTTATAAACAGAATATGTAATGATAAGATCTCCAGAAAAGGAAAGATTATTATAAATAATAAGGAATTTCGATCAAAGCCACCTGATCTGCGAAAGATGGAATGGTGCGGAAATGATTTTTACCTTTAAAAGCTATGGTGTGTGATTGTTGCAGATGGTTTCAAGACGGACAAAACTAGAACAACAACATATATTGGGTTAGAGGCGTTTTATTTTCCAGAGACTCCCTACATGAAAAAGGGAAACGCTTCGGAAAACCAAGAAACGGGAGGACAAAAGATGGATTCTTTTGAAACCCATGGGGAAGCATCCTTTCCCTATACAGCAGCGGTAAGTGGTCAGTATACTGCCCATCCCTATGGCGTAGGAGGGACCGTTTCTCATGTGAGTAACCCGGTAGTGGTGCATGTGATTCACGTTGTTGCCACAAAGACTGTAACGCCTGCCTGTGCCCGTCGAGGAGAGTTCGTTACATATACCATAGTGATATGCAATGAATCGGATCTACCCATCCATCAGGTGAAAATAATAGATCAGGATACAGCGGAATGGTTTGAAATTCCAGATATTCGCTTGGATGGTAGATCCGTTCCTGAAGGAGATTTAAAAAAGGGAATTTTCATTGGAACGTTGCCACCTGGCGGACGATCTGTTGTCACTTTTGATGCGCTGGCGCGAGAATCTGTACCGCCTACATTGATCAGTGCTGCAGAGGTATCTTATGAATATGAAGGGGAGATCGGGAGAAGTGAGGGAAGTGTTTTATCCAATCCAGCAGAATTGGTGATTATACGGCCAGGTGTGCATATCTGGAAAACAGCAGACCGGGAGGTATTGACAGCAGATGATCATCCCGTCAGATATCATTTGCGGGTAGAGAACACAGGTAATGTACCCCTTGCCAATGTTGTGGTAACAGATACATTGCCTCCTCAAATGGAGTATCTCCCTGGCTCAACTCAGATTGATAATGGTTCTTCTGCCCACATAGACCCTATGAACGGTATTTTTCTTGGCACGTTAGAAATAGAACAAACAGTAGAAATTCAGTTTTATGCAAGGGTGAAAGGCAGCCCTAAATAGGATTCCCCGGCAGTCCATTTCTAGAAAGGCTGCCGGGGAATCTTTATGATTGGGGAGATGTATCAACTTGCGCGATACGGGTTTCTACGGCTAGTACCATAACAGTTTTGTCATCGGTTGCGCCGATTGTTTCCTCACTGGCTTCTATGATTTGTCGAGCCAATTTGCGTGGTGGATCACCAATTTGGTGCTTCGCAATGAGAGTGCGTAGCCAGGAATCCTCCCCGCTGCCCAATATGCCGTCACTGACGAGTATCATTAGATCTCCTGCATCTACATGCAAATGAGCAATGTCTGGAGTGGGGACACCTCCAGTAGCAGAAAGACCAATGGGCATGGCATTACCAGAAATGCGTCGGACATGCTGTTTTTGCAAACAATAGGAAGGGGCAGCACCAAACTTATATAAATCGGCTTGTCCAGTGAATAAATTGACCTGCAATAAGTCTAAAGTGGTGAATCCACCTTCTGCTTCACTACGTAAAATGAGAGCCGAATTGAGAGTTTTTAACGCCGGTTCGGGATTGACCCCCGCCTTAAGAAAACGTTCCAGCAGATGGATGGCAAGATTGCTTTCCCGTGCGGCCGCTTCGCCGCTGCCCATGCCGTCAGCCAATATGATATATAATATTCCATCGTCTGTTTTAAAATAAGAACCGTTGTCTCCACTGATGGATTCACTCTCCTTTCGTCTCGCAGCAACACCAATGACGGCGGCTAATGGTTCCAATTCTGTCAATACAATACGCTCTCGTTCACCTTCCTTCCATTGTGGCGGCCGCAAGGGAATTCCAAGTAACTCTGATAATTTGGTTTGCATTTCATCCTCTGCAAGAACAGATAATTCACTCCCTTCGATTTCTACACGTAGGTGATTCCCTGCGTCATAAAAAACACTGCATTGGGCATCCAATGACAACTCCTGCAAAAATTGGGTTAATTTTCGTGTATATTGTGCGTCAGAGTGCAGCTGTGTATCCAATTGTGCAGCAGTCTGATCTAAAATGCCAGCCAAGTCCTCATATTGACGACAGACTGCCATGCGACTTTCCAAAAGACGGTTTCGATACTGTTTTCGGTAAAGCAGAGCGGTAAGTTCTTCATTGGTGGCTGATAGAAAGTTAGAAAACCGCATGCAACGCTTGGAAAACTGGGGCGGGAAATCGGACGATTCTGCCCTGCCCCGTTCCAGCATGGTTCTGGATGCTGTGCAAAGGGCCTTAAATGTGGCTGCATATCCTCGTTGCCAGCATGAAGTATAGAGAGGACAGTTACGACAAGCCCGGCTGGCGGCTCGGTCGAAGATAACGGCAATATCATGCTCATTGGTGCGGTTGGGTTGAAAGGAAGAGCGGATGCCTTCATAAAGCTCTCGAAAAGCGGCAGAAGCCGCTTCTAATCGCTCTTTGACATAAGTCCGAATGGGGATATCCTCTTCCTCATCTGCTGAAAATTCGGTTGTGGAGAAAAATGTGCCAATACGAAGAAGTCGTCGCTCGGGTATGATCATAAAGAAAACGGAAGCAATGAATACTTCATATAAGATGGAAAAAGACACACCACCTCCTAAGGCCCATAATACAGCGACACCATTGGACAGGACATATGCTACCACAGTTGCAAAACGGCCGTGGCCGGAAACCATTCCTGACATAAGACCAGACAATCCATAGGCCATGGTGTAAAAAGGCGAACCGCCAGCTGCAAGATCCATGGCAACTCCCATGGCAACACCTACGGCACTACCTTGTCCCATTCCACCTTGTAGAGCGGAAAGCATAACGAGAAAAGCTGCAATGAGCCGACCAATAGAAATATGTCCCGGCAATTCTACATGGGACAATGTAGCCAATAGACTCATACTTAAAATCAGGATGGCAATGATTTGTTGCCGTGACAGTTCGTCATCTGTGGGCTCTGTCCAAGGGGAAAAAGCAATTTTATAAAAATAAGTACTGGCACCTGCTATAAAAATCTCTGTAAAAAATAAAATGAAGCTATTTGTACTAAACCCCTGCTCAGGTAGATAGACAAAACCAGTGGCTGCCGTGAGAAAGCTGGTAAAAAGAGGCATGAACCAAGGCTTTTGATAGAGACGAACGTCAAAGAATGCGAAAGAGACAGCGAAGATAAGGATAGAAGCTGCGATATATTTGAGGGAAGCGGAAAAAGAAAGAGTGAGAAGATAACCTGTGCAGCATCCCAAAAGAGAAAAAAGACCTGAAAGACCCGGGCCAGAAGCCCCTAAGAAGCCAAGACCAAAAGGAATGCAGCCGCCCAAGAGAGTTCCACTTGCTAAAATGGCACCCAGAAAAAAACGGATCCCATATTCTGCCAATCGCAGTATGGTAGGAGATTGTAAAAAGACGGTACTCTTATGAGAGAAGAGGCGATGGGATTTCATACGCTTTTGTTTTGGGTTGGTATTTGTGTGTTCCATATATCTGGCCTCCCCGAAGGATGCTTGTCCTTCCGTTTTCTTTTTATTATAAAAACAGTGATAGAAGAATACGGTCGGGAAATCTGAATTTTAAAAAACATTCCAAAAACGAACACCTCGCCAAGCAGTTTTCCTGCATGAGCGAGGTGTTTATCAATGCGGCAATATCTATACTTTTTTACCACAGGCACCACAATACTGGGCTTGAGGTGGAAGGATTTGTCCACATCCTTTGCAAAAAAGAGGACGTGGTTTGGTGCGGCCAGCCGGCAGCTTCCCTTTTGTAATGCTCGTTTCCTGCTGGTATATTGCAGAAAATAACTCTCGACGGGAATGAATGCCCAGTTTTTTGAAAATGTTCCGTTTATACGTTTTTACAGTTCCTACAGCCAGATACAGAGTATCGGCCATTTGACCTTCTGTATAGCCGGCCAAGATCAACGAAATCACATCTTGTTCACGGGGAGAGAAGGCGGGTAATTTGGGTTCCTCTGGGGCGGGAGACAGAGGGGAGTCTGACAATTTAGCCCCACAGTGGATACAAAAACGATCTGGCATCCCAATTGTCTCCTTTCCTGTCAAATCAAGTCTGAATTATTTCAAGTTAAAAAATGCATTGCGGCCAGGAAATTGTGCAACGGATCCTAGCTCTTCTTCGATACGGAGAAGTTGGTTGTATTTGGCCACGCGGTCTGTTCTAGAAGGAGCACCCGTTTTAATCTGACCGGCATTCAGAGCTACTGCCAGATCAGTAATCGTGGTATCTTCTGTTTCGCCAGAGCGGTGGGAAATAACAGCAGTATATCCAGCTCGGTGGGCCATCTGGATGGCATCAATGGTTTCTGTTAAGGTGCCGATTTGGTTCACTTTGATTAGAATAGAGTTGGCAACGCCTTTGGAAATGCCCTCCTGCAGGCGGCTTACGTTGGTGACAAATAGGTCATCTCCTACCAGTTGGATTTTATCCCCTAGTGCTTTTGTCAACAATGTCCAACCTTCCCAGTCGGTTTCGCCCATACCATCTTCCAAGGAGATGATGGGATATTTTGTAACATAGTTTTTCCACATATTGACCATTTGTTGCTTTGTCATGGTCTTTTTGGCCTTCGGCAAACGATAGGTTCCATCTTCCTGGTACCACTCAGAGACAGCACCGTCAATGGCGATGCAAAAGTCTTCACCTGGAACAAAACCGGCTGCTTCAATGGCTTCCACAATCAGTTTTAATGCATCTTCATCGCGCTTTAAATCCGGTGCAAAGCCGCCTTCGTCTCCCACAGAAGTGGAACCACCAGCAGATGTGATGACTTTTTTCAATGCATGAAATACTTCTGCGCACATGCGAAGTCCTTCTCGGAACGATGGAGCTCCTACCGGCATGATCATAAATTCTTGAATATCTACATTGTTAGAAGCATGTGCCCCACCATTTAAAATATTCATCATAGGAACAGGAAGGGTTTTGGAGTTGATTCCTCCCAGATAGTGGAACAGAGGTAATCCAAGAGATTCAGCAGCAGCTTTAGCACAGGCCATACTTACACCGAGAATAGCATTGGCACCCAGGCGGGATTTGTTTGGGGTACCGTCCAGTTCAATAAGCATTTTGTCAATTTCTGTTTGATCCAATACATTGCTACCAATCAATGCATCGGCAATCTCTGTATTGACGTTTTGGACAGCATTTAAAACGCCTTTTCCCAGATAGCGAGTTTTATCTCCGTCTCGCAGCTCACAAGCCTCAAAAATACCTGTAGAAGCACCAGAAGGGACAGCTGCGCGACCTACAACACCGTCATCCAAGTATACTTCTACTTCTACCGTGGGATTGCCTCGAGAGTCTAAAATTTCACGCGCAAGAATATCCACAATTTCAATAATCGGTTTCATATAGTCTCCTCTTTCTCTTCATATTTAAACAACCTCAATATCCAGTAACCCATAATCGATTCATGTGCTTAGGGGGCAATTAATGTTTTTCCACTCATCTGTTCTGGCTTTTCCAGGCCCATCAGATCCAGCATAGTTGGAACAATGTCGGCTAATCTGCCATCTTTTCTTAAGTTGACACTGGCACCACAAATGAGAAATGGAACAGGATTAGTGGTGTGAGCTGTATAAGGAGCGCCATTGGCATCACACATTTGTTCTGCATTGCCATGATCTGCCGTAACAATAGTGATACCTCCGCGTTCAGAAGTGGCGTTTACAACTGTTTCCACTCCGTCATCTACTGCTTCTGCTGCCTTTACCGCGGCTTCATAAACACCTGTATGGCCAACCATGTCGCAATTGGCAAAATTTAAAATGATGACATCATACATCCCACTTCGGATACGTTTTGCTGCTTCTTCTGCTACTTCGTATGCGCTCATTTCCGGCTTCAAGTCATAAGTAGCTACGTCAGGAGAGGGGATAAGAACCCGGTCTTCCCCGGGAAACACCGTTTCTTGGCCGCCGTTAAAGAAGAACGTAACATGGGCATATTTTTCTGTCTCCGCGATACGAAGTTGAGTCATGCCCAATTGACTGATATATTCTCCGAAAATATGATCCAGTGGAAGTCGTGGAAAGGCAACAGAAACGTTTGGCATAGTGGCATCGTATTCTGTCATACAGGCGAAAGATAAAGGGAAATATCCGCCGGTTCGAACAAATCCAGAAAAATCGGGATCTACCAGCGCACGAGTGATTTCTCTTGCCCGATCAGGACGAAAATTGAAGAAAATCACACCATCATCCTGACGAATACGAGCGTCACAGCCGCAAATTAATGGCTCAATGAATTCATCTGTTGTTCCTGCCTCGTAAAGTGATTGGATGGTTGCAATAGGTTGATCGGTAAACATTCCTTCACCTAGTACCATGGCATGGTAGGCTTTTTCAACACGATCCCATCGATGATCTCGGTCCATGGCAAAATAACGACCCATAATAGTGCCTAATTGACCAATACCGATAGCCTTGCATTGACTGATGCACTCTGAGACAAATTGTTTGCCGGAAGTAGGAGAAACATCCCGGCCATCTAGAAATGCATGGATATAAACCCGCTGTACGCCACGTTGCTTTGCCATTTTTAACAATGCCCACAAATGGCTAATATGGCTATGCACTCCACCATCGGAAAGTAATCCTAAAAGGTGAAGAGCACGTCCATCCTCTTTACAGGCGTCCATCACAGAACAGAAGACAGTATTTTCAAAAAAAGAACCTTCTTCAATGGCAAGGTGAATACGGGGTAAATCTTGAAAAACAACACGTCCAGCACCAATATTAGTATGCCCCACCTCGCTGTTTCCCATTTGGCCGGGGGGCAACCCCACATCCATGCCGGAGGCAGAGAGGGAACAATGAGGGCATGTTTCAAACAGATGGTCCATATATGGAGTCTTTGCACCTGCAATGGCGTTGTTTTCTTTGGATGGGTTTAGACCGTAACCGTCTAAAATGATGAGTGTGGTAGGTGTTTTCATAAGATCCTTTCTTTCACAGGCCGGTTGAGATACAAAGAAGTAAAAATCAAATGGCCTGGATGGGATGGATTTGAGATGTAAAGCAATTTGTTCTTATGTTCTTATTGGCTATCTTGATTGGCTGCATGAATAATGGCCATAAATGTATCAGGTTTTAAGGAAGCTCCACCAATCAGACCGCCATCTACATCTGGTTGTGCCAGTAGTTCTTCTGCGTTTTTCTCGTTCATGGAACCACCGTATTGAATGGTAACGGAACGAGCAATTCTTGCCCCATATAACTTTCGAATGACAGTCCGAATGGCCTCACATACTTCGTTTGCTTGTTCGGCAGTGGCAGTCCGACCAGTTCCAATGGCCCAAATGGGTTCATAGGCAATGACAACTCGTCGCATTTGGTCAACCGGTATGCCAGAGAGAGCAGACTTGACTTGTAATGCAATCACTTCTAATGTGACACCGAGTTCTCGTTGCTTCAGACTTTCTCCCACACATAAAATGGGAGAAAGTCCGACTTCCAGAGCAGCATGCATTTTTTGATTGACCATTTCATCGGTTTCACCAAACATCTGACGACGTTCACTGTGTCCAATGATTACATATTTGATACCCAGGTCTTTCAACATTTGGGCAGAAATTTCCCCTGTAAATGCACCAGAAGTTTCGTAGTGTACGTTTTGAGCGCCAACAGAAACTCGGGTGTCGCGAAACGCTTTTATAGCGGCAGAAAGATTGACAAATGGCACGCAGACTACTATTTCGCACCATTTTGTTTTGGGCAGCATGGTTTTGAGTGATTCTGCGAAAGCTCGGGTTTGTGTGGCAGTAAGATTCATTTTCCAATTACCAGCAATAATGGTTTTTCGGTATTTTCGATTCAAGGTAAAGTGGCTCCTTTCATGTCGAACAGCGTAGGGACTCTATTGATCCTCCAAGCAAGCAATGCCGGGAAGTTCGATCCCCTCTAAAAATTCTAGAGAAGCGCCGCCGCCAGTAGAAATGTGAGTCATCTTGTCGGCAAGATTCATCTGCTCAACAGCGGCAGCAGAATCGCCACCGCCAATAATGGTGATGGCAGAAGAATTTGCCATTGCTTCTGCAATGGACCGGGTGCCAGAAGAAAAAGCGGGAAATTCAAACACTCCCATGGGTCCGTTCCAGATGATAGTGCCTGCTGTTTTTATAATTGCTTGGAAAGCTTGAATAGTGTTAGAGCCAATATCCATGCCCATCAAATCATCAGGAATAGCATTTGCAGAAACAGGGACGGGTGAAGCATCAGCAGAAAATTCAGCAGCAGCTATAGCATCTGTAGGGAGGAGAAACGAGACCCCCTTTTCTTTTGCCTTCTCTATTACTTCTTTTGCATAATCCAGCTTATCAGTTTCGCAAAGGGATTTGCCGATGGAACCACCCTGAGCTTTCAAAAACGTGTAGGCCATTCCACCGCCTAATAAAATGGCATCTGCCTTTTCTAACAAATGAAGAATGACGCCAATTTTATCAGATACTTTTGCACCTCCCAAGATAGCCACAAAGGGACGTTTTGGTGAGCGCAAGGCACCGCCCATGACAGAAAGTTCTCGACTCACCAGAAAACCGCAAACAGCAGGCAAATAAGCAGCGACGCCGACAGTAGATGCATGGGCTCTGTGACAAGTACCAAATGCGTCGCTAACAAAGATATCTGCCATAGAGGCTAATTCTTTGGCAAATGTTGGATCGTTTTTTTCTTCTTCTTCATGAAATCGTAGATTTTCCAATAACATGATTTCACCAGGTTGGAGATGGGATGCCAATTCTTTTGCATCAGGCCCAATAACATCTTTTGCCATTTTTACAGGTTGTCCTAGCAATTGACTGAGCCGTGCAGCCACTGGAGCAAGAGATAAGGCAGGATTCCATTTGCCTTTAGGACGGCCCAAATGAGAGCAGGCAATTACAGCTGCTCCATGTTGCAACAAATATTGAATCGTAGGAAGGGAAGCGGAAATACGGGTATCGTCTGTAATCTCCCCTGTTTTTTTATCTAAAGGGACATTAAAATCACAGCGCAGTAACACATGCTTTCCTGCAACAGAGAGATCTTCTACTGACTTCTTTTGATCATTCATTGTATGAAACTCCTTTTCTCCCATATTATTGCGGTTCTTATCATCAAGAAAGGACTAGAGGCCCATTTCTCCAGTGCCGGAGAGGCCGGAAAATCCAGTTTGCCGCAGTGCTTCATAGACAAAAATAGCCACAGAATTAGCAAGGTTTAAACTCCGTGCCTCTTTGCGCATAGGCAGACGAAGACAACGGTCACGATGGGCAAGGCGGAAAGAGAGTGGTAATCCAGCCGTTTCCTTCCCGAAGAATAAAAAACAGCCATCATGAAAGGTGGCTTCCGTATAGGTGTGCGGCGCTTTTGTAGTGGCAAGCCAAAGGTCTGGATGTGGGTTTTTTTGAAAAAAATCCTCTAAATTATCATATACAAAAAGATCTACCAAATGCCAATAATCCAATCCGGCGCGTTTTACTGCTTTGTCACTTATATCAAATCCCAATGGACGAATTAAATGCAATCGGCTGCCAGTGGCAGCGCAAGTGCGCGCAATATTACCTGTATTCATAGGAATTTCTGGTTCTACTAGGACCACGTTGATCATGCAGTTGACTTCCTTTTCCAATTATATGGTTCATTCTAACCCAATTGAACTGTAAATTCAACCGCAAAAATGAAGAAACAAAGCAAAAATACTTCTTTATTCCGACAAAAAGTTATGATATAATGACTACAATTGTATGAGAAGAGGCAAAGAAAGTGGAAATGAGGCGGCATTTAATGTCGAGCTCTTTTTCTGAAGGTAATCTGCTTCATACAAAAGAATATACTTGAAAAGTCCATTCTTTTTTTAGGAATACAGGTATAACTGGAGGCGAACGAGTCTGTGTCTGAAGCGAAAACCCATAAACGCGTGGTGGTGAAAGTTGGAACTTCCACGCTTGTTCATCCATCTGGTGGTCTTAATTTCCATAATATGGAGATGCTATCCCGCGTCCTTTCAGATATCAAAGGGATAGGGCATGAAGTGATTTTGGTGAGTTCAGGCGCCATTGGAATTGGTACAGGAAAACTTCACCTTCCGGAGCGACCACGTCAACTTCGGATGAAGCAGGCAGTAGCAGCTGTGGGACAGTGTGAAATGATGCATCTGTACGATAAATTCTTTGGAGAATATGGTCAGGCAGTGGCACAAATTTTACTCACAAGGGATGATGTGGACGATCCATATCGCTCAGAAAACTTAAGAAATACATTTGAGGCGTTGCTAGAATTGGGCACGATACCCGTGGTAAATGAAAACGACTCGGTGTCTTTTGCAGAAATTGAAACAGGTAAAAGTAAGATTTTAGGAGATAATGATACGTTATCAGCTGTGGTGGCAGTATTATGCAAGGCGGATTTGTTAATTCTACTCTCAGACATTGATGGGCTTTATGATAGTGATCCACACATTAACGAAGCTGCAAAACTGATTCCTATTGTCTATCAAGTGGACGACACTATACGAAAACTAGCAGGTGGTGCAGGAACTTGCTGGGGTACAGGTGGTATGAGCACCAAATTGGATGCGGCATCCATTTGCCTGGAAAGCAATGTCGACATGGTTATTACCAATGGTTCTGCGTTAGAAGGACTATATGAGATATTAAGAGGAAATTCAATCGGAACGCTGTTTACAAAACAGGGCGTATTGAAATAGGAGGGGATTTGGAATGACAATTTTAGAAACTGTGGCCCAATCGGCGAAAATTGCCGAGCGGACACTAGGGATTGCGGGAACAAGAGAAAAAAACCAGGCGTTGCTTACCATTGCCTCTTACCTGATGGAGCGGTGCGATCAAATTTTAGAGGCCAATGAAGAAGACCTAGAAACGGCCCGGGCAGAAGGCATGTCAGACGCTCTTTTAGACCGACTCACGCTGACAAAAGAACGAATTGATGGCATTGTGGAAGGTGTGCGTCAAGTTGCGGCATTGCCAGATCCCATTGGAGAAGTAACAAAAATGTCGAAAATGCCCAATGGGTTGATCATCGGACGACGTCGAGTTCCTCTGGGGGTTATTGGCATTATTTATGAGGCGCGTCCCAATGTAACAGTTGATGCTGCTGCACTCTGTCTTAAATCAGGGAATGTGGTTATTTTACGAGGCGGAAAAGAAGCGATCCACAGTAATGCAGCACTGGCATCTGCTATGAGAGATGCATTAGAGGAAGCAGGTTTGCCAAGAGACTGCATCTGCTTTGTTCATGATACCAGCCGGACAGTGGCCAACGAGATGATGGGCCTTTCTGATTATATTGACGTTCTCATTCCAAGAGGTGGCGCTGGATTAATTCAGACTGTTGTAGAAAATGCAAAAATGCCAGTTATTCAGACGGGAGTAGGTAACTGTCACATTTACGTTGATGGAGAAGCTAACTTGCAAATGGGTGCAGAAATCATTTTTAATGCTAAATGTTCTCGCCCATCTGTATGCAATGCAGCGGAAACATTGCTCGTAGCGAGAGGAATTGCTGAAGAATTTTTGCCCATGGCAAAGCAGTTTTTGGATAAAATGAATGTGGAATTGAGAGGATGTTTTGCTACCAGAGAAATTTTAGGTGATACTGTAAAGGTTGCCACAAAAGAAGACTATTATACAGAATTTGGCGATTATATTTTGGCGGTAAAAGTTGTTTCTGGTGTAGAGGAGGCGATTGAGTTTATCAATCAACATGGTACCGGGCATTCAGAAGCAATTGTAACCAATAATTACTTCACTGCTCAAAAATTTCTAAATGAGGTAGATGCAGCGGCGGTCTACGTGAATGCTTCTACACGATTCACAGATGGATTCGAATTTGGATTGGGAGCAGAAATTGGAATCTCCACCCAGAAAATGCATGCTCGCGGGCCTATGGGCTTGGAAGAACTTACGTCGTGTAAATATATTATTTATGGCGAAGGGCAAATAAGGAAATAATTTAGAAAAGCAAATCGCCCTGGCAAAAGTATGACAGTTTTTGCCAGGGCGATTTGTGTACTATAAAAGCGGTATAACGTCTGTGTTATACCGCTTTTATAGCAATAAAGTTTTATATTAGGATGTCTAATAAGAAATTTCCTACATTTTTCTACCAGAACCCATCATGTTAAATAGTCGCGTACCAATGCTTGCAATAGTTCATCCCGGTCAATACGACGAATTAAACTGCGTGCATTGTTGTGGTTGGTAATGTAAGTGGGATCTTCTGATAGAATGTATCCAACGATCTGATTGACAGGATTGTAACCCTTTTCCTGCAGAGAAGCATAGACAGAAGTCATGATCTCTTTGATCTCTTTTTCCCTATCTTGGTTAATTTGAAATTTACGTGTGTAATCCAACAATGGGGTTCGCCTCCTGTCTTACATTTGGATCGATTGGCTCTGACGTCATTTTAACGTAATTATTGTTTATTGTAAAGGGGAAATCTTCAAATTTTATTTTAACCCCTTACCGGAGAACAGCACCGAGTTCTGATTTGAGCAAAGCTAAAATGGATTGTACATCGGCATCTGCTTCACCATCTGTCAATGTTTTATCGTCTGCCCGCAGAGTAAGGGAGAAAGCCACACTTTTTTTCCCTTCAGGAATGGGAGTTCCCGTATAGACATCAAAGAGCCGAATCTCTTTGAGAAGTCCTTGGCTGCCCCGGTCGATACATTCCTCCAGCACTGCAACAGGAATAGCAGAATCGCAAACCACAGCGATATCCCGCGTTACAGATGGGAAACGAGGGAGTGGCGTGTATTGAGGTTCGGGCGCCTGCTGCTCTAAAATGGAAGCAAAGCTAAGTTGAGCACCGTAAATAGGCTGAGAGATACCATAATTTTGGCCAATTAAAGGATGAATTTGCCCTACTAAGCCAAGCTGTATCCCCCCGGCAGAAATGCGTGCGCAACGACCAGGATGATAAGACGGCATGTTGGTATCAGCGACAAAGGATACATTTTTTACCCGCATCGTTTTCAAGATAGCTTCCACGTTTCCTTTGATAGAGAAAAAGTCAATATCATCACCGTAAGCGCCAAGAGAGAGTCGGACCTGCTCGTTGGCCAAGCCGCTTCCATCATTTTTAGGTTTATATACTGTTGCAAACTCGTAGAGCTTAGCAGAAGCATTACGGTAACTGATGTTGCGGGCAATAGTTTCCATCATAGAAGGCAAAACGCGAGTGCGCAAAATGCTGGTATCCTCACCTAAGGGGTTTAATATGGTAATAGCATTGCGTAGGGGATGATCTGGCCGCATCCTGATTTTATCAAAGCAAGAAGGAGAAACAAAAGAATAGGTAATGATTTCAGAAAAGCCCATACCCCGACACACTTCACCGATTTGACGGCGAGCGTTTTGAGCGTGGGAACGGCCACCTAATGTAGTTTCTCCCCGCATCAAAGTGGTGGGAATTTGGTTGTAGCCGTACATTCGAGCGACTTCTTCTGCTACGTCAGAATAATGACGGACATCGTTGCGGAAAGAGGGAACTTTCATAGTGTTTCCTTCAAATGTGAAGTCCAGAGGTTCTAATAGTTCCTTCATTTGATCTGTGGATAAGTCGGTGCCTAAAAGGCGGTTGATTTTTTCTGTTTCCAAAGGAATCGTCACTTCTGGAATATCAGCGGCGATGACATCGATAGTCCCATCGATTACTTCACCTGCACCTAAAAGCTCAACCAATTCACATGCGCGCTCTACAGCAGGCAAGGTATTCATAGGATCCAGTCCTTTTTCAAAACGACCGGAAGCATCTGTGCGCATACCAAGGCCAATGGCAGTTTTACGAATGGAGACACCATTGAAGTTAGCAGATTCGAAAACAATTTGCTTTGTCTGATCGGTAATTTCACTGTTGGCACCGCCCATGACCCCGGCTACACCAACAGGCTGTGTTTCATCTGCAATGACCAACATCTCCGGCTTAAGATTACGTACAGTACCGTCTAATGTGGTGAAGGATGCATTGCCTCCTGCACGACGCACAATGATTTTACCACCGGAAACACAGGAATAGTCAAATGCGTGCATAGGTTGTCCATATTCCAACATGACATAGTTGGTAATATCTACAATATTGTTGATTGGGCGTACGCCAGATGCCCGTAGACGTTCCCGCATCCATTTAGGAGAAGGTTGAATTTTTACATTTTGAACCATACGAGCAGTATAACGAGGGCACAAATCACCATCGACTATTTCTACATCCAGCAAGTCAGCAATATTCCCGCCAGAACCTTTGACTTCCGGCGTATGCAGACGGAGAGGCACATGAAAAGACGCTGCACTTTCTCTGGCAAGGCCGATGACAGAAAGGCAATCTGGGCGGTTGTTGGTAATTTCAAAGTCTACAACATGATCATCCATGCCAATCACAGGGCGGATGTCCTGACCTACGGTACAATCTTCCTGTAAGATAAAAATACCGTCTTCAATGGCATAGGGGAAATCATGGGTTGTGAGATTCAATTCTTTGAGAGAGCAGAGCATCCCATTGGATTCAATGCCCCGCAGCACTCCTTTTTTGATGTGGACACCGCCAGGCAATGTGGAGCCATCCAACGCTACAGGAACCATGTCATTGGCGTGTACATTTTGAGCACCCGTTACAATCGTGATAGGATTTTTTTGCCCAACGTCTACAGTACAAACGAAAAGATGATCAGAATTTTCGTGTTTTTGGATGTCCAAAATGCGTCCAACGACTACATTCTTTATTTCTGCGCCTAGATCTTCTGTAGTTTCCACCTTGGATCCAGTGAGGGTCATTACGTCGGCATATTCCTTGTCGGATGCGTTGATATCTACAAACTCAGAGAGCCATTTTCGTGAAAGTTTCATGCCTTATCCTCCTAAAATTGACTTAAAAACCGCATGTCATTTTCAAAAATCAACCGCATGTCGCTAATGGAAAAGCGACGCATGGTCATCCGTTCCACGCCAATACCAAAAGCAAAGCCGCTGTAAACATTGGTGTCGATACCGCAGCCTTCTAAAACTTTAGGATGGACCATGCCGGCGCCTAAAAGTTCGATCCAACCTTCTCCTTTACAAACGCGGCACCCTTTTCCTTGGCATTCAAAGCATTGCACATCGACCTCACAGGAAGGTTCTGTAAAGGGGAAATGGTGAGGACGGAACCGGATTTTTGTATTCGCACCGTATAAGCGTTGGACAAAGGTTTCCAAGGTGCCTTTTAAATCTGCCATTGTGACCCCTTTATCAACAACGAGTCCTTCGATCTGATGGAACATTGGGGAGTGAGTGGCATCTACTTCATCTTTTCGGTATACACGGCCGGGGGAGATAATACGAATAGGCAATGGTTGTGTTTCCATCACATGTACTTGGACAGGAGATGTTTGCGTGCGGAGTACTACAGAACCATCTTCCGAAAGATAGAATGTGTCCTGCCAATCTCTGGCGGGATGTCCTTCAGGCGTATTTAATTTTGTAAAGTTATAATCTGCAAGCTCTACTTCAGGTCCTTCCGCTATCTGAAAGCCCATCCCGATAAAGATATCTTCTGCCTCTTCTAAAACGAGAGACATAGGATGACGATGACCCACTTGCACTGGTTTGCCAGGGATGGTAACGTCAACCACTTCAGAAGCAAGTCGGGCTTCCAACGCAGCTTGTTCAAGGCGGCTAGACTGTTGAGCAATTGCTGCTGTCAATTCTTCTCGAACAGCGTTGGCAAGTTGTCCGATGAGAGGACGTTCGTCAGGGGAGAGTTTGCCCATTTGCTTTAAAACGGCGGTTAATTCGCCCTTTTTTCCCAGATATTGGACACGCAATGCCTCTAAGTCAGATAAAATTTTTGCTGACCATATGGCATCCAGTGCGGCCTTCTGGATATCCTCCAATTGTTTTCGCATGTGTGACACTCCTTATTTAAAATAAAAAAACCTTTCTCCCACAACAGGGACGAAAGGCAAACCTTCCGCGGTACCACCCACGATTCGCATTGCAATAACAATGCGCACTTGAAAACCTGATAACGGAGGCCACCCGTCGCGCCTACTCTTACTCTTGGTTCAACGCGAAGCTCCCGGGCGAACCGAGCGGTGCTGCTCTTAATAAGCTTTCAGCCAATGGCTTATCTTCTCTGGTAAGGCAAAAGTCCGCTCTTTTCCCGTTCATCGCCATCATATCATATATTGACCAATTATAGCGTAAAATATAGAATGTTGCAAGACAAAAATTGACGAAAGGAACTTTCTTTTCTATAATAATCTATGAAAAAAGAAAAGCATGAAAAGTGCGGAGGTGCTCATTATGAAATTACTATCTGCTGCTCAAATGAAGGAGCTGGATCGAAAAGCAATCGATGAAATGGGTGTTCCTTCCGTCGATCTGATGGAAATGGCGGCAAGACAAGTGTTCCTTAGTGCCAGTGCCTATTTTACCACAGCAGAGGAAGCCATGGCGGTTGTTTTTTGCGGTCCTGGTAATAATGGCGGAGATGGAGTGGGGGCTGCTCGTTTTTTTATTGAGCGGGGGATTTCAACCCGGGTTTTTCTCGTAGGAGACCGAGAAAAAATGACAGCGGATACCAAAGAAATGGAACGCCGTCTCTATGCTGTGGGAGGAAAGTTGGAGTCGTTTTCTCCTCAGGATCCAGAGCAAGAGGCGCAATGCCGAAAAGCACATGTGATAATCGATGCTATTTTTGGCATTGGACTTCATTCTGCACCGAGGGGAGATGCAAAAGCAGCTATTCTACTCATGAATCAATGTCATGTACCCATTGTGTCAGCTGATATTCCCAGCGGTGTTCTGGCGGATACGGGACAAACACCGGGAGAAGCGGTTGTGGCCAGTCAAACCGTTACATTTACTCTTCCCAAGCCAGGATTGTATACAGGTAAAGGCAGCTTGTGCTGTGGAGAGTTACAAATCGTTGATATTGGCATTCCCAAGACATTGATCGAGGAAATGCTATGTCAGACCTTTGTTTTGACCAAACAAGAGATTCAGGCTCTTTTGCCACAGCGAAAAATAGATGGACACAAGGGAGATTTTGGTAAAGTAGGTATCGTAGCTGGGAGTGTTGGCTATACGGGGGCTCCTACTTTATCGGCAAAAGCAGCCATGCGATCAGGTACAGGTCTTGTTTTTCTCTATGTTCCTGAAAGCATTTACGAAATTGAAGCAATGAAGAATACAGAAGTCATGGTATTTCCTCTGAAAACAGCGGATCATGAACTGCATCCCATCGCGGCAGAACAGGTTTTGCCACCACTGCAAGCGTACGATGCTTGTCTTGTTGGTCCAGGCCTTGGGAAAAGTGAAGGTGCCGCTGCTGTTGTGCGCGCAGCAATTGCTCATTTAGAATGTCCTCTTGTGCTAGATGCTGATGGTCTAAACTTGGCAGCAGAACATATACATGAATTGGACGGGCGCAAAGCTCCTTTGATTATGACACCTCATGAAGGAGAATTTTTGCGTTTGGGTGGCCATCTTGAAAATGGTGACCGCATCGGTGCAGCTCGTGCCTTTGCCATATCTCATGGATGTATCTTGGTTTTGAAAGGGCGAGGTACTGTGACAGCGCTCCCAGACGGAACGGTATACATCAATCCTACCGGTAATTCGGGTATGGCAAAGGGCGGGAGCGGAGATGTATTATCTGGGGTTCTTTTGGCTTTGTTGGGCCAAGGAATGGAGCCTGGTTTAGCCGCTGCTGTTGCAGTGTTTTTACATGGGGAAGCTGGAGACCTATGTGCACAGCAATGGGGGGAAGCTGGCATGCTGCCCAGCGACATCATCCAAATGATACCTTGTGTCATGCGCACAAAAGAGAGTAGATGAAAGAAAAAGGTAGGAGGAAGGGCTTTGCGCCGCTTATTTGCACTGATACCAGTAATCTTATTGTTGTCTTCTTGTGGAGGCACAGCACAGGAAAGAGAAGAGGTAGCTTTGGATATTCGGTCACAGGCGTTAGAGGCTACTTCTTGCCAGATAGAAGCAGAAGTGCGATCTGACTATGGAGACCGGGTATATTCTTACACACTTTCCTTCGTTTGGCAAGAAACAGGAGAAAGCAAAATCGTGGTTTTGGCACCAGAATCGATCCAAGGGGTTACTGCTATCATAGAAGAAGGGGAAACAAAACTGACTTATGAAGGAGCAGAATTGGAGACAGGTCCTTTGGATACCAATGGCCTTTCGCCCTTGGATGCTCTGCCTGCTTTCCTTGACGCTTGTAAAGAGGGATATATTGCCCAGGTAGATGAAGAACGGTGGGGAGAGACTGATGCTATTCGTGTGACGTATGGTGAAGGAAGCGAAAGTACTGTGGATACAGTGCAATACTGCATTTGGTATGCAGTGGAAACGAAACAGCCTCTATATGGAGAAATCCTGTCGGGAGGGCAAGCGGTCATCCAATGCACATTTCATTCTGTCATCTGGACAACGTAAAAGAAAGAGAGATTATTGTTGTGAAGACCATTTTATTTGTATGTACTGGAAACACATGTCGAAGTGCCATGGCAGAGGGAATTTTAAACACTATGGCACAGACGCGTCACTCTCATGTGCATGCCATTTCCTGTGGGTTGGCAGCGTATCCAGGAGATCCCGCTACACCCCAGGCAATTGCAGCGGCAAGACGTTATGGTGCAGATTTAACACAGCACCGTGCCAGAAGGGTAACAAAATATATCTTGGAAGAAGCGGATGTCATTTTATGCATGACCCGGCAGCAAAAGCAAATGCTTTTAAAGTTTGCGCCAGATCAAAAGGAGAAAGTGTTTTGTCTGTGCGATAGGGATATAACGGATCCTTTTGGTGGAGATAGAACTGTATATGAAAATGTAGCAGAGGAAATTTTCCATGAGGTGGGTCGAATTTTAGATCAGGAGGAGAAGCAAGAATTATGAACGTCCAGATTGTTCCCATGAACAGGACTCATATCCCTCAGGTGGCTGCACTGGAAGCACAGTGTTTCTCTATACCATGGTCAGAAGCGTTACTGGAAGAAGAACTAGATCGAGACTCCGCATATTTTGTAGCTATAGACAGTGAAAAAGTTGTAGGGTATGCTGGCTTCTACATGGTGTTGGATGAAGGATGTATCACAGATGTAGCGGTTTATCCAGAATGGAGACGGCAGGGAATTGGGAAACATCTCATTCAGGCGCTTTTAGATGCAGCTGACAAGTATGAACTTGCTTCACTCACATTGGAAGTACGTGCAAGCAATGAAGCTGCCATTGGCTTGTATCAAAAGTACGGCTTTCAAGTAGTAGGGCGACGAAAAAGATATTATGAAAAGCCGCGGGAAGATGCAATTTTAATGACATTACAGTTAGAAAGTTGAGGCAAATAGTGAATATTTTAGCGGTTGAGACGTCTTGTGACGAAACAGCAGTGGCTGTGGTACAGGATGGCCGAAAGGTTTGTTCCAATGTGGTATTATCTCAGATCGAGGAGCATGCGATTTATGGCGGTGTAGTTCCAGAAATTGCATCAAGGCGCCATGTAGAGGCCATTGTGCCCTTGGCAGATGCAGCACTACAGCAAGCAAATATGACGAAAACAGATATTGATGCTGTTGCGGTGACGTATGCTCCTGGGCTGATCGGAGCACTTCTGGTAGGACTGAATTTTGCAAAATCAGTAGCCTTTGGATTCAATGTTCCGTTGATTCCGGTGCATCATTTAAGAGGACATATTGCAGCTAATTTTTTGGCATTTCCAGAGTTGAAGCCCCCTTTCCTCTGTTTAACAGTGTCTGGTGGCAATACTTTGCTTGTAGATGTGCGAGATTATACCGACATGGTTATTTTGGGTCGAACAAGGGATGATGCAGCGGGAGAGTGTTTTGATAAAGTAGCTCGTGTTTTAGGTTATCCATATCCTGGTGGACGCGCTATCGAGAATCTGGCAAAAGATGGAGATCCTACAGTATATGATCTACCTCGATCCAAAATTGCAGATGCGCCTTTGGATATGAGTTTTTCAGGACTCAAAACAGCAGTGATCAATTTGGTTCATAATGCTCAGCAAAAAGGACAGATATTGGACAAGCATTCTCTGGCAGCTTCCTTTCAGGCTGCAGTGCGGGATACGCTTGTTCCACGCACTGCAGAAGCGCTTCGACAAACAGGTTATCAAACGCTGGTGGCAGCCGGTGGTGTGGCTGCCAACAGCGAAATTCGAAGGGCATTGACTCAGATGGCCCAAAATATGGGGAAGACCCTGTACCTGCCGCCCCTATTCCTATGTGGAGACAATGCCGCTATGATAGGTGCTCAGGGATATTATGAATTTTTAGCAGGCCATACGGCGGGGATGTCTTTAAATGCATATGCCAATAAGGACATTGAAGAAAACATCTAAGGGATAGATTGACAAGGTATTATGTCAATGACGGAAAATGGAATGCTGTGTAAAATCGGGGGATAGGACAGAGAGGAAAAAGGGGAGAAAAAGCTGTAATCGTTTACAGGTGCAAGTAAAATCAAAGTGTGGAAAAACCTGTGGAAATTGTGGACAACCTATATCGTGTTGAGATAAATTTACAATATTATGTATTGTTTTCATAAGAGACGAAAAAGAAAATAGTGGAATAGAAATAGGGATTCTATAGAAAAAATGATACACTTCATATAGAAAAACAAAACAGCTTTATTCTATTTTCTGCAGATTTTATGCAAAAAACAAATAAACAAGCAGAAAAAGTTGATATTTTATACAAAATGTTAACCAAGTCTGTGCGGAAAAGTTGAATTAATGTTGAAATGAAAAACTTATTTTCCTGATTTTGCACTATCCTCAAAAGTACAAAAACACAGTTTTCCACAAAGAGGAAAACTGTGTAATATTCAAAGAAAGAGTTAAAATTTGTTTCACAAGGAGAAGAAGCCAACGATTGTAGATATCGTTCGTTTGACTAAAAGCAATCCTCCTTATTGACTTGGACAACATCATTAGGTATTTACAGCTAGCTTTAATTCCAAGATGCCAGCTTCTTCATGACCGGCGATCCGACGCAAACAATCTTTTAAAAGAGCCTGCTCTTCTGGTGTAAATCCAGACATTACTTCCTTGTTAACTTCTTCTACCACGCGGAGGACGGGTTCTTCCAAAGCCTTACCTTTATCGGTGAGCATTACTTGGACACAACGGCGATCTTCTTTGCTAACCAGGCGATCAATAATTCCTTTTTTCTGCATCCGATCCATGACTCCAGAGATAGTAGATGTTTCCAGACATAGGATTTTTGCAATTTCTTTGGGATTAACAGATTTGTGGGTCCAGAGACAATTTAAAATGGCATATTGTCCAGGGGTAATATCGTGTTCTGCTAAACGCTCTGTCATGCGCTGAAAAACAGCATGCTGTGCAGTTGTTAAGAGGTAGTTGATGCATTCATTGAATTCCATAAAGTTCCATCCTTTCTGCAGCTTTAAGATGCCTCAGCAGGCTACTGCCGGAGGGTTATAGCATTTCTGCTGAAATGCTATAGAAGATAAGCGTCGCGGGCGCATAGCCATTTCTCTCTACGAGAATACACCATGCGCCCGCACGTATGGTCAAATCAACCGGGCTTATTTCTTTTCTCTGAACATATTGTTGCTGATAACAATTCTTTGAACTTCGTTGGTGCCTTCATAGATCTGGGTGATCTTGGCATCACGCATCATACGTTCAACATGATATTCTCTCATGTAGCCTACGCCACCCATGAGCTGAACGCATTCAGTGGTAACGTGCATAGCACAGTCGGTGCAGACCATCTTTGCTTTGGAAGCGGGAACAGTGTAAGGTCTGTGAGCATCCTTATCGCTAGCTGCTTTGTACAGCAGATGCTGTGCCATTTCGATTTCGGTATCCAGTTCAGCCATTTTGAATGCAATGTGCTGGTTTTTGTACAAGGGTTTACCAAACTGTTCACGAACCTTCAAATATTCCTTGGTGATTGCGAAAGCACCCTTTGCAATACCGAGACCCTGTGCAGCGACACCAATACGACCGCCGTCCAATGCCTTCATTGCAGTGGGGAAACCAGTACCGCTCACAGCGATCATGTTTTCTGCAGGCACTCTGACGTCTTGCATAATCATTTCGGAAACCTGTGCAGCGCGGATACCCATCTTATTCTCAATTTTGCCAACGGAGAAGCCAGGCATACCCTTCTGAAGAACAAAGCATCCCAAACCTTTTGCCTTCTTTTCAGGCTCAATCATTGCATAAACAGCAGTATAATCAGCGAACGGACCGTTGGTGTTGAAAATCTTGGTTCCATTCAGAATGTAGTCGTTGCCATCTTTTACAGCAGTGGTGCGAATACCAGCGGCATCAGAACCAGCAGTGGGCTCAGTCAGACCAAAGGAACCGTAGTAATCGCCAGTCAAAACAGGCTTCAGGAATTTTTTCTTGGTTTCATCGTCAGCAGGAGAGTTCATAACGCTGCCGCCATAGAGGGAAACCAAAACAGAAAATGCAATACCCATGGATGCATCAATCTTGGAAATTTCTTCTACAGCAACTGCATAGGAGAGGTAGCTGCCTTTGCCCTGGCCACCAAATTCTTCCGGATAAGCCAGACCAAACAGGCCCATTTTACCCATTTCTTTAAACAGCTCAAGGGAGAATTCGCCTTTTTCATCGCGATCAATAACACCGGGTTTCAGTTTCTTTTCAGCGAAATTGCGTACCATTTCCTGTACGGCCAGTTGTTCTTCAGGTAAGTAAAAATTCATTTGGTCCATGTCTGCTCTTCCTTTCTTCGTTATGCAATACATTATGAATTATATTTTATCTCATTCCTGAGA